>NZ_JBIIDX010000066.1:0-17774 GCF_044238155.1 Aestuariivirga sp. | reverse complement strand
TGCCTGAGCTTTGACTGCAGCCATGAAATCATCAGTAACAAGAACGGAAAGATTGAAGTTTTTGAGCTTTCCGGCTTGTTGCTTCACGGCAATGAATGCCTCGATATCTGGGTGATCGCAGCGCATTGTGCCCATCATCGCGCCACGTCTTGTGCCGGCAGACATGATTGTGCTGCACATTGCGTCCCAGACCTCCATGAAACTCACGGGTCCGGAGGCATCAGCGTCGACGCCAGCCACGGGCGCGCCTGAAGGCCTTAGCGTTGAAAAGTCATGACCGATGCCGCCGCCCTGCTGCATCGTCAACGCCGCCTCCCTCAGCTGCGTGAAGATACCATCGAGACTGTCTGGTATTCGGCCCATCACGAAGCAATTGAACAGGGTCACCTGTCTCGATGTGCCAGCCCCGGCGAGAATCCGGCCGCCTGGAAGGAATCTATATCCCTCCAGACAATCGTAAAATGACTGCGCCCAGCCCGTTCGGCAATGTTCAGGTTCGGCAGCTGCGGCAGCGTTCGCTACTCGCCTCCAGGTGTCTTCAATCGCCGTTTCCTCGATCAATCCATCTGGCGACCTGTAGCGATACTTCATCGCCCAGATTTCCCTTGCGATGGGGTCGAGCGCGGGCCGGCCCATGGTCATTTCTGAACCTCCGGTATTGGCTGACCTTAGCGCGCCCGTCACCGTAAGTCGAAAAAATGTTCTCTATTTGTGCTTTTCTGATCTGATCCAGCCTCGAGCACCAGCTTGTGCGTTTCGGCTTCAATGGCCGTCTCCAGGTTCTTCTGAAATGTCTTGCGGTCCAAGCCTGGCGATATGGGTCTGAGAAAAGAGATAACGATTGTTCCTGGCCGCCTGAGGAATTGCCGCCGTGGCCAAAAGAGGCCTGAATTGAGCGCAAATGGGACACAGCTCAGCCCTAGTTTTCCATAGAGCGCAGCTGCACCAGGCTTGTAGTCAGGCGGGTCTCCCGGCGATCGTCTTGTGCCCTCGGGCATGATAACAATTTGTCGGTTCAATGCAGCAGCTTCTGTTGCAGCATCGATCATCGACCGCAAAGCCTGTGTGCCAGAGGACCGTTCCACAGGGATCATCCGGAACTTGTAGATGAACCATCCGAAGAGTGGGATATAGGTGAGCTCCTTTTTCAGGACCATTGCCGGATCGTTCAGAAGCGGGAGGATTGCAAAGGTTTCCCAGAATGACTGGTGTTTTCCGGCGATGATTGCGCTCCCCAGTGGTATGTTTTCCCGTCCACGCACCTCCATTCGGATACCGGCAATGGTTCTCAGCCAGAAAAGCGAAGATTTGGCCCAGAACTGAAGAGCTCGAATTGACCATCGCCTGGGGGTGAAGAAGAAGCCAAAACCCAGAATGAGAAAAACAACAAGATTGAGGTAAAAAATGGCATTAAAGAGTGCTGAGCGCACATAAATCACGTCACAACTCCTAGTCGGCGCAAGAGTGTGACCCGTGCTGTGACCAGCGAGATGAGCGTCGCTGTGACGGGTACAAGAAATAGAAATCCGTATGTCCAAAGGGCAGACTCAGGTGTTGAAAACAACAAACTGCGGCTTGCTGCTGCCACTCCTGACTCTGATCCACCACCGAATAGGCCGAGTAGCAGGAAAGTCAGCAGACCAAGGCCTACTCCGAAAAAGCCAGCGATCATGCCTGTGCGCAGGAATCTTCCATCGATCTGGCGTGCGACGTAGCTGTCTCTTGCGCCGATGAGATGGAGAAGATCCACAATATGTCGATTGGCTTGCAAAACGGCACGGGTTGCAAAGATTACGATGGCTATTGCTGATGCTGATATTAGGACGAGTATTGAGTAGGACAAAACCATGAGAGCCCGCGCCATGCGAGTCAGCTCGGTCTCCCATTTTCGATGCGTATCGAGTCGAGCACCCTTTATCTTGGATATCTCCGCCTCGAGCACATCGACATCAGGAGGATTTTCAGTATCAGTGATGATGCGAATGAGGCGGGGTACTGGTAGGCCTTCAAGTGATCTTGTACCCAGCCATGGCTCAAGAAGGCGCGCGCTTTCGACTTCATCAAGCACTTCAGACTGCAACACGCCGGGGAATTGCGAGAGAACAGTTTGAGCCTTCTCAAGCTGTTGATTTATGTCTGTATCCCTGACAATCCGGAGCTGAACAGTCATTTCACGGGCTAAACTGCTGGTCCAGTTTGTTACGGCCCTGTCCACAAGAATGAGCGCACCGATTGCGAGGCAGGCAAGATAGCTCATCACGGTCATCGTGACGGTGAGCGACGTTAGGGAGGACGCAGAAGATGGAATGATGGAACCAGGTTTCATTGCAGCCTCAGGCTACCTTCCTCAAGATGAAGGACTGGTCGTTGAGCTTGCCGGATCAGGTTCCTGTCATGAGTTGCAATCACCATTGTGGTTCCAAGCCTGTTCAGTTCGAGGAACAGGTGAAGCAGTCGCTTGGCAAGTAATGGATCAACATTTCCAGTTGGTTCATCAGCCAGCAATAGCTGCGGCTTGGCAATTACTGCACGTGCAATTGCCGCCCTCTGTTTTTCTCCACCAGACAGAACGGGCGGCAACGACGTTGATTTCTCTGATAGCCCTACCCAGTCCAGAAGATCGAGGACATCGCGTCTGTAGGAGGATTCGGCCTTACCGGCGATACGCAGCGGCAGAGCAACGTTGTCGTAGGTTGAAAGATGGTCAAGAAGTCGGAACTCCTGAAAAACCACGCCGATCCGATGCCGGATTGGCGGCAGCATATGATGAGTCAGGTGCCCCACATCTTCACCAAAGATGTGAAGACTGCCACGGGTTGGGCGCAAGGCGAGAAACAGGAGTTTGAGGAGGGATGACTTTCCCGAACCTGAGGGGCCCGTGAGGAAATAGAAGTCACCGGGGTGAACGCCAAAAGTGACATCCCGCAGAATCTCGGGGCCATCTCCATATCTGAGACCGACATTCTCAAGCCGCAGCATGATTACACTTACCTTCCACCAACGACGTCTCGTTAAACCATCCGAGTTTTAACGATCTGTTAACCCTGCAGGATGTTATTTATAACTTATAATTGCGAATTTAAACCTTATCCCTCCGGCGTCTTGGCTAATGATTTTCTCTTGCCCCTCCTGCTCGTTTCCCAATGATTCTTCTCGCCGGGATCGAACGCGAGACCCGCTACTTGCCTGCGTCGCTTGTGGACATGCCTGGATTGAAGATCTGCCAGAAGAAAGGAAGGCGCCCATGAAAGAGGCAGCTCCCGCTCCAACCGTTGCACGAAATAAGACCTCCGAACCCGAAATCCGCAGGCTTTCTATCGCCGCACGCGATGCGAGACGACATTTTGCTGACCTGAGACGGCAGCGCAAACTGGCGTTGATCTCTTGGCTGGCGCTGGGCCTGTTTGCAGCCAGCCCCGTTGCTTGTGCGCTTGCATTTCCTGAACAGATCGTAGCCGCCGCGCCCGCCAGCCTCGATTTCTATCGCTTGATCGGGCGGGAGGTAAACATTTATGGGCTTGAAATCCGGGATATTGATGTTCAACACTTTCTTATGGACGGCAAGAAGGTCATTGCCGTGCGCGGTCAGCTCACAAACACCTCTTCCGAACAGCGCCGCATTCCCTGGCTGCGATTTGGCCTTCGCGGTCAGGACAAAGAGGAAGTCTATCACTGGGTCCTCAACACCGAAGCCCGCCCACTGAAACCAGGTGACTCAACAAGCTTTGTGACCCGGCTCGCCTCCCCGCCGTCCAGTGCTGAACACCTCGAAATTCGGTTTGCGCATATTGACGAAATCGGTTCAAATGACGGGTTATGACTGACCTGATGATTGATGGCTATCGAATCGGAATTCTATTCTCCGCCGAAAACATCGCGCAGAGAGTGCAATCAATTGCGATTGACATAGCGGCCCGAAGACCAAGAGAGCTTCTTGTCGTTCCGATCCTCAAGGGAAGCTTCGTTTTTGCAGCTGACCTCATTCGCGCCATGCACCACGCCGGCTTGTCGCCTGAAGTTGACTTCATGATCCTGTCCAGTTATCGCAAGTCAACGAAATCTGTCGGCCAAGTCACTGTGCTCCGCGACATTGAAGCAGATGTGCGTGGCCGCGATGTTCTCCTGATCGATGACATTCTCGAATCGGGACGAACGCTGGCCTTCGCCAAGGATTTGCTGTCGGCCAGAGGAGCTGCCTCCATCCTCACGGCCGTGTTGCTTCACAAGCCCGGCCATCTCGCCGCTCACATCACTGCTGATTTCGAAGGGTTCGTCTGCCCCGACAAATTTGTGGTCGGTTATGGCATGGACATGGCTCACCAGTTTCGTGAGCTTCCCTTTGTAGGCCATGTCATTTCGGCACAGAACGCATCAACCGAGGCCTGAGCCCAATAGGAACCCAAATGCAGCCACCACACTTCCCAGTAAAAAACCTGTGAGCACGGCCAGGAAGAACTCCCAAGATCTCAGTTCGCCTTGCGAACTGCGCACATGAGCAGCTGCCCTGACCGCAAAGCTTTCCAACTGTTCCCGCGGTAACTGTCTGATCGTCCACACTGTTCTCTTGTCCATTGCCACACCTCACATAGAGGCGATCAGCAATTTCCATGCCAGACGACACTATACAGCATTCTGCAGTTCTGGCCTGAAGAGCCGGGAACAGAAAGCCACCAGCTAACAAGATCCTATTCTGAAGTAATCGATTAGCTCACGCGAGCAAAATTCCCGAAATGGCGAGCACGGCGACCACAGAGACCCAGGCTCCGTAAAGGCCCAAAGGCTTTTTGAACCTACGGACCTCACTCAAAGCCGAAGTTCGTGACGAATTGACCAGAATCGCTTCCGAGGAGTCCTCTGGCGATGGCAGGAAAACCTCCGCGGCGCCAGATGTCGAGAAAAGTCCTGTTTCAGAATAGGTCGATGCGACAGCATCATATTCACCGCTCAAATCCGGTAAGAATCTTAATTGTTCCACCCAAATTATTTCCGACGATCGAGGAATCGCTCCCAGCAAGCTCTTGTCCAGTTCCTGCCTGTTCAGTAACCCGTGGATCATCAGCGGATCCCTCCACAGCCTCAACAAATCATGCTCAAGACCTAGAATGTCGATACCTCCAGGACGTAAGACATCCTCTTGCGATGTATCCGGGTTACTCTTCCGTTCCACTCTTGGGACCACCGATCCAGTTGGTTCTGATGTCTTCCCGCCTAACATAATTCACCTGCTGGAGAAGAACGTCTTTGACTATCTCAGCGCCCAGTTGCCGGTTTGCCTCAGCTGCAATCGCCTTGGCCAGGTTCTCAACATCCGGCTTCTTCAGGCGCCGGACATCAAAAGTCTCGGCAGTAAATATCTCCTGAAATGCCGCATCCTTCATGAATGGCTGAGGATCGATATTCTTCTCCTCCACCAGCGCCTTATCAGCCATGAATGCTAGCTCGATGATGAGGTATCCTTCCACGTCACCACCGCGGATGATAGGTACGCTCATCAAATCCGATGTATATTTGTCGAGCCCCTGATCAGGCAGCTGAGAGTCGCCTGCCTGGCCTACGAGCCCAAAGAAGCTGGCGGCATATGTCGAACCAGCAGTGACCAAGACAGTCCATATTCCTATCAGAACAAGTTTAAGCATCAGAACCTATGTCTTGGCATACCGATCTGTCTTCCCATATGTGCCATCCGACTCCGCCTCCCGGAGCGTGCCTATGATGATGTCGCTCACATCGCCCAGAGCAGCGATATGCAATTTCAGAAGTCGACTGTTCTCCTGAAGAACGCTGGACAGTTCGCGTATAAGTTTTTTTGCCATATCTGGCAGCAATGATGACTGATGCCCGCGCTGAGCTGCCATCAGCTCTCGCAGCGCATAATTCTTGCGGTCTGCAAACTCCGAATGGCTCACAGCTTCGTGACGTCTCAAAACTTCATTTTCACTGACAATCACATCGACAAGTCGTTGCAAAGACTGGATGAGGGCAGCATGATCTGACAACGCTGGTGCAGGAGGCAAATCGTTTTATCCCGAAAATGATTTTATTGATCCAACAGAAAAATATGGCCATTTCTGTTCGCCACGCAGTTGATCACTGCCATTCTCTGGTAAGAGCATGTCTGTTATTCCGATACCACCCGCTTTCGAATAAACACTGGCGAGCTGATCCGCTGCCATCGAACGCCATATGCCTGATGATGGACCATCTCCGAAAGCCCCTGATTCTGTGTCAGGCAGCAGTGTCTCAAAGAGATTACGCAGGACCAGCTGCTCAAATGCCTCATAAGGCTTTGGGTTTCGTAAGCCGGCCATGGTGCTATCTGTTGATTGACCTGTCAAACTTGGGATAGCCTCACCTAATTCCAGAGCCGAAGTATCCGATGAAGTTTTCAGTATCTCTGAAAAAGAATCTTGAAACTTATTCCCCAGCGCCAGCAGGCGCGCTTCTGCAAGGCGTTTCTGCGCTGGATCCGCATTGCGCATTACGTCAATTACAAAATCTGAAGATAACTCTACTGCCATGCAGACGTCTACTCCTCCTGATTGATACTCAAACACGCTTCACTTGTCTGGAGCTGATCTTGCATTTGAGATCCATTCCCAAAGCTCATGTCTATGCAGAGTTTGAGTGACTTGGACTTCGGTCATTCTGGCCTTTTCCTGCAGGAGTCTTATCCGTTCACTCACCTTGATGAGATCCAACTGGAGACATCTTTCTGTTGACTTTGCTCCTTCTACTTTGTGACTGATGTCAATCAGTCTATTCAAACTTCTGGTGTACATATCGCCCAAGGCTTCCGGATTTCGCTTCACTACTGCCTGAACCTCATGTTCTTCTGCTTGCAACTGGCAACGATACCGAGTTTGTGCTTGCATCTTAACCTCCAACCTTTGCAGTAGCATTCTATGGATTTCTGCGAGATTTCGCAGCCGCCTGACTGATTGCATCAGAAACCCCCGTTCTGGAGCCAATATCGATATGACTCGAGGAAAATGAAAAGCCAGTCTATCCAAACAAGGGAGGCAAGCATGAAGCCACCGAGAATTACCGCACCAGTGGTGGCATGATAGATTGAAATCTGCTGTGCAAAGCGGTTTGCCAAGCCAAGAGCGAAGTTGACGATAATTGCATAGGCAATAAACGGAGCTGAAAGCTGAAGGGCCAGACGCCATGCTTCTGCAATTGTGCCAAGCAGACTCCTGAAGTAGCCGTCAATTGGTATATCGCGACTTGGTGGAAGGGCATGATATGACTCTATGATTGCCTCAAGAAGCTCGATGTGCAGACCGACATGCATGATCAACATCACGGCTGCTACGGATGCCAGTGATGCCAATGGGGATCCGGTGTCTGTGTCCTCGAGGGGAATGCCAGGTATTCCGGCAAGTCCGATGAGATTGGCTGCTGCTGTTGCGGCGAACTGTAGAGCAAGGATGAAGCAGCGTGCCATGATCCCAATTGCCGACCCCGCCAGGATCTCCGACAAAAGTAGAAAGGGCCGGTCAGCTTGATCGGTCGCAGTCGCTACTGCCAATATTTCTGGCCAGATCAAGGGTGATAGAGCAGCCGTAATCGCAACTGCAATGATCAGTCTGACGGGCATGGACACACGGGGGCTTGAAAGCCCCGGTGCAAACATCAGACATGCGCCAATACGACAAAAAATGAGGATAAATATAAAAATCGTTTCAGATAACCCATCGTTCATGACAGAGAAGCCAGTACGTTTAGCCTGACTCCGCGTGATATTTCGATGTGGGAGAGAACAGGAACGGCTGGGAACAGCCGGTCAACAATCATGCGAACATATGGTCGGGCCTCTGGTGCAGTTACCAGTGTGAACTGTTCACCCTGCTCTACAAAACCCTTGATGGTATTCCCAAGTTCGGTGGCAAACTGTTCAATCAGCCGTGGATCGATATCAAACTCGACAACATCCCCTTTCTGGTCCCGCTTTAGACTCTGAAGGAATGAAATATCCCACTTGTTACCCAACCTGACGACTTTGACCACGCCATCTTGAGCCAAATCACCACAAATCTGTGCAGAAAGTCTCTGACGGACATGTTCGACAACTGCCTCTGGCTTTCGGACATGAGGAACAATTTCTGCAACAGCTTCAAGTATGAGATGCAAGTTACGGACCGAAACCCGTTCAGCTAACAGCAGCTTCAGAATAGCCTGAAGCCCAGAGTATGAAATGAGAGAAGGACAAATCTCATCAAGAAGCCTCTTATACTCCGGTTCGAGACGCTCTGTCAGTCCCCTAAGGTCCTTGTAGGACATCAGATTGCCCAAGTGGCTACGGAGCACTTCGGACAAATGTGTGAGCATAACAGACATTGGATCGACCGGCATAAAGCCATCAGCCCGGAGCTCGGCTCCGAAGACATCGGGGTACCAAAATGCCTCCATGCCAAATGCCGGTTCTCGGACCAAATCTCCTGGGAGGTCTGGCCTTGGCTTACCACCAGGAATTACCAACACTTCGCCCAGTCTGAGATCAAAGGTTGCCGTTGTTGTTCCATGAATGCGAATTGAATAGCTCTTTGGTGGAATTTGCAGATCATCGCTCAGCCGTATGTCGGGAATCACAAAACCAAAGTCCTGAGCGAATCGCCGCCTCATCTTTGCAACACGATGTGCAAGCTCGCCATGTGCGATCAGCATCGCGCCCGATATCTGTCGACCCAGGCGTAATTCGATCTCTGCAGTTCTCAGAAGCTCCTTGACTGAGTTGCGCTCTTCCTCCTGCTTTGCCGCCAGTTCTTTTCGGCGCTGGTCGTCCAGCATCTGAACTTGCGCTCGGTTTTGGCGGGTAATTCCAAGAGCGCCGCCAGCGACCACGGCTGACAAGAGCGCGAAGGGAATGAATGGCAAGCCTGGAACAAGTGCCAGCACTGCAAGAAGTATGGCCGCAACGACCAGCGCGCGGGGATAGCCGCCAAGCTGAGTAAATACGGCCTCCTGCGCAGCTCCCTTATTGCCACCTTTTGAAACGAGTAGCCCTGCTGCCAGCGAGACAATCAATGCGGGTATCTGGGTTACAAGACCATCACCCACCGAAAGTTTCGTGTACACATCTGCTGACTCGGAAAACCCCATTCCATGCCGCATCACGCCAATGATGATTCCGCCGAACACATTTACAGCCGTGATGATCATACCAGCGATGGCATCTCCCCGAACAAATTTTGATGCACCATCCATTGAGCCGAAAAATGCACTTTCCTGCTCCAACTCGGACCGCCGTCGCCGGGCCTCACGGTCGTCAATCAAACCAGCCGAAAGATCAGCATCGATCGCCATTTGCTTTCCTGGGATTGCATCCAGGGTAAATCTGGCGCCAACCTCTGCAATGCGTGATGCACCTTTTGTAATGACCATGAAGTTGATCGTTATCAGTATTACAAATACGATCACGCCAATAACAAAATCTCCACTCATCACAAGTTTTGAGAAGCCGCCAACCATATGACCAGCTGCCATTTCTCCTTCATGCCCATGAGTCAGTATGAGTCGTGTTGTTGCAACATTGAGGGCTAACCGAAGCATTGTTGCGATCAAAAGCACCGTTGGAAATGCCGAGAAATCAAGAGGTCTAGGAATCCAGAGGGCCACCATCAGAATTACGACCGACAGTGAAATCGAGAGGGCCAAACCAATGTCGAGTAGAAATGGCGGAATTGGCAGAAACAAGACGATCAGGATAGAAACGATTCCAAGGGCAAAGCCGATGTCACGATTTGCACCCAAAGCGGCTGACTCCATTGTGGGCGTTCTCGTCGTGTCAGTCATACCAAGATAGCTCCTGTCCAGTTTCCATTGTGGGGACTCAGCCTTGCCCGAGATTGCCTGATTTCAGCTTGAACGCTGAACCGCCGCGGTTTCATCACTCAGGTTATAAAATTGGTAATCACAGAGCCCGCTTGCGAATACTTAGCTCTGCGAATACATGTGTCATGGAAGTCCTGCCACGGCCATACGTGTCATGTCTGGAGGAGACTATGATCTTGGATAGTTCAGCCTGAGCCGATCGTGTTTCAAAATCCTGTTTCGATAAGACCGTAAATCTGTTCTGTAAAGCTCATCAACTGTGCTGCAGACATTGGTGCCAAAATTAGAAGTGCAGCAAATACCGCGAGAATCTTTGGAACGAATGTAAGTGTAGCCTCCTGGATCTGAGTCAACGCCTGAAAGAATGCTATAACTACTCCAACGACCGTGGCCGCCGCAACCGCAGGCCCAGATCCCAAGACCACAGCCCATAGCGCATCCTGGACGAGCTTCAGTGCGTCTGCTTCATTCATGATGAGATATACGATAGCCCTTGTTGAGAGGCAGTTCTTTTCCTGTCTCGAGTACGGCGGTCAACCCGCTCGCAGTGCTCTCGATACTGGTGACGATGCCAGAAATTGTCCCACCAAGATCACTCACTGTGCGACCAATCATTGCTGCAGACACCGTTGTATTTGTAGCAGCAATCAGTTGATCAATCTTTTCATTTAGCTTGATCGACTGCTCAACAGTCGAAAATGATGCCAGTTGCGATAGAGACTCGGAAGGATCCCGAGGGTTCATGGGATCCTGATTTTTCAACTGTGCTATGAATAGTTTGAGAAACGCATTATAGTCTATTGCTGTTTTTTCCTTTTCAGTGTGAGGAGTTACTGCGGGTTGCTGGTTGGCTGGCAAAAAACTGACGGCTGTCATCAGGCAGCCTCCTCTGCATTTGATGATGGTATTGCTACATGCTTCTCTTCGTCAAAACAATTTCTCAGATACCTCAGCGCATCGAAGTATCGGCCACTGGCGATTTTCTGATCCGCAAGATCGATCTGCTCAGTGACCTTGTTGTCAGTCACACTCTGACGAGCCCTATGGGATAAATGTTTATAGACCTCCAGAGTCATATGTGCGTTTGCTGGATCCATGAGCATTGTCTGCGTAACAAAGTACAGCTCTTTCAGGGGTGTTGTGGCTTCATCTGGCTGCATGACGTGATTTTCAAGAAGAAATGTCACATTGTTCAGGAATTCGAGAGATGTTCGCCTGTCAACCCGAAGTACTGCACCATTCACATAGAGTTTTTCACCGCGCTTCAAATGAATGAACATGATCTTGCTTTCCAAGCCCTCTTCTGATCGTCTCTGAAACCTCAATCAGAGCCAAGAAATCATTGACACGTCCCTGTCGAATGTCCTCTGCTCTTCGTAAAATCCATATTCCTATTGAAATAAGCCCCGCTTTCAGCGCGTCTGGAAGGCCGTTTCCTTGATCTGCAAGATCCTCCAGCAGAATTGTCCATAATCGATTGACGAACAGAAGAGCTTCCACTGATTCCCGTGTGCCACGACCTAGTTCCTGAGCCAGTCGAAGCTTGGCGATTGCAGTATCAAACGCCCGACGCTCGTTCTCCCGAATCTGGTCGGTCGTGTCTTCGAGCATTGCAATATAGGTTGCTTCATACATATCAGCCATTCTCCATTTCTCCCGCCGTGTCACCTGAGGTACGACAGAATACTCAATCGACCCAGTCGACTGGTGAGTGCATAGGAAGCCTCGAGAGTCGACATGACTAGATTTGTTCTGGTTGCAACGTCGAATAGATCTACACCTTCTAAGTCCTGTATGGCCTTGCTGAGCATTGTTTTCTGAATCGAAAGTTGCGCTCTGGCGGACTCTAACGTCTTTTGACCGCTGCCAATCAGCGCTTGCTGCTCTTCGACCAGCAATTGTCCTTCAGAAACGACACCAAGCGCAATATCTACTGCTCTACTAAAGGCTGCGTCATTTACGGCGCTCGATCCAAGAACTTCGATGACTGAGAATGAGTAAGCTAGCTTTTGTGCGAAGTCTGAGTCAGCTGTAGCCAGGACACGCGTTGACTGTATTGAGGACAGACGTATTGTTGGGCTGAATTCGGTAGCATTTGACCATGCTGCTCTCCAATTGTCCCCAGAAAAGAGCTCTTCCATTGCGCCAGTAACGAATTCAAAAAGCTGATCTGAGCTTAGTTGAGCTGCTGCTGGATTGCTGGGCTCAAACCCAAAGGAATCTTGAAAAGCTGAAATTATGCGGGCTCGCGGACCGGAGTGATAATCGTTAATTGGACTTATGTCCGAATTCTGGCCTGAGAAAAGGTACTCGCTATTATAGGTTGTCGCCAATAAATCACGAAACGCCTGCAACGATGCCTGAGCGGCCTGAGTGCTGATCACGCGCCCAGTTTCGGATGTTTTACCGACGGTCAGTGTGGAGCGGAACCGCTGGGCCAAATCACTCAGTGCGGTAAGTGCTGTCTGCGTAACCTCGGCTTTTACTGATGATTGACTAAAAATATCTCCTTGGATGAGTGTATCTTGTAGCGCAAGTCGGAGTGCTGCGGAATCAGCTGTTCTCGTTCCAAGCGCCAGTCCGATGTCGGCATGCCGTCCTGTTGTGGTTTCTGTCTGAAGGCTGGAGAGACTTTTTTGTGCTGTACTAATTGACTGACGCGCTGGTTGCAACAACATGTGCGAAGGGATCATCTCAATTCCAGCCATCAGCTTACTGCCTCGAGAAGGGATGCAAGCATCGCATCAACAACAATCAGGACGCGTGAAGATGCCTGAAAACTTTTCTCTAAGTCCATTAAAGTAGCCATTTCGATATCAATGTTCACGCCGGTAACTCGTGCCAGAGCGTCGGATGTACGTTGTGCAGCTGCTTGCGATGCATCGACAGTGGAACTCATGTTTTGTCGCGTTGCTTCTATCCAAGATATCGACTGTAGGCTTAGTGTCCTGACGGATACATCTCCGCCGATGCCTGCACGAGCTTCAAATGGCTGTATGAGATCTATCGAATCGACCAGTTCGGCGATACGTGACTGAAAGCCTGGATAGCCAGCCGTGTTTTCAATGTAATCCTCGCCGCCGAAGCCCCCATCCCGAAGAAATGAGAGTTTACCGCCTAGATCAGGATCAGCCAGCTCGTTAATGCGAAGCCTTCCGGCTAAACCTTCATTGCGCTCGGCAAGCGATGGTACCGATCCATCCGCCCTGAACAGACCCTCGGCAGGCGGAAGACTCACCGCAGATGGTGGGCCATTCTCGGAGAAGGCTCGGACTAGCCCCGCAGCAATTTCGTCAAACTGTTGTGAGACCTCCATAGCTATTGAATCTCTCAGCTTTGCATATGCGGCGATCCGACCATTTGAAAGCGCCATCGGTGCAGACGCACCCGTAACCGCTACCCCATCGACTTTTACAGTTGAACTATCCGACTCCGACTGAGGAGTCGTTGAATTAGTGACTATGACGTCGCGCGGAGATCCTTCAAAGAGTGTAACACCACTTTCAGTATATATGACGATATCATTGTTTGTTCTGATTACTGTGCGAATGCCGATTTCCTCGGAAATCAACTTCAATACTGAGTCCCGCTGGTCGAGACTCTCCATTAGTTCGTCGGGTGTTCCTTGTCCTCTGACAACACTATCGTTCAAAATCTTGAACTGGTCGAGAAGACTGCTTAATTGCTCTACTGATGAAGCCAGTCCTTTACTGGCATCGTTGCGAATTGCATTAATTTCTTGAAATCCACTATTTAACCTTTGGGCGATCTCCTTTGCGCTACGGAGTACATCATGGGACAGCGCAATGCTTGATGGAGTTGCTTCAAAGCGTTTGAGACTCTGTTGTAACCTGCTGATCGATGAAGCTACTGATAAATCACTCTCCGGATCTCCAACCAGGGCGCTCATTCTATTCAATCCAGCGAGGAGTATCTCATGGCCAGCTGCGGAGCTTTCAGCTGTCAGTAGACGATCGAGAAGTTGCCGATCTGCATTCCGGCTGATGCGTGCGACAGCGGGCATGCCAGAGGGCAGAACGCTGATGTCTGCGCTCCGCCTGACATAATTATCATCGCCGGCAGATGAGACATTTCGCGCGACCAGCGCAGACTGAGTCGTAGAGACCGACAAACCTGCTATAGCATAGTTAAGAGCAGAAGAGAGAGCAGCCATCTGTGGGGCCTCATGCCGCCATTTCTAATGGTCAACGCTTCAGGTTGACGAGAACATCCATGAGCTCAGCGCCTGTCTGGAATACCTTTGAGTTTGCAGTGTATCCTCGCTGGGCATCGATCATGGAGGTAAGTTCACTTGCCAGATCGACAGTCGATTGTTCGAGCGTTTTGGACAGGATTGACCCAAGGCCATTGGTCTGAGCAAATCCGACGGTCACGATTCCAGATTCTTGGTTTGGCGAAAAGACATTTCCTGCCATGGGCTTGAGAAGATCTGCGCTTGTCACCTGACCAAGGGGTATTCTGTACATGGGTATCCTGGTGCCGGAGTTGTAGGTTGCGTAAACATAACCGTCTTTTGAGTATTCGATATCGTAGGGATCACCCGCCGGTGTTCCGTTTACGCGAGCCGATATTACAGAATAGGGAGCAGCAAGTTGTGTCATCTCCGCTATATTGAGACTGAACTCAGCACCGCCTGGAATAGAAAACACGATCTGTGTCGGCTCACTCTCGTCAAGTGCACCGTTCACGTCAAAGACGAGGGTCTCACTCAGTAGGGGGTCTGCGCCATAGGGAAATCCACCACCTTCGGCAGCATCGGCAGAATTGAAAATCGTCATTTCCCAAGTGCTGTCGTCTGTCTTGGACAGGAAGACATCCACCTTTACGACGGCTCCTAGCCGATCATATGTAAGAAGCGAAGACTTTGAAGTATAGGTCGAGTCAGTGTTGTTCATCGACGGAAGCTCTGCAGGGTCGAGAGCAGCCGCTGTTGAGGGAACATTCGCAGTAAACGTTCCAGCAGTCGATGGCGATGCAGACATTGCTGCGGCTGTCAGATTAATGGGAACCAGCCCATCATAGCCATTCACGGTGAAACTCAGCTGCTCTTGGGTGAGCTTGAAGCCCATGAGAGAGTAACCCGCCGAATTCACGAGGTCTCCACTGTCATTCTTTACAAATGATCCGGCACGGGTGAGAAAGGGTGCACCTGAGGGGTCAGATACTATGAAGAAACCAGGTCCACTGAGAGCAAGATCACTTGTAGACGAGGTGCTCATAAGGCTTCCCTGCGCGGAAATATTGTATTTTGTTGATGCTAGAATAGCTCCGCATTCGTATGATGTTGGGGAATTAGAGAGTACAAGGCTTGAGAATTGACAGGAAGCAGATTTGTAGCCTGTCGTGTTCACATTTGCCACATTATCCGCAACCACGGACAAGCGACTTGCCTGTGCATTCATGCCGGACGTGCCGGTGCGCATGACGCCGTATAAACTCATTAAAAGTTGATCTCCAGCTGCTCAAGCGTTAATGTAAATAGTCTTTCTTGTGCAGGACTTATGATCAATCGTTGGATATCAACTCTTGCAGAACCGGCGTGCCCCACTCGTCCACGTGCCGAAACCAGAGCCGACCAGATTCCGGATTACTGCACAGATGTAACGCTTCTGGGCCGGATCATTATCAGGTCCAGCATGATAGCGCGCAACAGCCATCGTCCAACTCCCTTCCCGCGCCCTAAGTTGCCTTAAAAACCGCGCCGCATAACGTACATTTGTGCGCGGATCGAGCATCGCTGCAACAGAGCTAAACTCAGAGCTGTGATAGAAATGATTCACTTGCATACACCCAAGGTCAATCAACCTCTTTCCGGCTCTCTGTGCTTGTTTAAAGGCAATGATTGCTTCAGTTTTTGACTCGAAGAAACTGCTTTTGCCCTCGATGTTCAGGGCATATGGATGAAGTGTACCCTTACGTCCCGACTCCGTCATGCCAACTGCATAGAGAATACCAAGTGGCACATTCTCCTCAGTTGCTGCAAGCGCCATTTCTCGCTCGCAACTCTGCAGCGGTTGAGTTGCCGCAGCTGATGCTGTTGTGCTAGACCACAACGCCCAGAATAGCGCTCCTGCTCTGAGGTTCATTGTCATCTTCCCTTCGACTCATTGAAGGGAATGCCAGTTCTTGCTTGTCTGGATTTGACCTCTTGTTCATACCAGACATAGAGCCGCTAAAGGTTCCTGGACCCCCATAAAGATTCGCTTCTAGCTGCGATGACCGCGCAGCGTACTCGATATCATCCCGAACCTCAATGTTGATGACTGTAGTCGTTAGCCCTTGGCTTGACCCGCTGAGCTTCTCCGTAAGTGTCGAAATATCCGCCTGAAGCACATTTGCTGTCGAGACCTTTTCTACCTCTATGTGTACTCGCAAGCCAGAAAGCGTTCTCCTGAGCGTTATTTGCACCTCGCCCAGATCCTCTGGAATCAGATTCAATTTGAAAATCCGATGAGCACCTGGCTGTATCGTGATCTTATCATCATCAAAAACTTTTTCGCCTGTTTCTGTAACAGTCCCATTCCGTCTAGAAGTCTCGTCGTGAATTCGAGAAACAATCTGAGTCGTCGGCGATGAGAACAGAACTAGTGGGCTTGGAGAAGATCCCAGCTTGATCTCATCTGTATTCATTACTGGTGATTCAGGATCGAACATCTCACTGTCAAAAGACTCAACTAACCCCGCCATCGTATTGACTACCGATCTGTCAGTTTGCTTCCTTTCACCATAATGATTGAGTTCACTGCGGCTGCCAGCGTCTTCGTCCATCACATTTTGATGTCCATCGGCATTTTTATCAATCTCAATGCCTGCGGTCGCCCCGTTACTGGAACAGAAATGGTCCGCAATATGCGGCAGAACATCTTCCATGGCTGCCGCATCATCGCTCGATGACACAGGATTGCCAGATGATAGCATCGGCTGAGCGAAATTGACTAAAAGGGACAACTGCCCCAAGAACGCAGGGTAGGCATTTTTTGAAGTGGCTTGACTAGAGAAGCCATTAACTGCTCTAGTTGTGCACTCCATGGCAGGATTAAATTGCATGGACAGACTTGGGTCGGTCACCAAAACATCAGAACTATTTTCTGATAGGCACGGCTCTTTATCATCTTCGCTATCCACAGAACGTTCTGATATCATCGCCATGAACAGCGATTCATCTTGATTAGAAAACTCGTTGCCGGCCGTACGTGTGGCGGTATTTGTGGCTTCTAGTGCGTATTTTGTGATGTTTGTCTGGATCATGATTTTGCCTGTTGTAGCAGTCGACCGACATCTTCCAACATCTTATCCGCGTCGACTTCCAATGGACTAGGCGCTGACGGTGGTAGATTTCTGATGACGGAATACTTCGTTGGTTGATTTATGTCTTTGGCAATACTCAGTGCGGCAACAAGCAGAGCTTGATCGTCAGGCTGCAGATAAGTCTGATTGATCGACTGTAATTGCGCGAATGCCATCTGCCCATTCTTGGTCGCTATACTGAAGATTGACCCATAAAGACGGGAAATATGATCGTCCGCACTGTCTGCAGTGGAAATGTCCTGTAACCGAGTTGCGGCATAATCTGTGATTTCAACTTGGCTGGCACGCGCGGCTGCTCTCGCAAGCGTTCGATAGGCTGATGGCTGAACCTCTGTAGGCAAGCTTGACAAGAATACTCCAAGCTTGACGAGATCAGGCTTTTGTTCATGACCTGACCATGAGACAAACTTATGCATCAATTCCATGTAGAACTGCCGCGCAAACAGCGAAGTCGAAAACCGCCGTTGATATCTTTCCAATCTTCTCCAGAACATATACTCATTACCAGCATCTGCGTGAGCTAAAGTTGATCTTCTCAGCGCGGATTCCTCAATCAGTGTGCCTGGCATCGAAGAAATGGCCACTGAAAGAAAGTATTGATGCGCCGGCGA
>NZ_JBIIDX010000065.1:0-17830 GCF_044238155.1 Aestuariivirga sp. | reverse complement strand
CGCCATAGACCGATGACAGCCGCAGGACACAACTGCCCCGGAGCAAGCCACTGAAAACCGCATTGCGGACCAGGCGTTCGGCTTCGATCTTGCTCATGCCATAGGATGTGCTTGATGCGAGCGGGCTTGACTCATCCACCGGCGAGCGGTCGCTGCGCGGGGCGTAGACGGCAATCGACGACAGGAACACGAGCCGGCTGATGCCAAGCTCGGTCATTGCTGCCAGCACATTCGCCGTTCCCATAACATTCACTGCAGTGATGAGATCCGGGTTGTCGCCTGCCACCATCGCCCCGGAAATTGCTCCAGCATGGATCACCGCATCAGGTTGGCAAGCCTCCAGCCATTTGCCGACCGCCGGTCGATCACGCAGGTCCAGACTCTGCACTGCCGGACCCGAGCCAAGATCACTGCCAAGCACGGTCGCTCCGCCCGCTTCGAGCAACTGGCCAACCCGTCGGCCAATAAAGCCAGACGCACCTGTGAGGGCGACACGCATGCGTCAGACCGCCCGGCGCGAGCCAAAATCGAAATCAGATGGAACGGGCAGGCTTGGGAAACCCTCCAGCCACGGAAATTCGATGTCCGGCAGCACGTTCTGCGAATGCGGGTCTGCCGCGCGGATCGAATGCGCGCCACCACGCGCGAAATCGAGGGTGATGTTGAGGTCCAGCGGCGCACCGCCGGGCCATTGCGGATCAGGCATTCCGCCGCCGTGAGCGAGGAAATCGCGGATTGCCTGGGTGGAAGAGGCGCTGTGGGTCACGCGCGTGGCTCCGGAACAGGATTTAACCAAGTTGAATATGGCCAGTGTGCGAGCAATTTGGTAGCATGAAAGCAGGATCGAACTGAACCAAGCAGGCTTGGTCCTGCGGGGAGGTAACATGGCTATAAGGGATGGCGCAGCCTATACGCGCAGCTTGCGGGACGGCCGCACCGTGTTCATCGATGGCAAGCAGGTGGGCGATGTTACCCAGCATCCTGCTTTCCGCAACGCAGTTGCGTCCTTCGCCAAGCTCTATGACTTTCAGGCGGCCGCCGAAAACCGAGAGCTCATGACGGTGCCAGCCAATGGTGCGCGCGAGCGGGTCAATCGCTCGTGGCAGCTGCCACGAAACCATGCCGATCTTGTCTTGCGGCGCAGGGCAATCGAGACCTGGTCGGCTCAACATCTCGGCTTCCTCGGCCGCTCACCCGACCATCTCGCGACGACGCTGGGTGGCATGGTCATGGGGCTGGACGTGTTCCGGGCAAGATCAGACGATCGCGCCAAGGCACTGGCCGACTATTTTTCCTACGCCAGGGACAACGACCTGTTCGTGACCTATGTCATCCGAAATCCACAGTCGGACCGTTCGAAGGGCGCATCGGAGCAGGCACGCGACGTCGTGCTGCGCATCGTCGACGAGGATGCCTCCGGCATCACGGTCGAGGGCGCCAAGATGCTCGGCACAAGTTCAGTGATGTCAGACGAGATCCTGGTTGCGGCGATAGAACCCCTGAAGCCAGGTGAAGAGCGATATGCAGTCTCCTTCGCGATGCCGCTGGCAACGCGCGGAGTGAAGCTGCTTTCGCGACGCTCCTATGAGGCCGCTGCGGGAGCGTCCTTCGACTACCCTCTCTCCACACATTTCGACGAGAACGACGCGATTGTCGTTTTTGAAAACGTCAAGGTTCCATGGGAACGGGTTTTTGTTGCCGGAGACGTCGATCTTGCGAGGGCGCAGTGGCATGACACGCCTGCCCATGTCTACCAGAACTACCAGTCGCAGATCCGCCTCGCCACCAAACTCAAGTTCCTCGTCGGACTGGCACGGCGGGTGGCGCAGACGAACGGTGTTGCCGATGTGCCGCAGGTGCGTTCAACGCTTGGCCGGCTTGCCGCCCAGGCCGCCATGGTGGAAGGCCTCGTTGCCGGGATGGAGATTGAGGGCCGCGAGATTACGGGCGGCTATTTCGTGCCATCAGCGCCCCTGCTGTATGCTGCGCTCTCGATCACCCAGGAACTCTATCCACAGATCGCCATGTCAATCCGAGAGTTGTGCGGAGGAGGCGTCATCATGCTGCCGTCCTCGGTCGACGACTTGGCCAACCCCATCATCAGGGATGCAATCGCCGCAACGCAGGTCTCCCCGGTAACAGATGCAATGGGCCGGATCGGTGTCATGAAGTTGGCATGGGATGCGCTGGGCTCGGAGTTTGCCTCCCGCCATACACAATATGAAATGTTCTACGGCGGAGCGACATTCGTCAACCATGGAAACATGGTCCGAACCTACGACTGGCGTACGGCGGAGGCGCTGGTCGACCAAGCCCTAAAACTGGCAGGTGACGTGCCCGCAGGTGTGATCAGCCGGACGGTGGCATGATCAACCGCGACGAGTGCAATGCCGCGCCAGATGCAATCAACGAGAAGCATTTCGACGCGAGGTTGCCTCGTGTCCTTACCGTTGCATTCGGAAACCTGGTGCGCGTGAGGAGCGTAAACGAGGTTCGCGATGTCCCTGAACGCGGCCTGTTCAACCCCCCTGCCGCAGAATCAAGCCATGCGCAAGCACATCACGCCTGACATCGGGCTGCGGCAGTTTGGCAATGGTGCGCTTTTCTCAACTGGCGACGATCGTGCCTTTGCCTTGCAGGCATGGTTTGCGATCTCCGGATCACGCACATCGGATCCAGCGACCAGGGCTTTCACGCAATGGTCGATCGGCGCCTCATCACGTCGCGCCGAGACCTATTCAGCGATTGAGCCAGTCGATCGCCGCTCTCGCGTAGATTGCAGCACACTCCACAACGTCGCGTTCCTCGACATAGTCATCGATGCCGGATGCGAGAAGTGGTTGCGGCCCGAAGCACACCGCGGGAATTCCAAGCGCGCGCCAGCGGCTCGCATCTGAGGCGGGAAGTCGAACGACAGGCGGACTTTCCCTTCCAAGAACAGATTGTGCGGCAGCGGCAACTGCCTTGGAAAGATGATCAGATGGTGAACACCAGTTCGGCTCCCAACCCTTGATGCGCCGAATCTCGGCTTTACCGCCACAGATGTCACGAACACGACGTTCAACCTCATCGATGGTGAGACCCGGAGGAACCCGGAAGTCGACCTCCGCAACTGCGATATCCGCCTTCTGGCTGACAAACCGCCCGCCGCGGATCGTGCCCGCATTGGCGCTGAGCCGGAACCCATGCTCACCGCCGTGTGCGGCCAAGGATGACAGCGCGGCTGGCGGTGTCACATACAGATCATTCAGTCGGTCAACCTCGAGCAGTATGCTTGCAAGCCGGGCAATAGCGGACGCGCCAGCCGTCGTCAGCATGCCCTGCCCGGATGGAACGCGGCAGGACATCTCAAGCCACAGCAGCCCCTTTTCCGCAAGACCAAGCGCCATGGCGCCAGGTCCCTCGCCACAGATGACACCATCGCCCACCAGATCGGGGCGCTGCTCCAGCAGGTAGCCGGCACCATCAGGGCCAAACACGGTTTCATCAGCCACCAGCGTGAGGCTGACGCGACCGCGAAACATATCGCGACGCTGCGCAAGATGGGCAAAGGCAGCAATCAACGCCGCCACCCCACCCTTCATGTTTCCCGCACCCAGACCGTAAATCCTGCCATCGCGCCGCGTCGCCTCAAAGGGCGGAACCGACCAGTCCGCGGTTTCACCAGGCCCAATGGTATCAAGATGACCGTTCAACACCAGATGGCGGCCTGCTGACACACCCTCGATGGTGGCAACGAGATTTGGCTTCTGATCAATGTGGGCGACCTCAGTCACAGTGAGCCCGTAACGCTCCAGGAATGCGCGGGCAACAGCAGCAGGCGCCCGAACGTCGCCTGGAGGGTTCTCGCTACGCATGCCAACAAGCTCGCAGCACAAAGATAGGATCGTTTCGCCGTCCATCGGACTGCCATGCACAGAACCCGTCATTTCAGGATGTCTCCGCTTGATGGTTGGCCATGCAGCGTCTAGTTTTCAAAGTACTGATCGGAGGGGCACTCATGGCGAAGCTTCTTGAAGGACAAGCCGCTTTCATCACCGGGGGCGCACAGGGCATAGGCCTTGCGGTGGCGAGGGCCATGGTGGCTGAAGGTGCGCGGGTCTGCATCGCTGATGTGCAGCAGGACACCGAAACGACAGCCGCAACACTTGGCGCCGATGCGCTGGGGCTCCGCCTCGACGTGACCGACGCAGTGGCCACGGACAAGGCCATCGAAACTGCCGCACGCAGATTTGGGCGCATCGACATTGCGGTGCCCAATGCCGGGATCCTTCTTCTCAAGACCGGAACTGACATGACACCCGAAGAGTTCCGCCGCGTTCTCGACGTGAACCTGACGGGAGCCTTCATCACCACGCGCGCACTGGGACACCACATGATGACCGATGGCAAGGGTGGCCGCATCATCATGACCTCCTCCTTGTTCGGAATTCGCGGTGGGCGGGAGAATGCCGCCTATTCTGCATCTAAATTCGGAATGATCGGCATGATGCAGAGTTTCGCCGCCGAACTCGCGCCACATGGCATTCTGGTGAATTGCGTGTGCCCTGGTCAGATGGACACACAGATGATCCGCCAGTTGTTCCGGGAACGTGCCCAGTTGCGCGGCATAAGTGAAGCCGAGGTCGCCGCCGGCCTGACCTCGCGCATTCCTGTCGGGCACCTTGGACCCATGGACCATCTTGCGGGCACCTACCTCTATCTTGCCTCAGACCTTTCGCGTTATGTCACTGGCCAATCGATCATCGTGGATGGCGGTTGGCAAGTCGGGTGAGTCAACTCGCCAGGCGCTCGACCGCACTCCCACTCCGGCCAACAACCTTCTCATAGGTCGCGGCGTCAGTATCGCCTTCGCTGCCAATTGCAACAATGAGCGAACCCGGCTTGAGGGCGAGCTTCACCCGCAGGGTGTCGTCGGCCACGGCCTCGATCAGGCCCGCAATCGCAGCACAGCCCGATTCGCCTGAAACGATCGGCGTATCACCCCCTCGCCCCTCTGCCAGCAGGCGCATCGAATCTGGTGCTGCCTGATCAGGTATGGCCAGCACGTCATCTGCTGCATGCCGCAGGATGGGCCAGGCAAGCGGCGATATCTCACCTGCCGCAAGACACGCCATGAAGGTGTTCACATCCCCCTCGACAGGGGTTGGCTTTCCAGCGGCGATCGACCGATAGATGCAATCGGCACGCTGCGGCTCCACCACGACAATGCGAGGCCGCTTGCCGCCCAGCGTTTCCCACAGGTGGCCGGCAACGGCCGCGGCGATCCCGCCGACGCCGCCCTGGACGAAGACATGCGAGGGGATGCGGCCATCCAGCTGCTCCATGAACTCTGCAACCATGAGCGTATAGCCCTGCATGACCATGGATGGAACCGAAGCATCGCCGCCACCGGCATTGGTATCCGCAACGAGGTTCCAGCGGTTCCTGATGGCGTCCTCCGCACACTGACGAACGGAATCATCATAACTGCCTGGAACCCGGGCAATGCGGGCGCCAAACCTTGCAATCTCATCCTCGCGCGACTGACTAACATGAGCATGGAGGTAGATCACGCAGCGAGCCCCGAACATCTCAGCACCCCAGGCGACGGAACGGCCATGGTTACCATCGGTGGCAGCCGCCACAGTGATGTCCGATACCAGAGCGCGGTACTTGCCGGAAATCAGATCGCCTGCGGTTACGCGACCATGACCCGCCTCCGCCAGGCGCTGCTGAATGACCCGAAGCACGGCATAGGCTCCGCCCAGTGCCTTGAAGCTCTTGAGCTTGAAACGCTTGGATTCATCCTTGTAGAAAATTTCCCCCACGCCAAGCTGCTTCGCAAGCCCTGGCAGCGGAACGAGCGGTGTCGGCGCATAGCCAGGCCAAGATGTGATCTCGCTGCGCATCGTGACATAGGCCTGCTGGTTGAGCACGGCCTTCTGCTCCGCCTCATAGGCGAGGTCGAAGCGGCTCTGCTGATTGTGGACATGGCGAGCGCCATGGTGACTTATCATGTCTGCTGATCTCCGTTACTGCTCCGGCCTTGCCGGATGCCAGAGTTTTCTGGTCGCGGTTTTTTCATAGGCCTTGCCCTGCGGATAACAGCAGAGTTCCATCTGCAAACCCCAGGGAGACAGGAAATAGACCCACCAGGACCCGGCCGCCGGGCCTTCCTCGATGAACTGCGGCTCGCCCATGATCTTCACCCCATGCGCCCGCAAATGAGCGATCGCGGCCTGAAAATCATCGACATAAAAGGCAAGGTGGTGACCACCCCAGTCACTGTTCCTTGGTCTTTGCCGCGCCTGGTCCGGCGAGGCGTATTCGAAGATTTCGAAATTGGTTCCAGTGCGGCACCTCATGAAGCAGTAACGCAGTGTAGCATCCGGATGAACACCGAGATTGGCCGGCATGAAATCCGGGTCCGGACCGAATGTCCCGCCATCAAAGATGAGCTCGCAGCCAATGACATCGCGAAAGAACGCGACCGCCTCATCGAGGTCAGGAACCGTCAGTCCGACATGCTCCACCCCGCGCAGGCCAGGAATGCCGGATCGCCTTCCGGGAGCCCCGCTCACGCGCCATCCCCTTCGGACAGGAAGCGGTTCACCAGACTGTTGAAGGCCACCGCCGCCTCCATATGCGGCATGTGACCTGCACCCTCAAGCAATTCCACCTTGACGCCGGCCGGCAGTCCATCGGCATGGCTCGCAGGAATGATGTGGTCGTTCCGGCCCCAGATGACCAGAACGGGCCCCGATAGTGATGCCAACTCCTGCCGCAGGCTGCCGCGCTGGCGGCCATCCCGGAAATTGGCCGCGGCAATGCGCGTCCACGCCTCTGGGACGCCGTCGCGACGCCTCTGTTGCAGCAGAGTGTCTGCCATCTGGCGGGTCGCGGCGGACGGATCCGCAAAGAGTCGCGACAACGCCTCCTGCATCGGTTTTCGCCGGTCGGCACTCAGCACACCGGAAATGAAGTCCATATCGATGTCGGAACCCAGCCCGCCCGAGGCCACCAGAGTGGCGGAGGCAACACGCTCGGGATGGTGGGCCGCGATGAACAGCGTGACCGCACCTCCCAGCGAATGGCCTAGCACGTGGGCGCGAACGATCCCGAGTGAGTCCATCGTCGCGAGAACCGCCTTCGCAAGATCCGGCACCGAACCTGATCCTTCCGTGAGACTCGAATTGCCATGTGCCGGAAGATCGAGAGCGTGAACAGGCCTGCTCCCCGCCAGTTCCGCCTGATTGAACAGCCAGTTGTTCAGATCGCCTGCAAAGCCGTGCAACAGGACGAGCGGCGTCGCATCACCTGAGCCCATCGACAAAACGTTAATCGAATGCGGCGGCGCCTCGACCAGCCGGGCCGCCGGTCCACTATCCGTGTCTGCCTGGGATACCTCACGCGCATAGCGTTCGATGTAGGCCTCGACCTCGGCTTCGCTTACATCCGGCGCAGCCACCACTGCGAGAAGGGTACCCACCGATGCCCGCGCACCTGACGCCACCACCAGACGGCGGACCACGCCGGAGGCAGGCGTTTCCATTACATTGGTAATCTTTTCGGTCTCGATTTCGACAACCTCAGCGCCGGGCTTCACCACGTCGCCCACTTGAACGAGCCAACCCGCAACCTTGCCCTCGGTCATCGTCATGCCCCACTTGGGCATGGAGATCGCCGCAATGCGCTCGCCGCTCATTCAGGCCTCCAGCACCTTGCGAACAGCCGCCTCGACCTGTGCAGGCTGCGGAATATAGGCCGTCTCGAGGCTCGGCGCATACGGAACAGGGGCATGCGGCGGGGTTACCTTCAGGATCGGCGCCTTGAGGCTGCCAAAGCCCTTCTCCGCTACCATTGACGCAATGTCTGCCGCCATGCCGCAGCGTGGCGAGCTTTCATCCACGATGACGAGCCGCCCTGTCTCGTCCACCATGTCGAGTATGGTGTCCTCATCGAGTGGCGAGGTGGTGCGCGGGTCGATGATGGCGCAGTCGATGCCGGCCGCCGCCAGTTTCGCCGCAGCCTCCTCGGCAACCTTCACCATCCGCCCGAGGGCCACGATCGTGGCATCACGACCCTCCCGCACGATGCGCGCCTCTCCGAACGGCACGGTATAGGCGCCATCCGGCACTTCACCCATGTCTTCATAGAGCATCTTGTGCTCGAGGAAGATCACCGGGTCGTCATCGCGGATCGCCTGAATGAGGAGACCTTTTGCATCATAAGGGTTCGACGGGATCACCACCTTCAGCCCCGGGATGTGCGTGAAGATCGGGTAGAGCGCCTGGCTGTGCTGACTCGCAGAGCGGGAACCCGCACCGAAGGTGGCACGCACCACCAGCGGTGTCACCGCCTTGCCGCCGAACATGTATCGGAACTTTGCGGCCTGATTGAAGATCTGGTCGAGGCAGACGCCCAAAAAATCGACAAACATGATTTCGGCAACCGGACGCAGGCCTGTGGCGGCCGCCCCTGCCGCGGCTCCAATGAAGGCGCTCTCGGTGATTGGTGTGTCCAGGATGCGGCCCGAGCCGAATTCACCGAGAATTCCCTTGGTGACACCGAAGGCGCCGCCCCAGGCATCCTTCTCACCGGAGGCGCCCGCGCCTCCCGTCACATCCTCGCCCATGATGATGACGCGGTCATCACGCCGCATCTCGAGTTTCAGCGCCTCGTTCAGGGCGTGACGAAAGGATTTACGTGGCATGGCAAGGCCCCTCAGGCGTAGCTGACATAAACGTCGGTGGCGACTTCGCGCGGGTCCGGTTGTGGCGCTGCGCGCGCTGCCACCACTGCCGCGTTGATCAGTGTGTCCACCTCGCGGTCGACGGCATCCAGTTCAGCCGGGTTGAAGAGCCCCGCCTGCGTCACCCTCTCACGGAAGATCTTGAGGCAGTCGCGCTTCTGCCGCATCGCCTCCTTTTCCTCTGGTGTGCGATAGGTGTCGGTGTCGCCCGAGAAATGGCCGAAATAGCGAGGCACCTCGATCTGCAGGAAGGAGGGGCCCTCTCCGGTGCGGGCACGCGCGACAGCGCGAGCCGTTGCCTCTTCAACCGCGAAGAAGTCCAGACCGTCCACTTTTTCAGCCGGCATTCCATAGGCGCGGGCGCGCTCGCAGATATCACCAGCAACTGCCACGGCACTGCTCGTTGCTTCCCCGAAGCCGTTGTCCTCGACCACGAAGATGACCGGCAGTTTCCAAACAGCAGCGAGATTGAGGCTCTCCGCCGTGGTCCCCTGGTTGAATGCGCCATCACCCATGAAGGCAACGGCAACACCCCCCGTCTTGCGATACTTCGCGGTGAGAGCGGCCCCGCAGATCAGCGGCGGCCCGCCACCGACGATGCCATTGGCGCCCATCATGCCCCGGTCGAGATCGGCAATGTGCATGGAACCGCCTTTGCCCTTGCACGTTCCAGTGGCCTTGCCGAAAATTTCCGCCATCATGCCGTTCACGTCGACACCCTTGGCGATGCAATGGCCGTGTCCGCGGTGGGTCGAAGCGATGCGGTCGCCATCGCCAAGTCGAAAGCACACGCCCGCCGCAGACGCCTCCTGGCCGGCGTAAAGGTGAACTGCACCTGGAACGTCACCAGTCGCCATTTCCTGATTCACCCTCTCCTCGAAGGCCCGGATGGTCTTCATGGTGCGGTAGGCATTGATCAGTTCTTCGCGCGACAACTGCATCGGCCACTCCCTTTCTCGGAGACATAGTGAGCCAGTTTGCAGAGGGATTTTCCTCGCTTTTTAGTCATTTTTCGGGTTTATCTTGCGTGATTGCTAAAAATCTAGAGATAATCATGCACAAGTCGACCCTTGATGAATTTGACAGGCGGCTGCTGCGGCTGGTTCAGGGCAACAATCAGATGACCCACAATGAACTTGGCCAGGCAGTTGGCCTGTCGCCATCGGCCTGCCAGCGCCGGCTCGCAAAATTGCGCGAAACCGGGGTGATCGAGGCAAACCTGGCCGTCGTCTCGCCAGAAGCAGTGGGCCGCCAGCTAACCATGATCGTAGACGTCACTCTTGAACGTGAGCGCCCAGACATCGTGGACGAATTCAAGCGAGCGATGGTGGCAACGCCTGAAGTCATGCAATGCTATTATGTAACGGGGGATGCCGACTTCGTCCTCGTCCTCACCGCCCAGGACATGCGCCATTACGAGGCCTTCACCAAGCAATTCTTCTTTGCAAACCCCAACATCCGTCGCTTCCACACGCGCGTCGTCATGGATCGTGTAAAGACGGGTCTGTTCGTGCCGATCGAAGCCAATTGAGCAACCTTGCGGGGCGCGAGCATTTTGGATACAAGTATACGATTGTCAATTGCCAGCCCTAGCATGTGAGCATATGCCGAGACACATCTCCGAACTCATCGCAGCGCATCCCGATGACGCCCCCGCACTGGGTGCGCCAGACCGACCCTGGCTCAGCTATGGAGGCCTGCGCACATTATCGCGCAGCGTCAGAGAAGGATTGGCAGCCTGGGGCATCAGCAGTGACGACCGCGTGGCAATCGTGCTCCCGAACGGACCCGAAATGGCGGCTGCCTTCATCACTGTGGCGCAGGCTGCGATTACGGCTCCGCTCAACCCCGGCTACAGGCGGGAGGAGTTTGCTTTCTACCTGTCCGACCTTGGCGCCAAGGCGGTCATCGTGCCGGAAGGCTATACCGGCCCGGCGCTTGAGGCAGGTGGCGAACTCGGACTGTCAATCATCAGGTTGCACCCTGGCGAAGCAGCGGGCGCATTTCACCTCAGTGCCCCGGCCAGCGCCAGGCCCGCGCCTGTCCGGCGCGTCCACGGCGCGCAGGATGTCGGCTTGATTCTCCACACATCGGGAACAACGTCACGCCCAAAGATCGTACCGCTCACCCATGCCAACATTTGCGCCTCTGCCCAAAACATCATGCACACCCTGGCGCTCTCTCCCAAAGACCGGTGCCTCAACATCATGCCACTGTTCCACATTCACGGGCTCGTCGCGGCGGTGGCTGCAAGCCTGGCTGCCGGGGCCTCGATCTGGTGTTCGCCTGGCTTCGATGCGCTTCGGTTCTTTGGCTGGATGGATGCATCCCGGCCGACGTGGTATACTGCGGTGCCAACCATGCACCAGGCAATTCTGGCGCGCGCAGCGCGTAACACTGAAACCATTGGACGGACACCTCTGCGCTTCATCCGCTCCTCGTCGGCCTCGCTGCCGCCGCAAGTGATGATCGCGCTTTCGGAGACATTCAACTCTCCCGTCATCGAAAGCTACGGAATGACAGAAGCAGCCCACCAGATGACCTCGAACCCTCTGCCACCCCGCCCCCAGAAGCCGGGTTCGGTTGGCCTCGCCGCAGGCCCCGACGTGCGCGTGGCACATGAGGCGGAGAACCGGCTGGTGACCGAGCCGGGCGAAGTTGTCATTTCCGGACCCAACGTGACACCAGGCTATGAAAACAACTCCGTGGCCAATGAAAAGAGCTTCTTCGATGCCGAAGGAAAACGATGGTTCCGGACAGGAGACCTTGGAAGCTTCGATGCAGACGGATATCTTACCCTCAGCGGGCGGCTGAAAGAGATCATCAACCGTGGCGGCGAAAAAGTCAGCCCGCTCGAGGTCGATGCCGTGCTGATGGACCATCCTGCGGTACAGCAGGTCGTGACTTTCGGTATTCCACATGACAAGCTCGGCGAGGAGGTTGGGGCCGCGATCGTGCTGCGCGAGGGCATGAGTGCAAGCGAGACCGACATCCGGAGCTTTGCCGAGTCACGCCTTGCAACCTTCAAGGTGCCGCGCAGGATCCTCATACTCGAGGAAATCCCGAAGGGTGCAACAGGAAAGCTGCAGCGCATTGGCCTTGCGCAGAAACTGGGGCTGACATGACCCGGATCTGCATATTCGGCGCCGGAGCAATTGGCGGCTATGTCGGCGCCAGGCTGGCGATGAAGGGAGAGGCCGAGGTCTCGCTGGTGGCTCGCGGCCCGCACCTTGCAGCAATGAAGGCAAACGGCCTCACGCTCAAGCAGGACGGCAAGACGCATGTCGTGCGTCCACGGCTCACGGACAATGCCGCCGAACTGGGTGCGCAGGATTTCATCATCCTAGCGCTCAAGGCGCACAGCTTGCCGGGCGTCGTCGGCCAGCTTTCACCGCTTCTTGGAAAGGACACAGCAATTCTGTTCGCGCAGAACGGCATTCCGTGGTGGTATTTCCATGGCGTGGGTGGGCCGCTGGAGGGCACCAGACTTCAGAGCGTCGACCCGGGCGGCGCGATCTGGCGCTCCATCGGGCCGGAGCGGGCGCTCGGTTCAGTCGTCTGGCAGGCTGCCGAGATCGAAACGCCCGGTATTGTTGCTCATCACTATGGCGACCGGATGCCGATTGGCGAGCCAACCGGCGAGAAAACCGAACGAGCACTTCTCCTGAGTGGACTTCTCACCAGAGCCGGCATCAAGAGCCCCGTGAGACCAAATCTGCGCAATGAAATCTGGCTCAAGCTGTGGGGCAATCTCAGCTTCAACCCGGTGAGCGTGCTCACCCTCGGCACCCTCGCAGGACTCGCATCCGATGACGGCACGCGCCGCGTGATCCTCGCCATGATGGAGGAGGCGCGCATGGTGGGTGAGGCACTGGGCGTTGCCTTCGCGGTGAGCGCCCTGGAACGGTTGGAGATGGCCGCAAAGGTGGGAGCCCATCGTACATCGATGCTGCAGGACGTTGAGGCAGGCCGGCCAACAGAACTCGACGCCCTTCTCGGCGTGGTGATCGAATTGGCAGGTCTTGTGAAGATCGATACGCCCAGCCTCCGCCTCGTCTATGATCTCTGCAAATTCCGTAGCACGCCGCGCTGACGCGGAGGCCGGATCAAGACTGCGCCTTCCATGGGCGCACCAGGAAAGATCGGTTTACGCAGCTGCCGCCCTTACCTCTGCATAGACCTGATCCATGGTGTGGCGCAGTATGGAGAAGAGCTCGTCGATCTGCGGCTCAGTGATGATGAAAGGGGGCGCCAGCACCACGGCTGCCCCGAGCGGACGGCAGATCAGGCCATTTGCAAGGGCCTGGCGGGAGACCCGCTCGCTCACATCGAGGTGCCCTGGGAACGGAGTCTTGCTGTGCTTGTCGGCCACCATCTCGAGAGCGCCCATCAGGCCGACGCCGCGCGCCTCGCCGACCATGGGGTGATCCTGCATGGCGCGCAGTTGCTTCTGGAATGCGGGAGAGACTTTCTGGACATTCTTCAACACGCCACCTTCGACGATCTCTCCGATCGCCGCCAGGGCGATGGCGCATCCCACGGGATGGGCCGCCGTGGTGAAGCCGGTCGGAAGCTCTTCATAGGTACGACAGGCTCTTTCGAGCCGTTCCGTCATTTTCTCGGAGAGCACGATGGCGCCCATCGGGAAGAAGCCGGAAGTGATCACCTTCGAGGCCACGACAATATCAGGTTCGATCCCGTATTTGATTGATCCCCAGAGCTCTCCCGTGCGTCCAAAGCCGCATATCACTTCATCAGCGATGAGCGGCACTCCATATTTCCTCAAGACCGGCTGGATCGCCTGGAAATATCCCTCGGGCGGCGGAATGACGCCTCCTGCACCCAGGACGGGCTCAGCAAAAAAGCCGGCGATGTGATCTGGACCGGTGTTGCGAATGGTCTGCTCCAACTCCCAGGCCAACCTTCCGGAGAACTCCGTCTCGCTCTCGCCATCCTTCGCCTCACGCCAGTGATGCGGCGATGTCAGGTGGCGCACCTCATACACGGGGAGCCCGGATGCTGATTTCACGTAGTCCTTTCCCGTAAGGCTCGCCGTCATGATCGTCATGCCGTGATAGGCGTTTCTGCGGCTCAGCAGGATGCGGCGATGTGGCTTCCCTTCCTGCTCGGCTAGCAGCCAGAGGAGCTTGACGACCGTATCATTCGCCTCCGAGCCGGAGTTGGCGAACAACACGCGGTTCGCCTTCATCGGAGCAAGGCGGATCACTTTTTCGGACAGGTCAAGTGCAGACTGGGCGACCCGCCCGAAAAAGGCATGATAGGCTGGGAGCTTCGCATAAGCCTGCGTGGCAGCCTCGATCAGCCTCTTGTTGTCGAAGCCCAGGACGACATTCCACAGGCCGGAATTGCCTTCGAGATACCGCCTCCCCCTGTCATCGTAGATGTAAATTCCTTCCCCGCGATCGACGATGACCGGTCCCGACTGCTCCAGCGTCGGAATGTGGGAGAAGGGATGCATGAAGGCGCTCGGGTAATTTTGGATCGTCACTGGATTCTCCAATAGATTAAAGGCGATTTGCCCGCGCAGTTGCTGGGCTGGTTGATGGCGGCAGCAGGTTCGCCGTCAGGGTGGCGGGCAAACAGTACGTGCTGCAAGACCTGTCTCTTGAGGCAGCATGGCCGCCCCGGCGCGAGAGATGTCCCTTTCACTGCAATTTGCATCTCGGCTACCCAAAGCCTGGCTTGATGATTGACCGGAACGTTATTGTGTTTTTAGATGTACGTAAAATACAAAAATCACATGGCTGGACGCATTTCCGGATGATACAACTCAAGAGCGATCTTCAGGAGGAGCTGGTCACACGCATCCTGGGCTTGCTGAGATCGCCCTCTGCCGTTCCGCTGGAACGCATGCGCGAGGCCGTCCTGTCCAGAGAGCTTGGCGTATCAAGAACGCCGATCAGGGCTGCTCTCCAGCATCTGGTGCGGGTGGGCGTCCTCGAACCTCACCCGCACGGTGGATATACGCGCGGCACTGCACCGCCTACGATCCGGACAGCCCGGTCAACAGCCAAGCCGGGAGTAAGCCTTTACGGCCGCATTGTGCGCGACATCATCCTCAATGACATGCCGGAGCCGGCCTCGGGAAAATTCCTCGAGCGCAGATACTCGGTGGGAAAGGGTGAACTGTCCCGGGTTCTGAGGCGGCTCATGCGTGAAGGACTGGCGGAACCCTCGGCCGGGAGAGGCTGGCGCTTCATGCATTTTGACGCCGGGCAGATATCGCGGAGCTACCACCTGCGGATTGTGCTGGAGCCTGCCATCATGCTTGATCGACATTTTTCGATGAATCCTGAGTCCCTCATCCGCATGAAGGACGAGCAGCAGGCGGCATTGAACAGTCTGGGGCCCAACAGCTTGTGGCCAGAACTCTTTGAGCTTGACGCGTCGCTGCATGAAACGCTTGCACAAGGATCTGGAAACGAACTGGTCGCAGGCATTATCCGGCAGCAGAATAACTTCCGGCGGCTTGCCGAGTTCTTCAGTTATTCGCGGCTGGACCGGATCGGGGCCTCAATCACCGAGCACATTGCCATCCTTGATGCCCTTATTGCCGGAGACCGGCGCTGGGCTTCCGAACTCATGCGCCAGCATCTGAAGGAGTCGCAGCGCCAGACCGAAGAGCACATCCAGCACGATCTGGACACCGTCCGCCGCGCATCCAGCGGAATTGAGATGCTGTAGTCAGCAAACCCACGCACACGCCATTTGGCCGACCACCACTTTGCCGATCCCAGATCAACAAAGCGGTAACCACAAGAACGTGCCAGAAGCCAGTCGCCGCCGATGCATTTGACTGGCGATCAAGTCAGGCACGATGATGAAGCCGCCGAGATGGTCGGGTCATTCAATGTCGCACCCAGCAGCAGAATGTATCTGATCCACTTCATCTATCGATAGCATAAAAAACAGACATGACGACCCCAGCAGGGCATTGACTGCGCTGATTGCTCAAATAATTTGCTTTTCGATACCTGCGGTTCTGTTGGTTTTATAATCATTGGCTCTTTTTCATTGTTGCCCATACTCAATGCCAGCGCCTCCAACGCCACAGCGTTGGTGACAGCCGAAGCCTATTCTTGCAGATGACACCCCTTGTAGGGAATTGACTTGGTGACGGCCCGATCATTTGCCTTGGAGGTGTCCCTGATGGAGGACCTGGTCATGGCGAATTGCAGCACCGCGTCAGCCGCGGCGTCAGACATTTGGTCGAGGACCTCGTCGTTATTGTTGGCATATGTGTCGCAGGCCTGATGGTAGCAGGAATCGAAGGCCTCACCTGCCGTCCCACCGAACAGGGCCGCCTCTTCCGCTGTCTTGATGTCTTCGGCACCCGTGAACAGGCCTCCTGCAGGGATACCGGCATCGATGAAGGGGCCATAGTCAGAACGGCCGTTGAAGGGAGCTGCCTTCACAGCTAGTTTCTGCTCTGCAAAATACTTGTTGAACACGCTCTCGATTTTGGCCGAGCCATTGGGACCCGCGGTTCCGGTATCGGAGCCGTCGCCGTCATAGACGAAGCGGCCGAAGTTGGGCGACCCGATCATGTCGAAGTTTAGGTTCAGCGCGATGCGCTTTATCTGCTTCTTACTCAGCAAACTGACATAATGAGTGGACCCTAAACACCCGAATTCCTCCGCGCCCCAGAAGGCGAAGCGCACCTTGTTCACGGGCTTGATCTTGAGCTTCGCCATCTGCACGGCGATCTCGAGGATGCCAGCGGCACCACTTCCGTTATCGTTGATACCGGCGCCACCAGGCACGCTGTCGAGGTGGGCACCGACCACTACCACGCGGTCACTGCGGCCACCGGGGGTGTCGGCAATGAAGTTGGCGGTATTGCGGATCTCAGAGAACGTATTGGTGGCGATATGAACCTGCAGGCCAGCTGTATCGGCGAGCAGGCTGCCGAGTGCGAAGCTCACGGAAACCGCCGGAATAGCTGCTGGAGCTTCCAGCGACCCAAAGAACAAGTCGGTGCGCTCCAGGTCACCCGGGTTACCCTCGTTGAAGATGATTGCAGCAGCAGCGCCGGCCTTGGCCGCATTGGCAATTTTTTGCGCGAACGAGCAGGATCCACGCTGAATCAGCGCAATACTGCCAAGAACGAACCCGTTGAAGTCGGCAGCTTCGCAGCCGGCGGTGCTGGTGGGCGTCGCGGTCGGCGGGAAGACGTTGTCATTGACCTGCTGAACGAAGCCAGTGATATCGCCTGATCCTGAATGGTCCATGATGGCGAAGTCGGTCTCGTAGACATAATTGATCGCGCCAGGCGCGGTCTGGGTAAAGGTCGCTTTGATCAACTCCTGGAAAAACAGAAATTCGAAAGGCTGGACCGTGACGCTATAACCGGCGGCCACAAGTGTGGACTTCACATAGGCCGCCGAGGCTTCAAATCCTCTTGAACCAGAGGTGCGGTCACCATTATTGGAGTCGGCAATCGATTGCAGTATAGCCTGATGAGATCGGACCCCCTCGAGGGTAACAGCCTGGCGCAGGGCGACACTGTTGACGTCATCGGCACCCCAGACGTAGCCAGCACTCGCTGCCAGAGCTAGGGCCATCGCCGATACCGCCGTGAAATGATTGAATATCAAGTTGTGCTACTCCCTGTGCCACCCTCATTTAAATTGACCAAAGATAGCCCGAAGCGTAGCGAAGTGTTATCCGAACTGCACCACCGAAGCGCGGATTAACAGCGGAATGCGGCACTACCCTTACCGGTAGACACGTTAGCACGAAACGCCTGGGTTCGGCTCAGAAGCAGCGGCCAGAGCGAAACGGATCGAGCGCACTCTGCCTAAACCTCCCCCACCCCGTTTAGACAAAAATCAAAACTCCAAACTGAAATCAGGGGTGAAGCAATAAAATGGCGAGCCCGACAGTATAAAAGCGATAACAGCTACATCATTGAATTCTCGTTACAATCCTCAGGTTGATTTTGACACTTGCATCACGAGGTTGATGATCGAAAATACTGCCTAGCCCGATCCACGCTGTTTATTGAGGGGGGCGGGTAGCTTCCAAAGTCTGTCTTTTTCTTCCGCCGTGCTGCAGTCATTCGTGCTGCAGTCA
>NZ_JBIIDX010000064.1:0-17840 GCF_044238155.1 Aestuariivirga sp. | reverse complement strand
GTCATCACCATCGCGTTTCTTGTAGCCCGCGGCGATCTCGGCATGGATCGACTCGTTCAGATTGGCAGACAACAGGCCGGACACGCCCCACCATGACTGGTTGTAGGGCAGTGCGCTTGTGATTTCGCCCGCGTCGTTGCTGCCGCTGCCAGCCACCGTTTCGAAGGGGCCTTCGCCGAAGGCACCGGCGAGCGACAGGGTTGCCATGTCGCCAAGCGCGAAGGCCATGCCGGCGCCAACCTGCCAGAGGTCTGTCCAGTCGGCGTCGTCATTCTCGTCCCGGGCACGCCACACGGCAGCGACCTCGCCGTTGAAGATGTCGCCCGAGTACTTCAGTTCGCCGGACACACCCAGCTTATCGCCATGCGTGTTTGTCTGGTTGCCGTCAATGAAGCCGCTGTTCAGCGATGCGTCTTCGAGCGCCACTGCCGCCGAGACCGGGCCGGAGCCGTAGGACAGCCGGAACTGGGTCACGTCGCCGGGGTTGAAGTTCACGTCCGCATTGTCGGTGTAATAGCAGGTGCAGGCGCCATCATAGCCGTAGCTGATGTTGCCAAGCGAACCCGCGTAACCACCACCGAAGGTGAGCTCCGGGGTCATCGACCAGTAACCCCAGGCTACGTCGGAGTAGACGTCGCCATTGCCGTTGCCGTCGAAGTTGACGCGCATACGGATGTCCACGCCCACTTCGCCGACCGACGTGTCGGTCGACGCAGTGACGCGGAGCTGGCCGCGGGCCTTCACGTCGGTGTCCGCGTCGTCGCCCGAGTTCTCGAAGGTGGTATCGACGGTTGAACCTGCGCCCGTTATTGGCAGATTTGTCGCGTTCCTGCGGACCTTCAGGTCGTTGCTGACGCTGTTGTAAACCAGACCGGCGCGGGCATAGCCCGACCAGGTGATGGTGGAGCTGGCCGGCGCGTCAGCCGTCGGCAGCACCGAGATGTAGGTCGCCGTGTTGCCGAAGGCAGCCGCCTGGCCCGGCAGCATTGGCAGGCCGGGCGTCTCGACCATCGGGCCCTGGGACACCGTCAGCAGGTTGTAACCCGCCGGAACCGTCGGGGCGGCTTCCATGGCGGCGACGCGGGCGTTCAGGGTCTCGATCTGCGCCTTCAGCGCCTCGAGGTCGTCAGCGTAGGCGGCGGCGGAGGTTGCAGCGAGAGCCGCACCACCCATGAGCGCCATCTTGATGAACTTCATTATTGGTCTCCCAAGCTTGGAGTTTGAGGAACTCCCCCCATCCCCTGCAAAAGGATCCGGAGGAAATGCACGATGTCATCGCACAGCCGCCAGTTGTCATATCAAACTGCTGAATGGTCAACCATAGAGAGCGTTTTAAGGCCCTTAATGTTGCCTTGCGTTGCCTGATTGCCACAGTTTTAATCTCTGAAAAACATTTGAAATCAATTGCATAAACTCAGTATTAAATGTAAACGATTACATTGATAAACCAACTTCTGACCTTCCTGTCGTGCCAGCAACATGAGTCGTTCATTAAATTTATAAGTTGTGAAATAGTGTAGCCATGAGTCGTTCTTCCCGCCCGCTTGCCGTCACCCGCCTTCTGCTGCTGGTTCCCATTGCAGCCTTGCCGTGGCTGGCCGCCCTGGTGCTGCAGGGGCGTGAGCCTGCTGCCGGTATTTCCGGCCTTGAGCGCCACTGGTTCTGGCTCCTGGTTGCCCTTGGGCTTGGCGTCTGGGCAGGCTGGCACGAGGCAGGGGCCCCGGATCTGCCGCCGGAGGACGCGGCGCTGTGAACCTCGATACTGATTCAGTGATCTACTGGCTTGTCGTCTGGCTGTTGATGGCCGCGCTCTTCGTGCTCGGTGGCCTCGGTGGGGCGCTGGCGTTCCGGCGGTGGCGCCACAAACGGACGGCGCGGGAGTGAGGCAGTCTCCGCCGCATGGGCGATGTCACGTGCTGGCAATCCAGTCCGGTGGTGGTTCCAGAAATTCGAGGCCGATGGCATCCGCCCGGCGCCACAGCGTCTGGACGGCAAAACTCTGCGGGTGGGGATGAAAGCGCAACAGCAGGCCGCCTGCAGCAAGGGAGAGCCCGCGCGGCAGGCTGATCTCAACCCACCCCTTGCCTGATCGCAGCACGCACCCCACATGCAGGCGGACGGCAGAGTCAGAGAGAAGCTCTGCAAACTGCATGACCGGGCCGACGGTGTCGGACCCGCCTGAAGTGGTGCTGGCAGATGACAGCATGATCCGTGCCTTGGGCCTTTAAACTGCAACCGGAACTCTAGCCTTCGCCGCGGCTGCATTTGTGCACTTGTAGGTGCATGTTGGATCGAAATGTGCAGTCTTCCGCGCGTTTCACATCGCGGCCGTGATAATTTTTCGGCGTCGAAACAATTTGTTTGATCGGGCTTTCAGGCCCGCTGTCGATGACATGACAAGAAAACGTGACAAGACCCGCCAGAGGCTTCTGGAGGCGGCGGAAACGCTGATTGCCGAAGAGAGCCTCGCGCAGTTGAAGATTGATCGCATCACCGAGCGCGCAGGCGTGTCCCGGCGTACCTTCTTTTTGCATTTTCCAAGCAAGGATCATCTGCTGGCGGCGATCATGGGCCATTTGCGGCCGGGCTATGTCGACCGCTATCGCGCCCTCGCGGATTCGCGCGGGCCTGACGCCAGCCTCGAGGCGAGGCTGGTCTGCCTCTTCGAGGCGATCACCGCCTCGGCGCTCGATCCGGAATGGCGCGGCAGTTTCTTCATTCGCATCGCCTCCGAACTCGGCCATCTGCGCGGTCATCCGGTGCATGCGGTGGTGGCGGCCGCCAACCGCGACATGGAGGCCTGGCTTGCCGATGAATTGCGCACCGCGGGCCACGCCGATGCCGACGGCATCGCCCGGCAGCTGCTCGTGCTGATCAACGGGCTGATGATGGTCCAGCTCATTACCCGAAGCCCTGCCTATGGCGAAGATGCGATCAGGCTGGTTCGCACCCTTCTGGCCCGCAGCTAGCGCGCGGGTCGAGCCCCGAGGAACCCGCTGGGCTCAAGTCCCCGCAACGGGGCTTCAGCATCGGTCTGCTGCGGCATATTCCGCTCCGGGCGGCCGTGGTTGTGGCAATGGGCAGCCTGCCGGCATCGGCTTCGGGGGTCACGGCGGCGCAGCCCCGGTGCCGCGGCGGGCGCGCTTGCCAAGGCCCGGCCGGCAGCTTACGGAGAAGGCCCCGCCTGAGCATCCCTGAGTCTGCCCATGCTGTCTGCCTATGGCACCGCCAACGACTGCCTGACCGAATGTCCGCCCTCCGCCGGACCGGGGATTCCGCCCGACAGCGTCTGGGTGGATCTCGTCGAACCGACCGCGCAGGAAGAAGCGCTGGTCGAAAGCTCGCTCGGGATCGACATTCCCACCCGCGAGGAGCTCGCAGAAATCGAGGCGTCCAGCCGCCTCTACCAGGAAGATGGCGCGGCCTTCATGACGGCCAACCTGATCCGCCGCGGCGAGCATGACGAGCCTGAATCCTCGCCCGTCACCTTCATCATCAAGGACAACACGCTGATCACCATCCGCTATCATCATCCGCAGGCCTTTCCGGCCTACGTCAAGCGGGCGATGAAGCCGCAGGCCACGGCGATGAATGGCTGGGGCATCCTGATCTCGCTGCTCGAGGCCGTGGTGGACCGCGCCGCCGATCATCTCGAGCGTGCCGGGCAGATCGTCGACGAGACCTCGAAGAAGACCTTCGGCGCCAAGCGCGCTCTGTCGGGCATCCACAAGCCTGCGCCACGCCGCACGGTGAACCTGCAGGAGCTGATCGAGAACATCGGCGAGGAGGGCGACTTCATCTCGAAAATGCGTGAAAGCCTCGTCTCCATCGGCCGCATGGTGACCTTCATGCAGGCCATATCGGACCAGATGCGCGAGACGAAGTTCGTCAAGGAGAACAAGGCGCGCATGAAGATCCTGCAGCGCGACATCATCTCGCTCACCGATCACGCGAGCTTCCTGTCCGGCAAGATCGCCTTCCTGCTCGATGCCGTGCTGGGCCTGATCTCGATCGAGCAGAACGGCATCATCAAGATCTTCTCGGTGGCGGCTGTGGTGTTCCTGCCGCCCACGCTGGTGGCCTCGATCTACGGCATGAACTTCGCCTTCATGCCGGAGCTGCAATGGCCGCTGGGCTATCCTCTCGCGCTGCTGCTGATGGTGTTCTCGGCGATCCTTCCCTTTCTCTACTTCAAGCGCAAGGGCTGGCTGTGATGCCGGTACTGGCGTGGATTGCGCTGGGTGGCGCGATTGGCGCCACGGCGCGCCATGGCGTGAATGTCTGGTCGGCGCGCCTGCTGGGAACGGAATTTCCCTTCCACACCTTGATCGTCAATGTTACCGGCAGCTTGGCGATCGGCGTCCTCACCGGCCTCCTGGGCCACAGGCTGCAGATGAGCCACGAGCTGCGCGCCCTTCTCATTCCAGGCATTCTGGGCGGCTTCACCACCTTCTCGGCCTTCTCGCTCGATGTCGCCATGCTGGTCGAGCGCAAGGCGCTGCTGGCCGCTGGCCTCTACGCGGCCGGCACCATGGCAATGACGCTGGCGGCGGTGTTCGCGGGCCTCTATCTGGCGCGCGCGCTGCTGCCATGAGCGAGGTCAAGCGCCATGTGGTGAGCGCCGAGGAAGACGGCATGCGCCTCGACCGCTGGTTCAGGCTGCATTTTCCGCAGGTGACCTTCGCCTATCTCAACAAGCTCACGCGCACCGGCCAGGTGCGCATCGGCAGCGGCCGCGCCAGGACCAGCTCACGGCTTGCCGAGGGTCAGGAGATTCGCGTGCCGCCGCTCGCCTTCGACACGAGGCCCGCAGACAAGCCCGCCGCCGAGACCCCGCCGCTCAGCCCGCAGGAGCGGCGCCTGTTCCAGTCCATGGTGCTGCACGAGGACGCTGATCTCTATGTGCTGAACAAGCCCGCGGGCTTTGCCGTCCAGGGTGGAACCAAGACGCATCGTCATCTCGACGGCCTGCTGATGGGCCTCGGCGTTGAACTCAGGGAGCGGCCGCTGCTCGTGCATCGCCTCGACCGTGACACGTCGGGCATCATCGTGGTGGCCAAGCGCCGCCATGTGGCGGCAGCACTCGGCAAACTGTTTGCCACCCGCGCCGTCAAGAAAACCTATTGGGCGCTGGTCAAGGGCGTCCCGAAGCCCGCGCAGGGGCGCATCGACGTGGCGCTGATCAAGGCCAAGGGCCCGGAGGGAGACCGGATGCGCGCCGCCCGTCAGGGCGAGGAAGAGGACGAGCAGCACGCGGTGACGCACTACGCGGTGGTCGACAAGGCCCCGCCACTGGCGGCCTGGGTGTCGCTCAAGCCGGTGACTGGCCGCCAGCACCAGCTGCGCGCCCACATGGCGCACATCGGAACGCCGATCCTCGGCGACCAGAAATATGGCGGCGACCGCGACATGCCCGGGGGTATCGATCAACAGCTGCACCTGCATGCCCGGCGCATCGTGTTTCCGCATCCGCGCGAGGGGGTGGTGGATGTATCCGCGCCGCTGCCCGGCCACATGCAGCGGAGCTTTGCGCTGTTCGGCTTCGATCCGGCGCGCTTCACCGCGGCGGACGGCTGAGATGGGCACTCGGCGAAGGTTCTACAGGCAGGTCTCGGTCACTGACGAGCATGCCATTGCGCTTGACGGCCGTCTGGTGAAGACCCCGATGAAGCTCCCTCTGCAACTGCCTCGTCGCGCGCTTGCGGAGGCCGTGGCGGCGGAATGGGCGGCCCAGGGTGCCGAGATCGATCCCTCCCGCATGATCATGACCCGGCTCGCCAATACCGCGATCGACCGGCTGCGCGATGGGCGCGCGCAGGCCGAGGCGGAGCTCCTCGACTATGCCGGCAGCGATCTCGTCTGCTATCGCGCCGACCGTCCGCCCGATCTGGTGGCGCGACAGGCCGAAGCCTGGGACCCGGTCGTGGACTGGGCGCGCACCGTGCTGGATGCACCCGTGATCGTCACCGAAGGCCTGATCCATGCCCCGCAGCCCGACGCTGCAGGAGCGGCCTGTGCGGCTGCGGCGCGCAGGCTCAGTGGCTTCGAGCTGGCTGCCGTGCACGCGCTGATGACGCTGTCGGGGTCCGCCCTCATCGGCCTGATGCTGGCCCGTGCCGCGCTGGCGCCAGAGCGCGCCTGGCGCGCAGCCCACGTCGACGAGGATTATCAGATCGCCCAGTGGGGCAGCGATGCCGAGGCCGAGGCCCGCCGCGCCGTGCGCGAGGCCGAGTTCATGGCCGCCTGTCGCTTTCTGGCGCTGTTGCGCGACGGCTGATCGTGGGGGCTCGCCCGTCGCAAGCCCCTCCAGCCCATTTGACGCCGGGCTGGCCCCGGCCTAACACCGCCCGCATCCAGTGATACGTCGGGAGCAGGGCCATGCAGGAGATCTTGGAAAAGCTTGAGGCGCGCCGCCAGCAGGCCCGCGCCGGCGGCGGCGAGAGGCGCGTGGCTGCGCAGCACGAGAAGGGCAAGCTGACGGCGCGCGAGCGCATCGAACTGCTGCTGGACGAGGGCTCCTTCGAGGAGTTCGACATGTTCGTCGAGCACCGCTGCACCGATTTCGGCATGGAGACACAGAAGTTGCCCGGCGATGGCGTGGTCACCGGCTGGGGCACCGTCAACGGCCGCGTGGTCTATGTCTTTGCCAAGGACTTCACCGTGTTCGGCGGCTCCCTCTCTGAGGCGCACGCCCGCAAGATCACCAAGATCCAGGACATGGCGCTGCAGAACCGCGCGCCCATCATCGGCCTGTTCGATGCCGGCGGCGCGCGCATTCAGGAGGGTGTCAACGCGCTGGGTGGTTATGGCGAGGTGTTCCAGCGCAATGTTCTCTCCTCCGGCGTCATTCCGCAGATATCGGTCATCATGGGCCCCTGCGCGGGTGGCGATGTCTATTCTCCTGCCATGACGGACTTCATCTTCATGGTGCGTGATACGAGCTACATGTTCGTCACCGGGCCCGACGTTGTGAAGACCGTGACCAATGAATCGGTCACGGCAGAGGAGTTGGGTGGCGCGTCGGTTCACACCACCAAATCCTCGATCGCCGACAAGGCCTTTGCGAATGACGTCGAAGCGCTGCTGCAGATGCGGCGGCTCATTGACTTCCTGCCAGCATCGAACACCGCTGAGCTGCCCGAGCTTCCGAGCTTCGATGATCCTGGCCGCATCGATCCGTCGCTCGAGACTCTGGTTCCGGCCAATCCCAACCAGCCCTATGACATGAAGGAACTGATCCTGAAGCTGGTCGACGAGGGCGATTTCTTCGAGATCCAGGAGGCGCATGCCAGGAACATCATCACTGGTTTCGCGCGCATCAACGGCCGCACCGTGGGCGTCGTGGCCAACCAGCCTATGGTGCTGGCGGGCGTGCTCGACAGCGATGCCGGCCGCAAGGCTGCGCGTTTCGTCAGGTTTTGCGACTGTTTCAACATTCCCATCGTGACCCTGGTGGATGTGCCGGGCTTCCTGCCCGGAACGGCGCAGGAATATGGCGGCCTGATCAAGCACGGTGCCAAGCTGCTCTTCGCCTATGCCGAGGCCACAGTGCCGAAGATCACCGTGATCACCCGAAAGGCCTATGGCGGCGCCTATGTGGTGATGGCCTCCAAGCATCTGCGCGGTGACGTGAACTATGCCTGGCCAACCGCGGAGATCGCGGTGATGGGCTCGAAGGGGGCAGCCGAGATCATCTATCGTGCAGAACTGGGCGAACCGGGCAAGATCCAGGCCCGCATCAAGGATTACGAAGCACGCTTCGCCAATCCCTTCGTGGCTGCCGAGCGCGGTTACCTCGATGAGGTGATCATGCCCGGCACCACCCGCAAGCGCGTGGCGCGTGCGCTGAACATGCTGCGCCACAAGCAACTCCAGAATCCCTGGAAGAAACACGACAACATTCCGTTGTAGTGCAGGCGCATCATGGCGCAGCCAGTTCCGATGGTGTAGTCTTTGACGATGGAGTTTCCCGAACTCGCAACCCGCCTCGGTCTGGCGCTGGCGCTTGGCTTCATCATTGGCTTCGAGCGCGGCTGGAAGGAGCGTGCGGAGGGCGAAGGCCGGCGCGCTGCGGGCCTGCGCACCTTTTCGCTCATCGGCCTGCTGGGCGGTCTTTTCGGCGTTCTGTCGTTGGAGGGTGACCGCATGCTGATCGCCGCCGGCTTTCTCACCACCGGCGCGGTCATGGCGGCGTTCATCTGGCGGGAGACAGCGCATGAAGGCGATTTCAGCGCCACGACACTGGTTGCAGCCCTCGTGACATTCGCGCTCGGCGCACTCGCCGTTCTGGGCGACATGCGGCTGGCTGCGGGCGCCGGAGTGGCAACGGTGGGGCTTCTTGCCTACAAGACGCAGCTGCACGGCTTCCTGGCGCGCATCACGTGGGATGAGCTTCGTTCGGGCCTGTTGCTGGCGGCAATGACCTTCATCGCCTTGCCGCTTCTTCCCGATCGCGCCATTGACCCATGGGGCGCCATCAACCCGCACCAGCTCTGGCTCATCACCATCCTGATCGCTGCCGTGTCCTTCGTGGGCTATGTGGCGGTGAAGCTTGCGGGTCCGGAGCGCGGCCTGATTCTGGCAGCGGCGCTCGGCGGCCTCATCTCATCGACCGTCGTGACCCTGACGCTGTCTGCCCTGGCGAAAAGCAATCCAGCGCGGATCGGCTTGCTGGCCGGAGGCATCCTTGCCTCTGGCGCAGTGATGCTGGCCCGCGTCGTCGTGCTCGCGGCGGCGCTCAACCTGTCGCTGGCGGCCTCGCTTGCCGCGCCCTTCGCAGCCGCCGCGCTGGTTCAGGCCCTCGCCGCCTGGCTGCTGATCGGGCGCGATCGCCGCAACGGTATTGGCGATCCCGCCAGGCTCGTGCACAAGAACCCTTTCCTGCTCTCCGAGGTCTTGCGTTTCGGTGCCATGCTGGCCGCCGTGATGCTGGCTGCGGGCATCGCCCAGAGCTTTTGGGGCAATGCCGGTCTGATTGCCGTGGCGGCGATCTCGGGCCTTGCCGATGTCGACGCGCTCACCCTGTCGGTGGCCAACATGGGTCCTGTCACGGCGCTGGGCGTGGTGGCTGTGTTGCTCTGCGTTGCCGTCAACACCCTTGCCAAATGCGCCTATGCCTGGATCGAGGGCGGAACACGCCTTGGCCTTGCGCTTCTCGGCCTGAACGTGGCGGCGATGGGAGTGGCAGCGATGGCATGGATGTTGATGCCAGCAGCTCTTGTGATGATTTAGGCTCTAGACCCGCTCGCCCACCAGGTCATAGTCCTCCGCTTCAACGATCCGTACACGGACCATGTCGCCTGGCTTGAGGCCGGTCTCGCCGGGCAGGAACACATTGCCGTCGATCTCCGGCGCGTCCCAGGGCGAGCGCGCGATGGCTTCTTCGTTTTCGGCGTCGATCTCGTCCACCAGTACGTCGATCTCGCGGCCCACCTTGCCTGCGAAGATTTCAGCTGAAATCTCCTGCTGGACTTCCATGAAACGCTCCCAGCGCTGCTGCTTCACCTCATCGGGAACCTGCGGCAGGCCGAGATCATTGGCCCTGGCGCCCGCCACCGGCTCATATTTGAAGCAGCCGGCGCGCTCGATGCGGGCCTCGCGCATCCAGTTCAGGAGATAGTCGAAATCCGACTCCGTCTCGCCGGGAAATCCGACGATGAAGGTGGAACGAATGGCGATGTCCGGGCAGATCCTGCGCCAGGCGGCGAGCCGGTCCAGCACCTTTTCCTGGTTGGCAGGCCGCTTCATGGCCCTCAGCACGTTGGGAGCGGCATGCTGGAAGGGAATGTCGAGATAGGGAAGGATCTTTCCCTCCGCCATGAGCGGGATTACCTCGTCGACATGCGGATAGGGATAGACGTAATGCAGGCGCACCCAGGCGCCGAACTGGCCCAGTTCCGCGGCGAGATCGTGGAATCTCGCGCGCACCTCGCGGCCATGGAACTTAGATGCGGCGTATTTGATGTCGACACCGTAGGCCGAGGTATCCTGGCTGATGACCAGCAGCTCCTTCACGCCCGCCTTCACCAGGCGCTCCGCCTCATAGAGCACGGATGCCACCGGCCGTGAAACCAGATCGCCGCGCAGCGACGGGATGATGCAGAAGGAGCAGCGATTGTTGCAGCCTTCCGAAATCTTCAGATAGGCATAGTGCCGGGGCGTCAGGTGCAGGCCCTGCGGCGGCACCAGATCGAGCTTCGGGTCATGGGCGGGTGGCACGGCCTTGTGCACGGCCTCGACGACCTGCTCGTACTGATGCGGGCCAGTCACCGCCAGGACGCCGGGATGCGCCTTGCGGATGGTGTCGGCCTCAACCCCGAAGCAGCCAGTGACGATCACCCGGCCATTCTCGGCCATGGCCTCGCCGATGGCGGCAAGCGACTCCTCCTTGGCGCTGTCGAGAAAGCCGCAGGTGTTGACGATCACCACATCGGCATCCTCGTAGCCCGGCGACATGACATAGCCCCCGGCGCGCAGCTGGGTGATGATGCGCTCGGAATCAACCAGCGCCTTGGGGCAGCCGAGCGACACGAGTCCGATCTTGGGCACAGGCTTGTTCATGGTGGGTTGCTTAGCGGAATGGTCTTGGCAGCGCAATTCGTGCAGGCAGCAAAACACTTCACGACAGAGCCTGATTGAGGCATAAGACGCGGCAAGGGGACGTTGGGGGTTCGATCATGGTATCTCGGCGCGACATGCTGGCCGGGCTGGCGGCAATCCTGGCGCCGGTGGCTGCCCAGGCCTCTACGCCGCCCAAGCCTTCCAAACCTGCCAAGCCGGCAGTCGACAGGAAGCGGCCACCGCCACCGGCTGAGCCGCGGCTGATCATCGCGATCAACAAGGTAAGCCAGAAGATGACCGTGACGCTTGATGGCGACACGCTCTACAGGTGGCCGGTCTCCACAGGTGCACGCGGCTATGACACGCCGAGCGGAACGTTCCGGCCATTCCGTCTTGAGAAAGAGCACTATTCTGCCGAATGGGACGATGCGCCCATGCCCTATTCGATCTTCTTCACCCCCGGCGGTCATGCCGTCCATGGCAGTTATCACATCAAGAGCTTGGGTCGCCGCGCCTCGCATGGCTGCGTGAGGCTTCACCCTGACAACGCCGCAAAGCTGTTCGCTCTGGTCCGCAAGACCGGCATGAGCAACACCCGCGTGGTGGTGAAGGGCGGGCTGTTTGCCGGAGGCGATGAGACAACACGCAGCCCCATCAAGGTCGATTTGTTCGGCCTCTTCGACTGAGTCCCGGGGCTGCGCCAAGCCCTTCCTTGACAAACTGCGCCCTCCATGCGCTCTAGCGCACGAAACCGCCTTCTGATGAGGACCCTCATGCACGCCTACCGCAGCCACACCTGTGGACAGCTCCGTCCCGCCAACGCCGGCCAGGCCACCCGGCTGTCGGGCTGGGTTCACCGTGTCCGTGACCATGGCGGCGTGCTGTTCATCGACCTGCGGGACCATTATGGCGTCACCCAGGTGGTGGCCGATCCTGACTCACCCGCCTTCCGCACCGCCGAGACACTGCGTTCGGAATGGGTGATCCGTATTGACGGCAAGGTGCGGCCGCGGCCACCGGGCACCGAAAATGCCGACCTGCCCACCGGCCTCGTCGAGGTCTTCGCAACTGACATCGAGGTGCTCTCGCAGGCCGCCGAACTGCCACTCCCCGTTTTCGGCGACACCGAATATCCCGAAGACATCCGGCTGCGCTACCGATTCCTCGATCTCCGCCGCGAGCGCATCCATGCCAACATCATGAAGCGCGGCGCCATCATCAACTCACTGCGCCGCCGCATGGTGGATCAGGGCTTCTTCGAGTTCCAGACGCCGATCCTCACGGCTTCGAGCCCCGAGGGGGCACGTGACTTTCTCGTGCCCTCGCGCATCCATCCCGGCAAGTTCTATGCGCTCCCGCAGGCGCCGCAGCAGTTCAAGCAGCTGATCATGATGTCGGGTTTCGACCGCTATTTCCAGATCGCGCCCTGCTTCCGCGACGAGGATGCGCGCGCCGACCGCTCGCCCGGCGAATTCTACCAGCTCGACATCGAAATGAGCTTCGTGACCCAGGAAGATGTGTTCAACGCGGTGGAGCCCGTGCTGCGCGGCGTGTTCGAGGAATTCGGCGGCGGCCTTCCGGTGACGCAGAAGTTCCCGCATATCGCCTTCAGGGATTCGATCCGCTGGTATGGCTCCGACAAGCCCGATCTCAGGAACCCGATCCGGATGCAGGCGGTGACGGAGCATTTCGCCGGCTCCGGCTTCAAGGTCTTCGCCGGCATGATCGCCGCCGACCCGAAAGTGGAAGTCTGGGCCATCCCCGCGCCCAGGGGTGGCTCGCGCGCCTTCTGCGACCGCATGAATTCCTACGCCCAGCAACAGGGCCAGCCGGGGCTCGGCTATGTCTTCTGGCGCGAGGGCGAGGAGGGTGGTGCGGGCCCCATCGCCAAGAACATCGGTCCGGAGCGCACCGAAGCCATCCGAACCCAACTTGGCCTTGGCGTGGGCGACGCCTGCTTCTTCGTCGCTGGCCGCCCCGAGAAATTCTACAAGTTCGCGGGCGAGGCGCGGAACAAGGTGGGCGATGAACTGAATCTTGCCGCCAAGGACCGTTTCGAATTCTGCTGGATCGTCGACTTCCCGATGTATGAGTGGAACGAGGAAGACAAGAAGGTCGACTTCTCGCACAATCCGTTCTCGATGCCGCAAGGGGGGCTCGAGGCGCTGGAGGGCAAGGACCCGCTGGATATCCTCGCCTATCAGTATGACATCGTGTGCAACGGCGTGGAACTGTCGTCAGGAGCCATCCGCAACCACCGCCCGGAGGTGATGAAGAAGGCCTTCGAGATCGCCGGCTATCCGGAAAGCGTGCTGCTGGAGAAGTTCGGCGGCATGTACCGCGCCTTCCAGTATGGCGCGCCGCCGCATGGCGGCATCGCGCCGGGTGTTGACCGCATCGTCATGCTGCTCTGCAATGAGCCCAACATCCGCGAGGTGGTGCTGTTCCCGATGAACCAGCAGGCCGAGGATCTGCTGATGGGCGCCCCCTCCGAGGTCACCCCGAAGCAGCTGCGCGAACTGCACATCAGGCTGAATCTGCCTGAGGCGTGAGGCCTCCGCCGGCGAAGTTCCCCCGGATCAGGCTGCGGTTTCGCGATCGACCGCGTCGAGCCACCGCGTGATGGCAGCGAGGCTCTCCGGTTCGTCGAGGAAGGGAACGTGGCCGCGTTGCGCAACGGTGACGGCCGACAACCGTCTGTGGCGCGTCTGCATGCCTGCCACCGTTTCGTCGCTGAGCACGTCCGAGTGTTCGCCGCGCAGCACCAGGCAGGGAAGTTCTGCCATCAGGTCGAGCAGCCGCCAGGTCTCGGGAAACTTGCCCGCCTCGATCTCCGCGGTGCCTGGAAAAGCCTGCCCCAGGCGAGGGTCGTAGTCCGCCTTGATGACCCCGCCCCGGTCGCTGTAGAGGCGGCGCGCGAAGCCTTGCCAATCGGCGTCGGACAGGCCGGGAAAGCCCGGGTTGGCGCGTTTCAGCGCTGCCACGGCCTCCTGCCAGGTGGCAAAGGACGGATCGGCGCCAAGATAGCTCCGTATACGGAGTAATCCTTGCGTCTCGATCCTCGGGCCGATGTCGTTGAAGGCGACGCCCGCCATACGCGGCAGCGCGCACGTCGCCATGACCATGGCAGCGATGCCGCCGCGCGATGTGCCGATGATGGCGAAGCGGGGAATGCCAAGATGGTCGAGAACGGCGAGCGTGTCGGCCACCTCCTGATCAGGGCGATAGGTGGCCGGATCAGCCCAGCCGCTCTTGCCGCGGCCGCGGAAGTCAACCGCCACAACGCGGCGGCTCAAGGCCAGCCGCGGCGCGATCGCCTCGAAGTCCCGGGCGTTGCGCGTGAGGCCCGGCAGGCAGACGACCGGCGTCAACCCGCCATCAGCGCAGGCATAGTCGCGGGCATAGAGCCTGGTGCCATCCGCGGCGGTGACGAGAAGTTCGTGGAAATCGCCGGCCGGCGTCAATCGCAGCCCCCGATCAGGCTCGCCAGGGATTTCTTTGCGCAAGGCTCTGCGGGCTGGACATCTTCTGGCGCGCTGGCAGCACCGGGCTCATCCGGAACCGAGGTCGATGCAACGCTCAGGCTGTCGGTGCGCGCGCCGCGCATCAGGTCGGCGGTCATCGGCCGGACTGTCTTGGGCGCAAGCCGCGAGCGGTAGATGTGCAGGTTCTGCAGTACCTTCTGCACATATTGCCGGGTCTCCTGGAAAGGAATGGATTCAACCCAGTCGATGGGATCAACCTGGCCCGAGCGGAAGTCGCCGTATTCGGCAAGCCATTCGCGGGCCCGGCGCGGGCCCGCGTTATAGCCCACCAGAGTGAGCACATAGGAACCGCCATTGTCGGCGATCAGGTCTCCGAGATGGGCAGCGCCCAGCTTGACGTTGTATTCGGGGTCCATCAGGCGGCTGGCATCGTGCTTGAGACCATGCTGCTTGGCGATGAGCTTCGCGGTGCCCGGCATGATCTGCATCAGGCCCTGCGCGCCCACCTTGCTGCCGGCATTGGGGTTGAACTCGCTCTCCTGGCGGGCCAGTGCGAAGACGAGCGGCTTCTCGACCGGCCTGCCGATCTGCTTCCAGTCCGGCAGGGCGCGGATCGGATAGCCCCAGGAGTCGATGTCGATGTTGCGCTGGGCGGCCGCCTTTGCGAGCCGCACCGCCATGGTGACGCCGCCCTCGGTCCACACGATGCTGGCCACCGCATTCATTTCATCGGCCGTCTCGAAGCGGTTGGCGAATGACCACAGGAACATGTAGAGCGCATTCTTGTCGCTGCTGGCCTCTGCCATGATCTTGAAGGCGCGCACCACTTCGTCTTCTGCAATCCGCTGCTGGGCTGCTGCGGTTGCCTTGCCGGTTTCGATTTCTTCCGGCACCTTTCCGAGCCCGATCTTCTCTCGGGCCAACTGGCCGTAATAGACCGTGGAATACTGCGCTGCCTGGCTATAGGCGGCCTTGGCCTCGCCCTTCTGGCCCATCGCCTCATGGGCGCGTCCAATCCAATAGGCTGCACGGGCCTTTTCCGTGCGGCTTTCGGCGATCTCGGCGAGGCGGCGGAAGTGCCGCATGCCGGTCTCTGGGTCCTTCACGTAGCGCAGCGCGATCCAGCCGGCCAGAAACTCGCCCTCGATCGCCTCCTCGTCAACCGCAAAGCCATGCGCGGCGGCGATCTGATAGGCGGCCTTGGCGGATCCTCTGTGGCTGATGCCAACCGAATGGCGCGCGATGATGCGCCGTTCCACCCACCAGGCCTCGGCATCACCCATCTTGGCGCTGTCGGCCGGAACCGTGAGCAGGATGGCGCGCGCCTTTGAATAGCTCTCCTTCATCCGGTAGAAGCGGGTGAGGGCATATTTCATGGCGAGTGACTCGCGCATGGACGATGGCAGGCGGGCGTAGAGCTTGTCGGCGCCTGCCTCGCCCCGGATCAGCTTCTGGGCAACGCCCGCCGCCTTCTGGTAATCGCCAGGAAGGCGCTTGGCGGCGCGGATCGCCGCATTGGTTTCCTGTGCATAGACCAGACGCCACATGCGGCGCTTGTGATCAGCTTCGGTCAGCAGCTTGCCGAATTCGGATGACACGGCCTTTTCCAGCTCCGGCGTGATTTCTGCGTCCAGCCAGACATTGACCACCTGGCGGCGTGCGCCGTCCATGTCGCCAGTGGCGATCAGGGCGCGGGCCAGCGCCAGCGCGCCCTCGCTGGTCACCGGCTTTCGATTGGCAAAATGCGCGAGGATGAGTTCGGGCGGTTCGGTGTTGGCATAGAGTGAACGTTCGGCACGCTTCATCAGCGCCTCTGACAGTGGCCACTTGGGAGCGTTGTTCAGAAAGGCCATGATGCGCGGGTAGCCCGCATCATTGGGGTGGTCGCGGAGATAGATGAGTTCGACGAGCTTGATCGCCGCCACATCGCCGGATTGCTGGGCGGCCTCGCCCGCCGCCACGAAATCGCCTTGCAGCGCCAGCCTGGTGGCTTCGACGGCTGCTGCCGAAGGCTTGGATTGTGCGAGTGCGGCGCCAGGGCCACCCCATGTCTGTGGCGTGGCCACCGCCATGGCGGTGGCAAGAGCAAGCAGGCTGGCACGCAGGAAACGATTGAAACGCATGTACCTTCCATCCGAAAACGACGCGGGCGATGATTGCCGCTAGTTGGCAATTGCGCCGGGATCATGGCCTGGGTCCGGCGCTTGCCGCCCTTGGGGCAAACGTCTATGGTGAGCGACGCGTTGCAGGCTGCGCCACGTTGGCCTGCAAAGCTAAAGCCCTCATGGTTTCCAAGTTATTACCGGAGCAGCCTGCCGTGACGTTCAAAGGTTCTTTCCCCGCGCTCATCACTCCCATGGTCAATGGTCAGGTCGATGCGCAGGCTTTCCGCAAATTCGTAAACTGGCAGATCGAGCAGGGTTCGCACGGCCTGGTGCCGGTGGGCACCACCGGCGAGAGCCCGACGCTCACGCCCGAGGAACACAAGCTCGTGATTGAAATGTGCATCGCCGAGGCGCGCGGCCGCGTGCCGGTGATTGCCGGCACGGGCTCCAACAGCACGCTCGAGGCAATCGAATATACCCGCCACGCCAAGGAAGCGGGCGCAGATGCCGCACTTGTCGTCGTTCCCTACTACAACAAGCCCACGCAGGATGGGATCTACGCCCATTTCAAGGCAATCGCCGATGCCGTGGATATCCCGATCATCGTCTACAATGTGCCAGGGCGCACGGTTGCCAACATCTCGGTCGAGACGCTGGCCAGGCTCTCGGCTGACTGCCGGACGATCGTGGGCACAAAGGACGCCTCGGCCGATCTCACCCGGCCGTCGCGTCAGCGGCTGGCCTCTGGCAAGGACTTCATCCAGCTTTCGGGCGAGGATGGAACCGCGCTCGGCTTCAATGCACATGGCGGCGTGGGCTGCATTTCCGTCACAGCCAATGTCGCGCCGAAGCTGTGCGCCGAGTTCCAGGAGGCGACCCTCAAGGGAGATTACGCCACTGCTCTTCGCCTGCAGGACCGTCTGATGCCATTGCACCATGCCATGTTCGTCGAAACCAGTCCCGGTCCGGTGAAATATGCCGCGAGCCTGCTGGGGCTCTGCTCGGCGGAAGCCCGCCTGCCGATGGTGCCGGTGGTCGAGTCCACCAAGCAGGCAGTGCGTGCAGCGCTGGTGCACGCCGGACTCCTGAACTGAGATGAGTTCAAAGAGCGGCGGCGCCAAGGCGCCGCGCAAGCAGGCTGGCATCAAGGTCATCGCCGACAATCGGCGGGCGCGTTTCGACTACGAGATCCTGCAGAGCTTCGAAGCGGGACTTGCGCTGCAGGGCTCCGAGGTGAAGTCGCTCCGGACCGGTCACATCAATCTGGCGGAAGCCTATGCAGCCATGAAAGCGGGTGAACTCTGGCTCATCAATTCGAACATTCCGGAATACCGTGAAGCCAACCGCTTCAACCATGAGCCGAAACGTCCGCGCAAACTGCTTCTGCACAAGCGCGAGATCGACAAGCTGTCGGCCGGCGTGCTCAAGGAGCATCTCACCATCGTGCCGCTGAAGATGTTTTTCAACAGCCGTGGCCGCGTCAAGGTCGATATTGCGCTGGCCCGCGGCAAGAAACTGCATGACAAGCGCGAAACGCTGAAGGAGCGCTCCTGGGACCGGGAGCGGGCCAGGCTGCTGCGCGAGAAGGGCTGAAAGTCATGTCGTTCCTGCAGCATCTCGTCGGCCGCTCCATGCCCGATGTGGCGCTCGAGGCAACATCGGGAAGCCCGGTCAGTCTCGCACGCATACC
>NZ_JBIIDX010000063.1:0-17918 GCF_044238155.1 Aestuariivirga sp. | reverse complement strand
GCTGGCCGCGCAAGCGGCGCCGGCGGCAGAACGATCACCTGACCGTCATCCGTTTCCGGTTCAAGGTGGATGGCGGATGGCCTTACATGCGGCTCGCCGGTTTCAATGACGAAGGCCTGAGGCCGACGCGCGTCCCCGCTCATTTGAACCTGTCTCCCAGCAAGAATTCCAATGTTCGATCGAGGCGAATGTGTGGCCAGGCTCCATCCCTTGCGGCTGGTGGCCGGAAGCGGAGGAACCTGAGCTTGCCCTCGAGAGAACCGTCAAGGGCTTTGTTCGCATCTTTCGGCAGATCACCTGGAAACACCGCCGCTTCGGTGTGGCCGTCGAAGTAGGTTTCGCCAATTGTTTCGCCACCGAGTGGAATCCCCGCAATGCAGTCGAGCGTCTCACCCTTTTGGCGAACACGCGCCTCGCGGGTGGCGCGAATGGCGCTCAGCGCGGCAACATCAATTCCGGCACCCTGGCAGGAAGCTCGATCCATTGCCTGTGCGACAAGCAGTCTGAGGATGTTTTCCAGCCGGTCATGGCTGGTGTGGTGGAGGAGATCCGCCTTCGTGGCGGCAAACAGCACACGGTCGATGCGGCGGCCAAATAGAGCGGAGAGAGGCGAGTTCGCACCCTGGCGGAAGCAGGCGAGAATGGCGGTAAGTGTCTGTTCGAGATCTCTTACGGCAAAAGCCCCGGCGTTCAAGGCGCTGAGGGCATCCACCAGAATCACCTGCCGGTCCAGCCGTGCGAAATGGTCAAAGAAGAATGGCTTCACGATGGTTGCGACGTAGGATTGGTAACGCCTTTCCATCAGTGCACCGAGAGTGCCCTTCTGCAGCACTGCGTCCGGAGCGATGTCGAGTGGAGCAAATGCCAGCAGCGGAGACCCCTGATAATCTCCGGGCATCAGGAACCGGCCCGGCGGCAGGCTTGAGAGCGCGACATCGTCGGCGCGGCAACGCGCCAGATAGGCTGTGAATAATCCTGCGGCTTTTATGGCCATAGCCTCATCGGCAGGCATCGATGGCGCCAGTGCTGCAAGCATGTCGTGCCATGCCGCTGCATGGGCCCGACGGGGCGCTGAGCGGCTTGCTCTGACCGTGGCTGCTGACCATTCTGCATAACTCGTTCGCAGCAGTGGCAGGTCCAGCAGCCATTCTCCTGGATAGTCCACGATATCGATGTGCAGGCGGCCGCCGCCCAGCGTGCGGGCCAGCAGGCCTGATGGCACATATTCCACGGTGATCCGTAGCTGGCTGATGCGGCGCGTGCTTTCCGGCCAATGACGATTGTCGCCGGACAGAGCATTGGCATGACTTTCGAACTCAAACCGCGGCAGTGTATCATCAGGTTGCGGTTCGAGATAGCAACGGGTGATCCGGCCGCCGCTCAGCGCTTCGAAGGCAGGGAAGCGCCCACCCTTCAGAAGGGCGTTGACGACTGCCGTGATGAAGACTGTCTTGCCAGCGCGCGACAGCCCCGTCACACCGAGCCGTAACGACGGGCTGACGAGCCCCGTGGCGAAATCCGCGAGGTTGCCTGCCGCCAGGCGTGTGCCGTCTATAATGCTGCTGAAACTTGCGATGACAATCCACCCCTGTGCCGGCTTAGGTGGTGGGTTCTGACTGGCAAGGCAAGGGCATTCACTCCTCCATGAGGTCCCGCGGACGGATAAATGCCGCAAGATGCCCGGCGCCAGCCGCAGTCTGCGCCCAGTCCCGGCCAGGGAATGTGAATACCGCGAGCCCAGCCGTTGGATATTTTTCCGCCATTTGCCGACGCTGCCGTGCTGGTGCGGAACCTGACAGCCGCAGCGCCAGTGCCTGGGTCGCCGGATTGTGCGTGACCAGCAGGAGGCGCCTGACGCCTTCTGCATCCTTGCGGATGGCGTCCAGCAGGGCAGAGCCGTCCCCGAAGTCATATAGGCTGTCCGGGAAGAGCGATTTCACCGGCGGCAGGGCACGTGCCGCGATCTCCCAGGTCTCGCGGGTGCGACGCGCGGGTGAACAGAGGACAAGATCGGGCACAAGGTCGTGCTCGGCCAGATAGCGCCCGATGCGTTCTGCTGCACGACGTCCACGTGCCGCCAGAGGCCTGTCGATGTCACGAAGCTCATGTTCACCGATCTCGGCCTTCGCATGGCGCAGCAGCAGAAGCTGTCGGTCCGGCATGACGGCCTTTTCCCTCAGACATGAAGCGCAAGACTAGGCCTGATGGCCGATCTCCGAAAGAGCAAACGGTGTGGTCTGATAGACCGCGTTGATCCAGTTGCCAAACAACAGATGGGCATGGCTGCGCCAGCGGTTCTCGGGCGGCAACTGCGGATCGTTTCTGGGGAAGTAGTTGGCCGGGATGGTGATGGGCTTGCCCGCCTTGTGATCTCGCCAGTACTCGTCGGCGAGAGATGTGGTGTCGTATTCAATGTGATTGAACATGTAGAGTGCGCGGTGAAGTGGATCGTCGATTAGGCACAAGCCTGCCTCATCCGACTCCATCAGCACTTCGAGGCTTCCGCCCCGTGGAAGATCGGCCAGGCGATTTTCGGTCCAGCGGGATACCGGAACAGAAAAATCATCCGAGAAGCCGCGCAGAAAGGGAGAGCTGGGGCTGAGGTTGCGGTGGCAGTAGACACCAAATCGCTTTTCCCCAAGCGCATGCTTCGGCACCTTGTGAAAATGGTAAAGGGCAGCCTGAGCGCCCCAGCAGATGCACAAGGTGGAGTGGACGTTGGTCTGGGTCCAGGCGAAAATCCGGCTGAGTTCTGGCCAGTAGGTCACGTCTTCAAACTCCAGCAGCTCTACGGGCGCACCTGTGACAATGAGACCATCAAACTTGCGGGTCTTCACGTCCTCCCAGTTCTCGTAGAAGGCCAGCATGTGCTCGGCCGGCGTGTTCCTTGGCGTGTGGCTGGTGATCTTGATGAGCGTGAGGTCGACCTGCAGTGGTGTGGCTCCGATAAGGCGTGCAAACTGCGTCTCAGTCTTGATCTTGTTGGGCATGAGGTTGAGCAGGCCAATCTGCAGTGGGCGAATGTCCTGACGGGCAGCGGTAGCCTCTGTCATGACCATGACGCCCTCGGCTTCGAGCGTATGGCGGGCCGGGAGATCGTTGGGAATTCGGATGGGCATGGGAACCGGGGCTTATCTCGATTGATCGATCGTCGCGGCGACGAGGGCGGTGAAATCCTCCTCCGACTGTACGGAGGGAACGTCACGCATTCGGATCGTATAGCCGAAGTTATCCGCGATCGCCTTATACAGAGGGATGCGATGGTGAAGAAGTTGTTCAAAGCCCCAGACGGCAAAGCCGTCGGGATCGACATCTTCATCGCGGGAAATGCCCTGAAGAGCCTTGTATTCGGCCCATTTGGCATCCAGAAACTGCGGCTGGTAATACATGGGCTTGGGCGCCTTGCGGAAACGCTCGACCAGCATGCGCGTATGTTCCGGGGTGCCTTCTACAAACAGCAGAACCGAGTGTTCCGCGAGACAGGACAGCACCGGGTCGAGTGGGTTGGCGGGGTTGACCACTTCACACAGCGAGCCGCCAGAGTCGCAGACGAAATTATCGTACTGATAGATGTCATTTGCCTTGCCGATGAAGGCGGGAACATCCAGCAATGCGGCGATCTCGGCTTCACGGTGCTGGCGCTGGCGGATCTTGTATTCCGCAAAGGAGATGCCGCCCTTGTCAGGGTTGCCGGGCTTGCCAAGATAGGTCGACAGCGGCTTCAGGTGGTCGAAGGTAATGTTTGACTGGATGTGGATCGAGTCCGACAGCAGCAGGTCCCGCAGGAAGGGGACGCGCATCGCCTCGCGCTTGAAGTTGTCGACGATATGCTCGCCCATGTAGCGGGTGCCGATCCGATAGTCGACGGAATAGTGATACCAGCCCGTCTCCTGAAGCAGGTTGGACAGTGTCGTCTTGCCCACACCGGACATGCCGAATATGGTGACTGCCTTGTGGCGTCGGCTGACGAAGTCTTTGCCCGAAGAAAATCGCATGATGGCTTTCCATAGCGGAAGGCATGGGGCCGGGGCAACTGGTGGGATTCGGAAACAGGATGATTGGCGCGGACCATTCCGGCGATACCTGGTATGAGGCAACCGTCAGCAGGTATAGCGCGCGAACCTTCCTGCGTGGCCAGCGGGAGGCCGAGGTCTGTGTGATCGGCGGCGGCCTCGCCGGGCTTACCACCGCCCTGGAACTGGCTCGGAGCGGAGTGTCGGTTCTGTTGCTGGAGGCGCGGCGACTGGCCTGGGGAGCGTCGGGCCGAAACGGCGGGTTCGTGTCCAACGGCTTTGCCTGTTCCATCGACAGTGTCGAACGGCGGCTTGGTCTTGATGCGGCGAGGTCACTCTACGGCCTGTCACGCCTCGGAACTGACTACGTCCGCGCCGAAATTGCCGTGACGGACCCGGGCATTCGCATGGGCGACGGCTGGCTTGGTTGCCTGCGCTATGCCGATCCGGTCGGCAAGCAGGCGTCGGTTGCGAAGATGGCGAGTGACTACGGTCAGGAGGTTCAATATCTAGATGTTGCTGCCACGCGACAGCGCGTCGCCACCCGCCGCTACTTCCAGTCTGGTCTTGATCCAACGGCCTTCCACGTTCACCCCTTGCGCTATGCGCTGATGCTGGCTGCGAAGGCGGAGGCTGCAGGTGCCCAGCTCTGCGAGGGGTCGCCCGCGCTGACAGTCAAGCGAGACGGCGCTGGGTACAGCGTGCGTACTCCTGGCGGGGAGGCGCGGGTTCGTCATGTGGTTTACTGCGTGTCGTCGCTGGACCGCAGGCTGCACAGGCCGACGGGACGTGCCGTCCTGCCGGTGGCGACGTATGTTGCAGTAACGGAACCCTTGACGCAGGACGTCATCCGTACCCGGAGTGCAGTTTCCGACTCGCGCAGGGCAGGTAATTACTTCCGGCTGGTCGATGACTGTCGGCTGCTGTGGGGCGGCGCCATCACCACGCGTGTCTCCGAGCCGAGGCAACTGGCCGAACGCATGAAAGCCGACATGGTTTCTGTGTTTCCGGAGCTTGGCAACCCACGCATCGATTTTGCTTGGGCTGGGCTGATGGGCTACGCTAGGCATTTCATGCCACTCATCGGTACAGATGGTGAGGGGCAATGGTGGGCCACGGCCTTCGGTGGGCACGGCATGAACACGACGGCAATGGCCGGTGTGCTGCTTGCCCGCGCGATCGCCAGCCGGGATGATGAGTACCGTCGGTTTTCTGCTTACGGGCCTCGCTGGGCGGGCGGTCCGTTCGGACGTGCTGCCGTTCAATCCGGGTATTGGTACATGCAGCTCAAAGACCGGCTCGACGAACGTCGCTCCCACGCATCACGCGAGCAGGAGAGCAGCGGATAAGAGGCCGTTGTGCTAGCGCCTTGTCATGAATGCGAGCTTCTCGAACAACATCACATCCTGCTCGTTCTTCAGCAGGGCGCCATGCAGAGGCGGGATGACCTTGCGTGGATCGCGCTCGCGCAGGGTTTCAGGCAGTATGTCTTCGTTCAGAAGCAGTTTCAGCCAGTCGAGAAGCTCGGATGTTGATGGCCTCTTGCGCAGGCCTGGCACCTCGCGCAGCTCGAAGAAAAGGCTCAGCGCCTCGGCAACGAGCTGCTTCTTTATGCCCGGGAAATGAACATCCACAATTGCCTGCATGGTTTCGGCGTCCGGGAAACGTATGTAGTGAAAGAAGCAGCGGCGAAGAAAGGCGTCCGGGAGTTCCTTCTCGTTGTTGGAGGTGATGATGACGATCGGCCTTTGCACTGCCTTGACCGTTTCACCAGTCTCGTAGACGAAGAATTCCATGCGATCGAGTTCCTGCAGCAGATCATTCGGGAACTCGATGTCAGCCTTGTCGATTTCGTCGATGAGAAGAACAGGTCGCTCGGTTGTTGTGAAGGCCTCCCACAGCTTGCCGCGGCGGATGTAGTTCGCGATGTCGTTCACGCGGTCATCACCCAGCTGAGAGTCACGCAGGCGTGCCACCGTGTCATATTCATAAAGGCCTTGCTGGGCCTTGGTCGTGGACTTGATGTGCCATTCGATGATCGGAATTTCGAGAGCGCTGGCAATCTCGCGGGCCAGCACGGTCTTGCCGGTACCCGGCTCACCCTTCACCAGCAAGGGCCGCTGTAGCACGATGGCCGCGTTGACGGCCGTCTTGAGATCATCGGTAGCCACATAGCCTGCCGTTCCTTCGAAGCGCATGATGCGACCTTCCTCTTCCGATCCTCGACCGGTGGTTCTTGTGCCACTCCGACAGCTTTATGGCAAATGTCAATAAACCGTCGTCGAATCAGCGTGATAGCGGAGTTGTGGACGGCGCTGCCGCGGCCCTGAGGCAGCTATTGTGGAAGCCGGAGGTGGAAGCTATAAGCCCGCGCCAGCGGGTGGTCATCAGAGAGTTCGAAATGGCTGTTACAGTCGACGAAACCTACAAGCCCAGTGACGACGAGCCGTTCATGAATGAGCGGCAGCGCGAGTATTTCCGGCTCAAGCTTTTGGTCTGGAAGGACGACATCCTGAAGGAGAGCAAGGAGACGATCGCGCATCTTCAAGATGAGAATCACGTTCTGCCGGACCTTGCGGACCGAGCATCATCTGAAACCGATCGTTCGCTTGAGTTGCGCACAAGGGACCGGCAGCGCAAGCTCATCTCCAAGATCGACGCGGCTCTGAAGCGGATCGAGGACGGGTCGTATGGCTATTGCGAAGAGACCGGCGAGCCCATCAGCCTCAAGCGGCTCGATGCACGGCCGATTGCTACGCTGTCAATCGAAGCGCAAGAGCGTCATGAACGCCGAGAACGCGTCTACCGCGACGACTGAACTCGTTTCCGCTGTCCGATTTTCTACCTATTTCCATTTTGCCGGAGTTGGGTAGGGTGAAGCTAACTCAATAAGAAAGGCTTGCGATCATGCGATTCACTTCTGCCGTACTGCTGCTGGCACTGTCTGCTGCGCCGGCCCTTGCTGGCCAGACCGAGGCCCAGAACTGTGCGGCGGGACTTGATGCCAATGGCCAGCTCATCTTCAATGCCGTGCTGCCGCAGGTCACGCCCTCGGTGGATCTCAAGGGCGCGGTGACAACGGCCACCAAGTCGCTCGTTACCTCCGGTCAGATCACGCGCGCTGATGCCCGTCCAGCTGCCATGGCTGCAGGCGAATGCCTGAAGCTGGCCATGCAGTAGGCTGGAACGGCATCAGGGTAGGCCTTACAGAAAGAGGTCCACCTTTTCGAAACGCCGGACGTCGACAAGTCCGGTGTCAGAAATCCGTAATTCGGGAATGACGACAAGTGCCAGCAGCGAGTGCTGCATATAGGCATTGTTGAGTGAACAACCGCATGACTTCATGGCCTCGAGCAGGGCACCTGCCTTAGCCGCAACTATTTCTGCCCGTTCATCAGACATGAGCCCGGCGATCGGCAGTTCGACGAGTGCAAGTTGATCGCCCTTGCTGACAACCACGGCGCCGCCTCCCACCTTTCGAAGAATGTTTGCAGCCGTCGCCATGTCGCTGCGGCTGGTTCCCACCACGATCATGTGATGGCTGTCATGCGCAACGGTCGTCGCCACCGCGCATTCCACGTTGTAGCCGAAACCTGACACGAATGCATTGGTTACGCCGCCAGTGGCGCGGTGGCGCTCGACCAAAGCAATCTGGCAGACGCCAGAGCTGATGTCCGCCTCCACTAGGCCCGACCTCACTTTCAGCCGCATGTCCAGTGCCCGCGTCGGAGCCTGATTTTCAATGACGCCGATGACCCGTGCGGTGACGTCATTGGCCCCTTTTGGTGCTACAATGGAAAAATCTTCGGCGGAGAGGTCCCGCTTCATGTTGATCGTATTCTTGGCGGATGGTGGATACCGAAAGGCGGGAACATCGGTGGTGAGCCGGCCTGCTTCAGCCAGCAGTCTGCCGCGCGCAACCACCATCTCGACAGGCAGGCTGACGAGGTCAGAGGTGATGATGAGATCAGCGCGGCGGCCGGGCGTGATCGAACCCAGTTCGCGCTCCAGCCCGAAGTGCTGCGCCGTATTCAGCGTTGCCATCTGTATGGCAGTGATTGGCTTCAACCCCTGGGCAATGGCATGGCGCACCACCCGGTTCATGTGACCGTCATTCACAAGAGTGCCGGAATGCGAATCATCCGTACACAGAATGAAATTCCGCGAATCGAGACCATCTTCAGTGATAGCCTTGACTTGGGTTGCCACATCATACCAGGCCGAGCCCAGGCGCAGCATGGCGCGCATTCCCTGGCGCACTCGAGCGATGGCATCTTCGCGGCGTGTACCCTCGTGATCATCGGCTGGCCCGCCAGCCGCATAGGCATGGAAGGCAAGGCCAAGATCGGGTGAGGCGTAATGACCTCCCACCGTCCTTCCGGCGTTCTGGGTGGCTGCGATCTCCGCCAGCATTTTGCTGTCACCGGCAATCACCCCAGGGAAGTTCATCATTTCGCCAAGGCCGATGATGTTGGGCCAGTTCATGGCCTCGCGAACATCATCTGGGCCAAGCTCGGCTCCGGCATTTTCGAGCCCGGGGGCGCTTGGCACGCAGGACGGCATTTGCACGAAGATATTGATGGGGAGCTCCATTGCTTCATCGTGCATGAGCCGGACGCCGGCAAGACCCAGAACATTTGCGATTTCGTGGGGATCAATGAACATTGACGTCGTTCCATGTGGAATCACGGCGCGAGCGAATTCCGTGACTGTGACCATGCCGCTCTCAACATGCATGTGGGCGTCGCACAGGCCAGGGACCAGATAACGACCATCCGCCAGGATGACTCGGGTGTCGGGTCCGATGGCGTGGGAGGCGTCGGGGCCCACATAGGCAAAGCGCCCCGCCGTGATGGCAATGTCCGTCCGGGGAATGATTTCGCCGGAATGGACATTCACCCAAAGGCCATTGCGGATCACAACGTCCGCCTTGCGCCGGCCCATCGCCGTATCGACCAGAAGTGGTGCAGTCTCGGCCCAGCTCTTCAGTGTGCTCATCGGGAACCCCTTCTCTTTGGAGTACTATAGGCGAGTATGGCGAGCTCTCAAGGGTTCGAAGGCTTGTGTGCCATTATGGCGAGCGCCTCGGCGAGCAGCGAGTCGGAGCCTGCGGTTATGACGTTGCCGCCATGCGAGAGATTTCCGCCGGTCCATTCCGCTGCGACACCGCCGGCGCCGGTAATGATGGGAAGCAGGGGCGTGATGTCATAAGGCTGCAGACCGCAATCCATGGCGATGTCGATATGTCCTGCTGCAACCATGCAGAAGAAATAGGAATCGCCCCCGTATCGTGTGAGCCTGGCCGCCTCGCGAAGGGTCTGGAAGCGGCGCTGGTTCTCTCTGCTGCGATAGAGTTCGGGAGCGGTCGTGCCGATGGTGGCGCGTGCCAATTCCACGCCGCTCCGGGTCGACATCTTCGTGACGTGGCCGCGGTAGTCATGCCATGCACCCGACGGATTGCCAAAGAACATGTCTCCGACCACTGGCTGGTTCATGAGGCCCAGAACCGGTCGCCCCTCGAAACTCAGCCCGATCAGTGTGGCCCAAGTTGGCATGCCGCACACGAAGGCGCGTGTTCCATCGACCGGGTCCAGCACCCAGGTGAATGGCGAACGGCCGTCCTTCACGCCATATTCCTCCCCGTGAATGGCATGGTCTGGGTACTGTTTCTCGATCAGACTGCGAATGATCCGTTCACCGGCACGGTCGCCTTCTGTGACAGGATCCCACACGGGGCCGTCTTTCTCCTGAATCTCGGTGTTGCGGCGGAAATAGGGAAGGATTGCCCCTGCGGCCTGGTGCGCCAGGGTTATCGCGAAACGGGTGAGGTCCTCCCAGTCAGGTGTCATGTTTAAACCCTGCCAGATAACCCGGCCGCCCCCGCAACGCCCAAGCCGTGATCGATGCTGCGCTGCAACAGCCAGACCACGTTAGCCAGACCACGTTATGCATGAAACGCATGGCGATCCGCTTTTTGACCGATTCTATAAGATTAGGGCAATTTATCATTGGCTTAGATCTGATTTGCCAAGTGAGATCGGATGGTGATCCGGCGCAAGTCACACATTCTTGGCTGCATGATCTTGATTCAGACATATCGCACTGCCATATGACGTAAGGCGAGGCAGAGATGCTTCGTTGCCCTTCCTGGGCGTTTCCTCCCTAGACTTGGGCCGATCACCATGGTGCATCGGCCCTTTTTTTCTGACAGATCGTCATTCGGCTGCCAGTTGCCGCGGCGTCATATGCGCCTCAAGGTAGTTGAGCAGCTCGCGGTTCAGGTCTGCAAGGATGGTCCTGACAGCTTCGAACTCTGCTGTCTTATCAAGCGTTGTTTCATTCATGTAGAGGCTGCGGTTGATCTCGATCTGCAGTGCGTGCTGACCGCGGTGTGGCGCGCCATGGTTCTGGGTGGTGAAGCCGCCGGCATACGGCTTGTTGCGAAGAACTCTTAGCCCGTGGTGGCGAAGCTTTGCCTCCACGAGCTCTGTGATGTGTTCGGCGCATGAGGTTCCGAATCGGTCGCCGAGGACCACGTCGACGGGTCCGGTCCCTGGAGGGGCAACATGGGCCGTGGCACTTGCCGGCATCGAGTGGCAATCGACCAGCAGGACCTCGCCGGTCTTGGCCAGGACGGCCTGCGCAAGCGCCGACAGCGTCCGGTGATAGGGGATGTGAATTCCCTCGATGCGCTGTTGCGCCTCGGCATAGTCTATGCGGCCGCGGTAGATGTCCTCACCCTCGGATACGATGCGAGGGATCGTTCCCAGCCCTCCGGCCACGCGCGGTGAAGAGGTGTTCGCGTGGCCTGGCAAGTCGCCGGTAAACATGCGTGGATCAAGCTCGTAAGGCTCACGGTTGAGGTCAATGAAGCTGCGGGGCACGCGGGCGCGGAGCATGGGTGCGCCATGGCTGACGCAGGACAGGAAGAGCTCGTCGACGTAGCAGTCTTCCGACTTTCGGAGTTTGCGGACAGGAAGACGGGTCAGGCGCAGAAAGCCGGCCGGAAAATCACGCCCGCTGTGCGGGGAGTTGAACACGGCTGGAGCAGTCCACTCGGCAGGCGAGACGATTTCAAACGGGGGTGAGGCTTGGCTATCCGACATGCCGACTCTTTGTGAATTGCCGATTTCTCACTACTATCACCGAGCGTCCCGGGCCTGTCCAGTGCCGCACCTGGCTTTCATTCACCGTTTACCAGGCTGCTCTAAGTGACTGCAAATTGGGATGGGCCTGCGGGACGGGTTCGGACTGGGTGACGGCAAAGATAATGATGGCCAAGATACTGCTTGCGGAAGACGACGACGACATGCGGAACTTCCTCGTAAAGGCTCTGCAGAAGGCCGGTCACGAGGTAACGAGCTTCAGCGAGGGGCTCAGCGCCTATGAGGAAATCAAGCAGACCAGCTTTGACCTGCTGCTCACCGACATCGTCATGCCTGAAATGGATGGAATCGAGCTGGCAAGGCGTGCTGCGGAACTCGATCCTCGACTGAAGATCATGTTCATCACCGGCTTTGCGGCCGTCGCACTGCACCCGGATTCCAAGGCGCCCAAGGACGCAAAGGTACTGTCGAAGCCGTTCCATCTGCGTGATCTGGTGAACGAGGTCGAGCGCCTGATGGCCGCCTGACGGCAGCTGTGCCCGCGGGGCTTGCGCCCCCGACCTGCCGCCGCTATAGGGGCGTCCACGATGTCATTACGTGGGTGGTTAGCTCAGCGGTAGAGCACTACCTTGACATGGTAGGGGTCACAGGTTCGATCCCTGTACCACCCACCATAATTCTTCAAGATATTGATAAGAATAGATCTTTTGAATTCAGGTCCGCCCTCGCGGATTGTCCGGGATCAGCGCTTCCGAGTTTGTTTGGTCGAAGTGATGAAATAAGGTCATCTGACGTATGCAAGCTCTTACGAACAGAGCAGATGGTCTGAGACCTAGGGTCCGCCAAATTGCAAACTCAGAACAAAGCCGGCGGAGGCACCCTCTGCTGTTGCGGCCTTTCGACCGGTCGTCTTGTTCGCTGGGGTGCCGGCGATCCTCGCAAACATACAGATGGGATCCGGTGCGAAATCATTGCCCTCCGTCCGACTAAGAGGCTTGGCGTGGCGAGACATTGGGAAATGGCTCCTCCGACTTTTTCAGACGGAGAGATACAGACGTGTATGATCGCTTTGCGCAGGTTGTGTTCTCGAGCGTGAGGGAAGTCTGTGGGCATGTTTCGGAGCATGGAGTGGACAGTCCAAACATAACCTTCACAAAAATGATTGCGGTACCCCTCCGGTTGTATTCGCCACGTACCAGTCGCTAAATATGCTCGGATTATCGCTCCACTGTCGGAAGTCCAGCGCTCCGTCCTTGGTGGCTAATTTAAGCGCCTCGGCAAGGTGCTTCTGCAGATCCACGTTTGTAGGATCGATAGACATTGCGAAATCCTCGCCAAAATCACGAAGGTCGATGGTCAGTACAGAGTGATTGAGACCTTGCCGGTAGCGGTTACCTATTTCTCCGCGAGCGATTGCATCGATCTCACCAGACTTGAGGGCCAAAAGGAGTTCATTTTCTCCCGCATACTGTCTGAAAACGCTGCCTGGCAGACCCACCTCTTTACCGCGCAGCCATGCAAAGGTTTCACCAGTCGTACCGGGTACCACGACTATGATCATTTTGGTCCCTGCAAATGATTTGTATCCAACAATCCGGCCACTTTCATAATCAGACCGCCGGACGAGCAGTGACTGCGCAAATGTTGCGGTGGTCGAACTAAAGATTGCGCCTTCATCCTTTCTGGCCTGTGTTGGCGTAATTCCAGCAACAGCGGCGTCGCATCCTAGTTTGGTGGGGGTCACCCAGATACCGTCAAATTACTCGACCTGAATGAAGTCTATCGAAACGCCCCACTGCTGAGTGGCAAGGCAGGAGGAGCCTGTATCGTAATCAAAGAGGAGTGATACTGATGATGACATACTGGATTCGCGTCACTGTTTTCTGTCATTTCAGCCAGTATGCGTTACCTTCAGTCAAATGTATCGCTACGGCAGTCAACTTCAGGCCCTGATAAATGAGTCCTGACCCTAAGTTGCTCCTGTCAGCGTTCTGTGGCCTCCCTTGGTAAGACAGTCGAAAGTTTCCTTTAGTTGACATGCGCGGGAGACAACGAAAAGCTCCGAACCGTCTCAAGCCGGGCTTGAATCCTTAGCACATCCTCTCGAGGCTTGAAGCGGATCGCGAATATGGGAGTTGCGGTACTCGCCGTTGTCATCATCACTCCTCGTCTTGTCATGGGTTCTTCTACTCCATCAGCCAGCAGTTCGAGAACGTGTCTCGGGAAGGGTTGGCTTTTCGGTAGCGGCTGGTTGTTCATTGCCGGTCTCGGGACCGAACGTGCGGGCCTAGCGTTGACCCTTATCGGCGATGGCGTCGTCCTGGTCCGCGTTGGAGCTTGCCACTACCCGGTAGAGGCGCTCGGGAGTGGTGAACCCCTTGAGAATTGCGGGTTCGCGTTCGATCAGCGGGATCCGGTCGTGAACGAGCGCCCATGTCGTGTGCGATACGAGAATTTCATCCGTCTCGGCGAGAGACTGGATTCGGGCGGCGAGATTCATGGCACCTCCGATCGCGGTGTAGTCCATTCGAGTAGAGCTGCCAAAATTTCCAACCGTGCAGCAACCCGTGTTGATGCCGATGCGGCAGTGGATCGGCCGCTGGATACCTCGTGCAGCCCAATTCTTGCGCAATTCTGGCAGCCGCTTCTGGATCTCGATTGCCATCTCGACGCAGCGCAAGGCATCGGTCACCTCTCCGGCTGAGTCTGGATCACCGAAGAAAGCCACCACGGCATCGCCGATGTATTTGTTGACGGTGGCGCCGTAGCGATGTGCGGTGGTCGTCACGTCGGTCATGTATTCGTTGAGAAGTGACGCCAGCTCTTCAGGTTCAAGGCTGTCGGTGATTTCCGTGAAGCCTACGATGTCGGAAAAGAAGATCGTGAGATTCTTTCTGGTTGCGTGGATCTGCACATCACGCCTACCAGAGAAAATCGCCTGATAGACTTGGGGTGCGAGGTAAAGCGACAACTTCTCTGACAGATCTTGTAGCTGTTGGTTCTTTCGGTCGAGTTCCGCCTCGATTACATCGCTGTGCGCAAGCGTCGCCTCATAGAGCAATTGCATGTCGCTGAGTTCAGCGCGCAGGCGTTTGATCGTGTCTTCCTGTGTTTGGCAAGATGGTGAACGGTCAGTCGGCATGGATCATCCTGAAATTAGCCATACGATGACGAGGTAGGATATCTGATGTAGTGCCTGATCCACGCCGTTCAGCCACCAGAATTGCTTGTCGCGCGGCGTCCAGCCCATGCGGAGGGTCCACCCATCCTTCACCCAGTCAAGGTGATAGTGAAACACTGCCTCACCCAGCATGATTGCGAGGAGGAGCGGTAAGCTGACATGAGCGACGAGCAGGATGGGCAGCGTGAGCGCGGCGTGAATGGCAACATGCAGGAGGCCTCCGCCATGCCCCCAGATACGGCGATGATCCAGAATGTAGCGGCTCTGGAGAACGTAATCGCCGAGGACATGCTTGATCTGGAAGGCGCCGAGCAGAAGCAGGAGACCGAGTTCGTTCAAGACTTGCTGACCCTGGTTGAAACGCGAGGTCTGGACCTTAGATCAAGAACCGATCTGATTGAAACAGCGCCGTTCGGCCGCGGTGGTGCGGACCGGCGGGGGCGTCCTGGCGGGAGCAGCCTGAAACGGAGATTGGGGGTGTTGGATGGTTCGACCGGGCCATCGGCCTTCTCTTCGCAACTCTCCTGTCCACACCGCGAAACTCCTCCGGCGGCGCAGTTTCAATCAGGTCGGCGCTTGCTCTACTGGCTGAGCTCAGTGGGTCAATCATGGGGGAGCGGTGGTTTCCCATGAGTTGTTTGCCCGGCATGCGTCCTGGGCTAAGCTGGGCCATGGGGTGGAGAGATATCAACATGAGCCGCCGCAAGCCGCTGCCGCGGGTTGCTGTGGTGCTGCGTGGCGCAGGCGAGGATCACGTCAGTGCGGTGTTCCGCAAGGCGGCTGAGAGGGCGCTTGCCGCCGTAGCTGCCCAGGCACCTGATGCTTCGGCGTTCTCCGCGCCATTCACGGCGGGTTATGTCGCCGGCTATGCCCGCCAGGAGGGCTTGCGGCATGGAGTTGATGCCGAAACGGGTTCAGGCCAGATGCGCCGTCTCGTGGCGGCTCTGGCGGATGGTGCCGTTCCCGCTCTGGCGGATGGCTTGAAGGCACTGCAGTTCCAGCGCCGTGCGCAGGGTGTGTCGTCGCGCAGCCATCTTCAGGCTGGGGATATGATGGCGGATGCTGGTTATCTTGTCGGCCAACTGGAAGCCCTTTGCGGGACCGTTCGCCTGCTGGCGCTCGCTCTGCACGACGAACCGGGGCCTGCCGCACTCTATCTTACGGCCTGTGACCATGCCGCCGACCGGCTCCAGACTCATCAGCCAACGGCAAGCCTGCGCTTCACCGAAGACGAGCGCACCATTCTGCGCGCCGCCTTCTCTGCCTGATGGGGGCCTTTCTCAGGCCTTGGGCGGGATCACACCCTTTTTGAGGATGAAGCAGCCATAGAACCGGGTTTCGCCGGTCACGATCACCGCATAGGACTTGCGCGCCCTTTCGTAGAAGGCGAAACGCTCGACAGAACCCATCGGCCAGGGTTTACCCTCCCACTTGTCGATGATCTTCTGAACCTCGGCTTGAACTGGTGGCACATCTTGGGGTTTGCCGACGATTTCCATGCGTTCAGCGGGCTTATCCACGAAACTGTCGAGCGGGAATACCGAAAGGATTGCATCGATTGCCTCGGCCGCGGTGAGGTTGTCCATGCGCAGGAGTTTGCCGGTGACAGTGTGGCGGGCTACCGAATCTGCCGGGAAATTGGTGTCGCTGATGACCAGATCATCGCCATGCCCCATGGCGCGCAGGCAACGGATCACGTCCGCGTTGAGCCGATTGTCAAAATTCCGCAGCATCTCGATCCTCCCACCAAGGTTCATAAGGCTAGTCGTGCTGCCTGGGGAGTCAAGCCGGTCTCAGTAACCCTCGGGCTTGCCCGGAACCTTGACCAGAGCTTCACCCTCTAGGACCAAAGTGTCACCGACCTTGCAACGGCAAATGAGCTTCACGCGCCGGCCTTTTTCAACGAGTTCCACCACTTCGACGCTGGCTTCCACGTGATCGCCGATGCGCACGGGGGCCCTGAAATTGAGGGTCTGCGAGAGATAGACGGCCCCTGGTCCGGGAAGCCGGGTGCCGATCACCGCCGAAATCAGGCTTGCGGTGTAAAGGCCATGCGCGATGCGCCCTCCAAACGGGGTGCGGGCGGCGAAATGCTCAGACAGATGGATGGGATTTCTGTCACCCGAAATCTCTGCGAATCCTACCACGTCGGAGGATTTTACCTCCTTCACATAGGTCTCCGTCATGCCCAGAGAGAGGTCTTCGAAATAGAGTGTCTGGGTGGGCGGAAGCATGTCTACTCTGGGGAAGTCACTGTCGGCCGGTTATGACGCCGAAAAGGTTGACCAGATGCACCAGCGCCAAAAGGCCAAGGAAGCCGAAGGCCATCAGGACGGGTGTCGTTGGGATCAGCCGAGGCGTGAGGCTTTTGCGCGGGCGCCGCTCAAGCCAGGACATCACCCCCACTCCCCCGGCTCCCGTCAGAAACACGCCGACGGTGATCCAGAGTTCGGTAGTATTTTGCGATGCGGTCATGGGTTCGGTTCGGGTTGGTTGACAGCCGAAAGCCCCCCGGCTATTCAACCGGCCAACACACGTTGGGAGGGGAACTTCCAGCCCCTCTCTGCCCGAAAAGTCAGGTGAAGTCCATGAAAGTCCGTAACTCTTTGAAGTCGCTTCTGAAGCGCCATCGCGACAACCGCATGGTGCGCCGCAAAGGGCGAGTTTACATCATCAACAAGACGAATCCTCGCTTCAAGGCACGCCAGGGCTGATCTTCGTTTCTGAGCCTGTATGTGTGCCGTGATCGGTGATCCGCTCACGGCACTCTTTTATTGCCATGTTAGCCACCATATAATGAGGCTCATGTTGCGAGTCTCATTGATGGTCGGTGCTGTGTTTCTGGTCTCTCCTGCCCTGGCGCAGTCGAGCCAGCTTGACGCATCGTCATCCGCAGTTCCTCTAAAACCTGCTGAGTTGAGGGCTGAACAACTCGATGCACTGTTCGCACTGTTGCATCAGCCTGGCACGGTTGGCGGACCGGTGGAGCAGCAGATCTGGCAGTTGTGGAACTCTTCCGACTCCCCCACGGCGGAAGCCTTGCTTCAGCAATCGGAGCGGGCAATCGCGGCGCAGGCGCCGGTTGAGGCCCTCGCGATCCTCGACCGATTGACTGGAGCGTATCCTGATTTTGCCGAAGCCTGGAACAAGCGCGCCACGCTCTACTTCATTCTGGACCGCTACGACGCCTCGCTGCGCGACATCGAGAAGGTTCTGGACCTCGAGCCTCGCCATTTCGGGGCTCTCACCGGCAAGGGCATGATCCTGATGCGTCAAAAGAAATACGCCGAAGCCCGGGCCGCCTACGAGGAGGCTCTTGCCGTCAACCCCACGCTTCAGGGTGCCGAAGAGGCAATCAACGCAATCGACAGGATCGAGCAGGGCATCTGACGCTGCCCCGGCCGCGTTGCGGAAGCTTATCCGACATAGGCGATGCGAATCATATTCGTCGCACCAGGTGTGCCCAGTGGCAGTCCTGCGGTGATAATGACCCGCTGCCCGACATCAGCAAAACCCTCTTCGCGTGCAATGCGGGTTGCCCGGGTGACCATATCATCGAGGTCGCGCGCATCCTCCGTCAGAACACAGTGCAATCCCCAGACAAGCGCAAGCCTGCGT
>NZ_JBIIDX010000062.1:0-17945 GCF_044238155.1 Aestuariivirga sp. | reverse complement strand
GATGAACCTTGTAGGTGCGGCCATTGGCCTGATAGCCGGCGAGCAACTTGTTGACGATGTCAGGCTCGCCGGCAATGGCCATGAGCGTCGGGATCCAGTCATTGTGGCTCATCAACTCATTGGTGATGGTGCCGGCCTTGACGTGGCCCGGCCAGCGCACCAGGCAAGGGACACGGAAGGCTCCCTCCCAATTGGTATCTTTCTCGGAGCGGTAAGGCGTCATCGCGCCGTCGGGCCAGGTGTTCATGTGCGGGCCATTGTCGGTGGTGTAGACCACCAGCGTGTCGTTTGCGATCCCCATGTCGTCGAGCGCCTTGAGCAGACGCCCGACCGTTTCGTCGTGCTCGATCATGCCATCGATGTATTCGCTGTCGCCGTGGGTATAGCGGCCGCGGTGCTCGGGCCGCACATGGGTGCGCAGATGCATGCGGGTGGAATTGTACCAGACGAAGAACGGCCTGCCCGCCGCATGCTGCCGCTGCATGTAATCGATGGCCGCCACCGAGGTTTCGTCGTCGATGGTCTCCATGCGCTTGCGGGTGAGGGCGCCGGTGTCGACGATGACCTGCTTGCCGATCTTGCCGAAGCGCGGATCGACGGTCGGATCGTCGATGTCGGTCGCGGTGGTCTTCAGCACACCGCGCGGGCCGAACCTCTTGCGGTATTCAGGGTCCTTCGGATAGTCGGGCAGCTCCGGCTCTTCCTCGGCATTGAGGTGGTAGAGATTGCCGAAGAACTCGTCGAATCCGTTGACCGTGGGCAGCGTCTCGTTGCGGTCGCCCACGTGGTTCTTGCCGAACTGGCCGGTGGCATAGCCCATGCTTTTGAGAAGCCCGCCCACCGAGGGATCCTCCTGGCTCATGCCCATCGGGGCGCCCGGGAAGCCCACCTTGCTGAGGCCGGTGCGGATCACGTGCTGGCCGGTCAGAAAGGCCGCGCGCCCCGCGGTACAGCTCTGCTCGCCATAGTAATGCAGGAATCTCAGCCCTTCATTGGCGATGCGGTCGATGTTGGGCGTCTCATAGCCCATCACGCCATCGCTGTAGGCGCTGAGGTTCGTCGTGCCGATGTCATCGCCGAAGATCACCAGGATGTTGGGCTTGCCCTCCGCGGCTCCGGCCTGCTGCGGCGCGCAGGCCGCAACCGCTACGGTTGCAAGAACCAAGCCCAGCCGACACGCACCAAGACTTTTTGACAAGAACTGCATGAGAGCCTCCGCTGCCGACGCACCGGATATCTCTCAAGCATCATCTGTCGCACTGCACCTTGATCGCGGTCAACAACCAGGAGCCGCAGGGTCACCTCGCGCTCAACCAGATCGCGGCAAGACCGAGGAAAGCAAAGAAGCCGACGACGTCGGTGACAGTGGTAACGAAGGTGCCGGAGGCAACTGCAGGATCGATGTCGAACCGGTCAAGCGCCAGCGGCACGAGGATGCCGGCGAGAGCCGCGGCAAGCAGATTGATGACCATCGCCGCCCCGATGATCAGACCGAGCGTATCAGAACCGAACCACGCCCAGGCGAACACGCCCACGATCAGCGCAAACAGCAGGCCGTTGATCAGGCCGACGGCACATTCGCGCAGCGTGAAGCGCAGCGCATTGACTGGCGAGAGCGTGCGGGTGGCGAGCGCTCGCACCGCCACCGTCATGCTCTGGGTTCCGGCATTGCCGCCCATCGAGGCGACGATCGGCATCAGCACCGCCAGCGCCACCATCTGCTCGATGGTGGCCCCGAACAGCGAGATCACCCACGAGGCCAGCACGGCGGTGAGCAGATTGACGAACAGCCAGGCAAAGCGCGATCGCGTGGTGGCGGCAACCGAGTTGCCAATCGCCTCCTCCACGCCAACGCCGCCCAGATGCAGAAGCTGCCCGGCGGCCTCTTCCTGGATGACGTCAACGATGTCGTCCGCCATCAGCGTGCCGATCAGCCGGCCGCCGTCATCGGTCACGGCAGCGGAAACCAGATTGTACTTGTCGAAGCGGAAGGCCACGTCGTCCTGGGCATCGCCGGCCCGGAACACCGTCTGCTCGGTGTCCATGATCGCATCGATCTGCCTGTCGTCCGGGGCGCGAAGCAGCCGCGAGAGCGGAACGGTGCCCACCAGCCGCTTCGCCTCATCCACCACATAGACCTCGATGAACTGGTCGGGCAGGTCCTTCGAGCTGCGCACAAACTGCGTCGCCTGGCCCACCGTCCAGGTGTCCGGCACCGCGACAAATTCCGTCTTCATCAGGCGGCCGGCGGTGTCTTCGGGGTAATCCAGGGCGCGGGTCAGCGCCGCACGGTCTTCGCGCGGCACCCTTGCGAGGATCTCGCGCTGGTCGTCGCGCTCGAGATCCTCGATCAGATAGAGCGCGTCGTCGGTGTCGAGCTTCTTGATGGCCGAGGCGATCACCTCGTTGGGCAGCGCCTCCATGAGTTCATCGCGCACCCCCTCATCGAGCTCGGCCAGGGCCGCGGCATCGAAACCCCGGCCAAGCGCGGTGATCAGCCGGACCCGGTCGTCCTGGCCTAGCGCCTCGATGACGTCCGCGAGGTCAGCGGCGTGCAGATCCCGCGTGAGCTGGCGGACGGCGCGCGGCTCGCCGCCATCCAGCGCCTCGACGATGCGCGCGAGGAAGGCAGGGTCGATCACGCCCCAGTCGTCGCGGGTGGCCATGTGCTCATGCTCGGTCATGGCCCACCTCTCAATCGCATCCCGCGGCAGAGCGCAAGGCGAAAGCCAGCTCAGCATTCACGGACAGTGGCGCCGGGCCTCCGGGGCGTGTAGGACACCTTGGCCGGCGCGGGCGTGGCGGAACGGTAGACGCAGCGGACTTAAAATCCGCTTTCCGTATGGAAGTGAGGGTTCGACTCCCTCCGCCCGCACCACCCGCGCCATGAGGCCTTACAATCCCTGCCAGAAGGCGGCCATCTCCCACACCAGCGGCACGCCGGCCAGCACCATGAAGGGAAAGGTGATGCCAAGCGAGGACGTGAGATAGATCGACGGATTGGCCTCCGGGAAGGTGGCGCGCACCGCCGCAGGCGCGTCGATGTAGCTTGCCGAGGCCGCCACCGCGCCCAGCACGAAGGCCGAGCCCATCGGCAGCCCCACCAGCGTGGCAAGGCCGGTCACGATGAAGCCATTGACCATCGGCATGGCCAGACCAAAGACGAGCATGCGCCCGCCCACCTTGGCAAACTCCCTGAGGTGGCGGCTGGAAAACATGGTGCGGCCAAGAGGACTCGAACCTCCACGGTGTTACCCGCTAGCACCTCAAGCTAGTGCGTCTACCAATTCCGCCATGGCCGCGTGTCAAGTGATTGGTGGCGCGGTGTCTAACAGGCAGATCAGGGTGAATCAACCCCTTTGAGTCCGGCTGCGCGCAGCCCGTCTTGGTGAATGCTTCACTACGCCAACCGGCTGCATTTGCACGCCCGGATGAACGCGTCCTCAAAACCTCGGGCCTAGTGTGCGCCTCAACGACAGCGAATGAGGCTTCACATGCGGGTTCTGATCGTTCTGGGCTTGGCCCTTCTCCTGACCGTCCCGGTACCACAGTGCTTCGCGGCAGCCTCAGGGCGCGAGGCTCCACCCGTTCCGGACGGCCACGGCGGAGGTGCTGACGCCGCACTCGCACCCACCCTGCCGCCGGTAGGCTTCGTCGAGTTCTGCGCGCGCAACCCGGCACGGTGTTCACCCGCCGCAGCCGCCGGCCGCATCGCCATGTCCGAAGACCGGTGGCGGATGGTCTTCCGCCTCAACAGCCTCGTCAACGGGCAGATCGCGCCCGAGAGCGACCAGATCCTCTATGGCGAGGCCGAATACTGGGCCTATCCCACCGTGGCGGGCGATTGCGAGGACTATGTTCTCCTCAAGCAGCATTATCTCGAGCGGCTCGGCTTCCCCCGGTCGGGCCTGCTGATCACCGTGGTGCTGGACGAGGCCAATGAGGGCCATGCCGTGCTGACCCTCAGGACCGCCGAAGGCGATTTCGTTCTCGACAACCGGCACAATGCCATCCGCCGCATGTCTGACGCCGACTATACTTTCCTCAAGCGTCAGTCCGAGCGCGATCCGAGGCAATGGGTTTCGCTCATGCCTGGTGGCAAACTCGCCTCGGCGCAGCAACGCTGAACCGCCACCCGGCGGACACGGAAAGGACGGCCCGGTCGGCGTCCCCTCGCTATCCCCCAGACCGGGCTCCCAGGAGCCGGCGCAGCACCCCACCCTGTGCCGGCTCCGCCCATTTGCAGGATTTTTGCTAAAAAAATTGGATGCTCATTCAAATTCTTGTTCGTTCATTCAAAATCATACGTGTTTTTACTGACCTCACTACAGCTTATCCGGATGCCGACTCCTGAACTCGCGACCTAACATTGTAGAACGAGTTATGGTTAATCAAACATTCTCGACGAGGTGGAATCATGGATACCGTAAACAGCCGCAGCAGCTCAAGCTCATCAGTTTTCGAAGCCTCAACCAAAGACCCACAGCTGGCGATAAACGCGGCCATTGACGACATCGAGCGCCTTCTGGGCATTTACCAGAAGTCAGGTGGCGTGCTCGACCGGATGGAGGTGCTGACCGAGATCGAGGCCCTGCGCCGCTTCGTGCTGGTGCGCGGCGCGCTGATCAAGTGCCTCAAGCGGCCAGGCCGGCAGGACAGCAAGCCGATCGGGCGCCAGATCTGCGAGGCGCTCCAAGGCATGGTCGGCGATGTGCCAAATCTGGTGAAGACCTGCTCGCTGCAGGGCGCACGCAACATGGAGCGGGATACCCGCCGCGCCATCGCGTCGCTCAACTTCGTGGGCAGCCTCGATCCGTCTTTCCTCTGAAATCGATCTCTGTTCAATCGTTGGGAGAGCCCATCCCCGCGATGACGGCGAGCCGGACGAGCGAGGCCGTGTTGGAGATGCCGAGCTTCTGGAGCACATTGGCCCGGTGCGCCTCGACGGTGCGCTGACTGACGGAGAGGGCTTCGGCAATCTGCTTGCTTGAGCGCCCTGCCACGATGGCATCGACGATCTCGCTCTCGCGCTCGGTCAGCATGCGCAGCATCCGGCGCGCCTCGCGAATGCCGTCGGTGGCCTGGGCAGCCTTGCTCGCCTTCGAGAGTGCGGTCTCCAGAGCCTCGATCAGCGCTTCCGGTTCATAGGGTTTTTCGAGAAAGTCAGAAGCGCCAAGCTTCATGGCCTGAGTTGCCGTTCTGACATCGCCATAGCCCGTCAGCATGATCATCGGGAAGCTGTACCCTTCCTCGTCGAGGCGGGAGAGCAGCGTAGTGCCGAGTGAAGCTCCAAGATTGTAGTCAATCAGCGCACAGTCGACAGGCTGGCTGCGCGCCTGCACCAGCGCGCTGGCAGGATCGTAGCTCACGCAGGTGCGGTAGCCGGAGTTGCCGAGCATGACCGCAAGAGACTGTGCGAAGCCCCGGTCGTCATCAACGATCATGATTGTCTTGCCGTTCATGGGTAGGCGCCTTCCGTTGCAAGAGGAATGGTAAAGGTGAAGACAGCGCCACCTGCCTCCTGGTTGCGCCAGGAGAGCGAGCCGCCAAGCGTGGTGGCGATGCGCTGGCAGATGGCAAGGCCAAGCCCCATGCCACGATGGCTAGACTTGGAGAACGGACTGAACAAGGTTTCCGCCACCTCGGGGGCAACACCCCGGCCGAAGTCCGCCACCTCAATTGCGGCAATATCGCCGCGCGTGATGATCGACACCTCTGCCCCGGACCGGCCTGCTGCGGCCGAGGCGGACAGCGCGTTGTTGACCAGATTGACCAGCACCTGACCGACCAGCGGCAGCGAGCCCCTGACCCGCACATCGCCCGGCGCAGAATGAATGCTGACAGGCGGCAGGCTGCTGCCCATGCTCACCAGCTGGATCGATTCCTGCAGCGCTTCACGCAAATTGCAGGCGCCGGTCTCGTCGGCGTCCTGCGGCCCCAGCCGACGGAGATTGCGGATGATCTCGATGGCGCGATCAACCTCCTCGCACAGATGCGAGGCGATGGCGAGGTGCTCCTCGCTGCCCTCACGCAGCTTGAGGGATACGTTGAGCGCATGCGCATAATTGCGGATCGCGGCAAGCGGCTGGTTGACCTCATGCACGATCCCGCCGGAGACCGCCGCATAGGCCAGCAACCGCCCGACATCGGCCAGCCGTGCGGCGTATTCCGCCGAGCGCAGCGCCGCCTCCTCCTGCACCGTCACATCTGCGATCACCACGAGGCTTGCAAGACCGCCGGCGCCTTCATCCGGAATCACGGCGCGCCGCAGAAGAAAGTGCTGCGTGAGTTCCGCGCCCCTGACCTCCGCCCGCAGCGGCGGCTGCATGCCGGCCTCGTGCGGCGCGCACGGCCGGGACAGGCACGACTTGACCGACGCCAGCAGCCCGTCATCCGGCATGTCACCAATGCGCGCCCCAAGCCGGGCTGCCGAACCAAGAAGCGTCGCGGCGCGATCATTGGCGAAGACCACCGTGCCCTGCCTCGACACGCCGAGGATCGCCTCGTCGATGGCGTCGAGAATATTGCCCTGCATGGCCGACGCCGCGGCCAGCCTTGCTTCCGCCGAGCGCAATTCGAACACGTTCCGCATGAGCAGCAGCACGGGCACCACCAGCACCAGCAAGAGGATCCACAAAATGGTTATGGCGTTCGACAGGATCTTGTCATTCGCCGCACCGCTCGCTGCGCGGATTTCCCTCTCCGCGTTCAACAGGTCAATCATCAGCTTGCGGATGACCGGAGAGTCGTCCTGCAGCTGGCGAAGCAGGCTTGCCCTGCTGGCCGGATCATCTGGTCCGTCGAGCAGCTGCTCCGTGGCCTGCGCAGACTGCAGCAGTGCGGGCAGCACATCGCCATCGACACTCTCGCGCAGCTGGGCCAGCGCAGGTGAATCCCGCAACTCGATCACACGGCTGAGGTAGAGGTCTCCGCGCAGGGCGATCTCATCGGGTCTGGCGTCCGTTTCCGCAGCAAGCTGGAGCCGCTGATGCTCGAAGCCAAGCTGGTAGATCGTCCAGCGAGGGTCATCCTGGGGTGCCCGAAGGCGGTGGAGCTCAACCGACAGCGACACGACGGCAGCGCCGAGCAGCAGTATGATGATCAGCAACGCCAGCGACGGGACGTTCTTCCATCCGTCATAGGCTTCGGCCGGGTTGCTGGTCTTCGTCATCACGCCTTGGCCATTCCTACTTTACCGTGATGCGCGACACCTGCCACACCGATTGCGCATAGCGGGCCTCGGTCTCCAGCTCAGGCTGGGTCGTGAACGGAAAGACCACGAACAACGGCCCGCGCTCGCGCACGGACATGGTGGCACCATTGCGCTCATAGGCCAGCAAGATGTCATGGCGGCGGATATCGGCAATCGGGAGATCGGCCCGGTAATCATCAAGTGCGGTTATGGTCAGAACTGAACCGTTGGCACCGACATCATCAGCAAGATCGCGCAGCAGAACGCCACGATAGTGAACGAGGCCCTTGTCCCAGGGATTGCGAGTCTTGATGTCCCTTGCTGGCAGGGACTTGAGCGCAGCAAGATCGAAACGGACCTCAAATCGCCCGTCACAACCCTGGATGAGACCGTCAATGGTCAGGATGGCGGACTGAACGTCGATCTTCGGATGACAGGCTCCGGCAGGACTTGTGAACTGGGCTGGCAGGATGACAAGGGATGCAAGAACGATGAATGTCTTCAGCCACATGGACCCAGAACCAGCCTTCCCGGCCCATCCCTTGCCGAAGCAATTCATGGACCACGTATATTTGCGTAAGCGTTTGACGCTAAGTCGTCAGTGAAAACGATTGGTACAAATAAGCACAAATACGGAGACACTCAACGACAAACGAGTTCAATTCAGAAAAAAATTGCAAAAACGAAATTTGCTCAATCATAAATTGTATATAATGAGTAATCTAACGCTTACGTTAGCGTCACTTTGATTGGCCCTGAAGGTCCAGGAGGCCACCGGCATATCGCTGCCAGTTCCGAACATAGGATTCTGCAGATCGGGTAAGCCGCGCCGCACCTTCGGCGTCAATGGCTCCAACCACCTTCCCCGGCTGGCCCATGACGAGGGAGTTGTCCGGGATCACCTTGCCCTCGGTGATCAGCGCATTGGCGCCGATCAGGCAGTTGCTGCCGATGCGCGCCCGGTTCAGCACCACCGCCCCCATGCCGATCAAGGTATTGTCGCCGACAGCGCAGCCGTGGAGGATCGCCTTGTGGCCGATGGTGCAATTGCGGCCGATGACCAGTTCGAGGCCCGGATCGGTGTGGAGCACGGCTCCATCCTGCACGTTCGAGCCCTCGCCCAGCGTCATCCACTCATTGTCGCCACGGATCACCGCGCCAAACCAGACGCTGGCAAGCCGCGCGATCCTGACCTTTCCCACCACCACCGCCGTGGGGGCAATCCAGCATTCACCTCCCGGCGCGAGTTCCGGCGCGACGCCATCGAGAGCATAGAGCGGCATGCCGATCAGTCCTCGAGATCGAAATCCAGGATCGCCATGGAGAAGTTGTAGGACAGCTCGCCATCTTCCTCGTCGCGGAAGATCACGCCCACGAATTCCTCGCCGATATAGACCTCGGCCGAGTCGGACTTCTGCGGCCGCTTGCGCACGCTGATCGCGGGCAGCTCGAACTTCGCACGCAGGAACTTGGTGAGCTTGGTGATTTCTTCAGGCTTCAAGGGCGGCCTCCCGGCATTGGCAGAGCCGCCCCTCTAGACCTATTCCTCCGCAGCCGCAACCTGCTCCACATTGTGGTCCATGGCGCGGGCCGGCTCGGTGCAGCCGGCATAGCCCACGACCTTGGCCGGCACCCCCGCCACCGTGGTGTTGGCCGGTACGTCATGCAGCACGACCGAGCAGGCGGCGACGCGCGAGCAATGGCCGATCTCGATGTTGCCGAGGATCTTGGCCCCTGCCCCGACCAGCACGCCGCGCCGGATCTTCGGGTGACGGTCACCCGCCTCCTTGCCGGTGCCGCCCAGCGTCACGCCCTGCATGATCGAGACGTTGTCCTCGATCACGCAGGTCTCGCCGATCACGATGTCATGGCCATGGTCGACCATGATGCCCTTGCCGATGCGGGCGCCCGGGTGAATGTCGATCGACGTGATCACCGAGAGGCGGCTCTGCAGGTAATAGGCGAAGTCGCGCCGTCCGATGTGCCAGAGCCGGTGTGCCATGCGCTGTGTCTGGATCGCCTGTTAGCCTTTGAAGTAAAGCACCGGATCGATGTAGCGGTGGCAGGCCGGATCGCGGTCGAAGGTGGCGATGATGTCGGCGCGGGCTGCGTGGCCGATCTCCGGCTCAGCCGCCATGGCGTCGCGGAAGGCATGCAGGATCAGGTCGGCGCCGATATCGGCGTTGCCGAGGCGCTGGGCCAGCCGGTGGGCGAGCGCCTCCTCGAAGCTGTCATGGTTGAGGATCAGCGAGAAGATGAAGCCGCCAAGTGCGGGCTCCTGGCGGGTGATCTCATCGGCCTCGGCCCGGATTCGAGTCCACACCGGATCGAGTTTTTCCACCGACTGGGTCTTGGCTGACTGACGCATGGTTCGCTCCTGCACTTGGACATTATAGCACAGGCCACCCGACAAGTGTATCCCACCACACATCATTGTAGCCCGTGCCGGGCTGGCCTATTGATCCGTGATGACCCCGTTCGCCTCACCATCTCCTTTCATCCAGGCTTTCGCCGACGGTTCGACGGCGTGGCTCGTTCTCAACCGGCCGGAGCGAAGGAATGCGCTCAATGCCGAGATGTGGGCCGCCATTCCACCCATCATCAAGACGCTCGACGAGAGCCCCGGCGTGCGGGTGATCGTCATCAGGGGTGCAGGGGCGGAGGCCTTCGCGGCGGGGGCTGACATCTCGGAATTCGGCGAGAGCCGCAACGATGCCGAGGCCGCCGCGCGCTATGAGCAGCTGAACGGCGCTGCCTTCGCCGCCATCCGCGGCTGCGCGAAGCCGGTGATCGCCATGATCCATGGTTTCTGCATCGGCGGCGGGCTGGCGCTGGCGCTGGCCGCCGATCTGCGCATCGCGCACAGCGCCGCCCTGTTCGCGCTGCCGCCGGCCCGGCTGGGTCTTGCCTATCCGCTGGACGGGATCAGGGACCTGGTCGCCACCGTGGGCGCCGCCGCCGCCAAGGAGATGATCTTCACCGCCCGGCGCTTGTCGGCGGAGGAGGCGCTGCGTCTGAGGCTCGTCAGCCGGGTTGCCGCCGACCTCGAAGCGGAAACCGCGGCGCTCTGCGCCGAAATCGCCGCCGGCGCGCCCCTCACCATAACCCACGCCAAACGCGCCATCGACCTGATCGCCGGGCGGCCCGGCCATGTGGATGAAGCGGAGGTCTCGGCCCTCGCGGCGCACTGCTTCGACAGCGCGGACTATGCCGAAGGCCGCGCTGCATTTCTGGAGAAGCGAAAACCGGTGTTCAGGGGCGCTTAGTCAAGAAACGCCAGCACCGCCTGTTTGAAGCCGCTGTCGCCCACCGCGTTCATGTGGTTGCGGCCGGGCAGCGTCATCCCCGCAGCGCCGGGAATGGCGCTGACCAGCGTGGGAACATCGCCCGCCACGTCATCTTTGTCGCCGGCCACCACCAGCACCGGCACCCGGATCGTGGCCAGCTCCTCCGGCGTAATCTTCTGGCGTGACGCGCGGATGCAGGCGGCAAGCGCCTTGAGGTCGCTTTTCGTCTGTTCGGCAAAGACGCGAAACGCCCTTGCGCCGGGATCTGCCACCGCCGCGCGGCTGGGGGCTTCCAGCGCCCGGGCAATGGCCTCCGCCCCGCCCACCCCGGTGATCATCCGGGAGGCAAGCCCCGCCAGCACCACCCGGCGCAACCGATCCGGATGGTTGATGGCCAAGAGCGCCGCCACCCGCGCGCCCATCGAATAGCCCATGACATCCGCCACCGGGATTTCGAGGTGGTCCAGCAGCCGGCGCGCGTCCTCGGCCATGGCGGCGGCGCTGTAGAGGGCTGACTCATAGAGCTTGTCGCTGGCGCCATGGCCACGGTGATCGAAGGTGATGACCCGCCGCCCGGAACCGGTGAGCGTCTTCACCCAGCCCGTATCCCACCAGTTGACGCGGCCGGTTGAGGCAAAACCGTGGATCAGCAGCACGGGCGGGCCATCTCCGGCGGTCTCGTAGGCGATCGTCACACCGCACGAACTGAAGTTTTGCATGCCGGGCAAGATATGCTAATCGGCCGCTTTCTCAAGCAGTTCGAGGTTGCCATGGCATCGGGCACGACACCGCACTTCCAGAACCAGATGGGCCTGCCGATGATCGAGATCGGGGCACGTGAATTCATGTGCATCGGGGCGCTGCCACCCTTCGACCACCCGCATGTGTTCATCGACATGGGCACAGAGAGTGAAACTGTGTGCCCTTACTGCTCCACGCTCTATCGCCACAACCCCAAGCTCGGGGCAGAGCAAGCGGTTCCGCCCCAGGCCGCCTGGGCAGATCAGGCTGCCTGAGGGCATCACCATACGTGATTTCCGCGCGGGCGATGAGGCAGGCCTCGTTGCCGTGCTGCGTGATCTGCATCGCCATGAAAACCAAATCTACGACCGCAGCCGTCCGGCAGACACCATGGGCGCGTCGTACATCGATCATCTCAAACAGGAAACCGCCAAGGCCCAAGGCCGCATCCTGGTGGCCGAAGGGCCCGCTGGCATCGTGGGCTATGCCTCGTTCCATGCCGTGGTGTCGTCGGAAGATGAGCAGGACGAAATCCCCTATAGCCATTCCTATGTCGGCGATCTTGGCGTGCTGGCTTCATGCCGCAGCCAGGGCATTGGCGGCGCCCTTCTCGAGGCCTGTGAGGCGCTGGCCCGCCAAGCGGGGCAGCGCTGGCTGCGGCTCAGCGTGCTGGCTGGCAATGACCGCGCCCGCGCCTTCTACCAGCGCCATGGCCTGCAAGAGCACCTGATCACCCTGGAGAAAAGGCTCTGATGGCGGAGAGCCTGCCGCTTGCCGAGGCCCGGCGCGTGGCCCTGGCGGCGCAGGGCTTCACCGGCTCTCACCGTGGCGCGAGGCCCGGCTGGAAAAGGATGGAGGCCGCACTCCGCCGCCTGCATCTCCTGCAGATCGACAGCGTCAATGTTGTCACCCGCGCGCATTACCTGCCGCTTTACTCCCGGCTCGGTCCCTATGCGCAGGCCATGCTCGACGAACGGAGTTTCGGGCAGACCAAGCGCGCGCTGTTCGAATGCTGGGCGCATGAGGCAAGCCTGCTGCCGTTGGACCTGCACCCGCTGATGCGCTGGCGCATGGCGCGGGCGCGCGCCGGTGAGGGCACCTATCAGCAGATGAACCGGTTCGGCAGGCAGGAGCGGCGCTATCTGCGAGAGGTGCTCGAGTTCGTCATCCGCACCGGCCCGACCGGGGCCAGTGACGTGCCGGGCGGCGGCAAGGCGGAGGGCGGCTGGTGGGGCTGGTCGCGGGGGAAACTCGCGCTGGAGACGCTGTTCGACCAGGGCCTTCTCACCGCCGCCACGCGGCGCGGCTTCGAACGGCTCTATGATGTTCCCGAACGGGTGATCCCGGCCGATATTCTGGACCTTCCAACCCCCGGCGAAGCAGACGCGATCCGCCAGCTGATGGCTTTGTCGGCGGAGGCGCTGGGCATCGCCACGGAGGCCGATCTGCGTGACTATTTCCGCCTGCCACTGGCCGAGTCGCGGAAGGCGCTTGCCGAACTGGTCGAGGAAGGAACGCTGGTTTCCACCGCCGTCGAGGGCTGGACGCAGAAGGCCTATCTCCACCGCGAGGCCAGGCTGCCAAAGCGGGCCGGCGGCCAGGCGCTGCTCTCGCCCTTCGACCCGCTGGTGTGGGAGCGGTCACGCGCCGAACGGCTGTTCGGCTTCCGCTACCGGCTCGAAATCTACACGCCCGCCAACCGCCGCATCCATGGCTATTACGTGCTGCCGTTCCTTGAGGGCGAGCGGCTCACCGCGCGCGTCTGCCTCAAGGCCGATCGCCAGGCCGGCCTGTTGCGGGTCAACGCCGCACATGCCGAGCGCGAGGCCGATGCTGCCGAAACAGCCCGGGCGCTGATGGCCGAGCTTCGCCTGATGGCGGGCTGGCTGGGCCTCGAGCGGCCGGTCATTTCCCGGCGCGGCAATCTCGCACGGGCTCTCAGCGCTGCTGCACAGCGCCCGGCTTGACCCGTGTCCTTCAGATTACCCCTTCCGCCAAGAGCTCCTCGGCTGCCTTGACAATGGCCCGCCTGAGCGTCTCGACGATGAAATCCACCTCGGCCATGGTGATGGTGAGTGGCGGTGACAGAACGTCGAGGTGGCCGATCGGCCGCACCAGAAGTCCCATCTCCTCGCAGGCGTTCGAGATGCGCTTCGAGATGTTGACGCTGTCGGGGAGCTTTTCGCGGCTGGCCTTGTCCTTCACATATTCAACGCACATCATCAGACGGCGGCCGCGCACATCGCCCACAATCGGCAGCTGCTTCAGCTCTGCCAGGCGCTGCTCGAGATAGTCGCCCACCCGCGCGGCATTGCCGCAGAGATCCTCGCGCTCAATGATCTCGATGTTCTTGAGCGCCACTGCGCAGGCAACCGGATGACCCGAATAGGTATAGCCATGGGTGAACCACGCATCCGGATCGGGCGCCGAGATCGTGTCATGGATCGCATCGGAATAGATCACCGCCGAGAGCGGGATGTATCCGGAGGTCAGCCCCTTGGCCGATATGATGATGTCCGGGATGATGCCGAACTCGTCCTGGCTCGCGAACATGTGGCCAAGCCGCCCAAAGGCCGTGACGATCTCATCGGCGATGAACAGGATGCCGTGGCGCGTGCAGAGTTCACGCATGCGTGGCAGGTAGTTGGGCGGCGGCATGCACACCCCGCCCGAGGCCTGGGCGGGCTCGGCGATGAAACAGGCGATGTTCTCTGCGCCCAGCTCTGCGATCTTGCCGGCAAACTCATCCACCAGGAAATCGCTGAAGGCTTCGAGGCTCATGCCCTCCGGCCTACGGTAGGGATAGGGTGCGGAGAGGTGATGCACGAGATCGGGGATGTATTTGAAATGGGGTGACTGGTCGCCGTCGCGCAGGCCCACCGTCATGCCGAGATAGGTTGAGCCGTGATAGGAATTCCTGCGTGAGATCACATAGCGGCGCTGGGGCTCGCGACGCCGCGACTGATAGTAGTGCGCCAGCCGGATGGCCGTATCGATGGCGCAGGAGCCCGAGGTTGCGTAGGCCACGTGGTTGAGGTTCCCGGGCGCCAGCGCCGCAAGTTTTGCGGCAAGGCGCGCAGCAGGCGCATTGGTGACGTCAACGAAGGTCGTCGAGTAGCACAGCTGGAGGGCCTGCTCCGCCATGGTCTCGGCAATCTCCCTGCGGCCATAGCCCGCATTCACGCACCACATGCCACCGATGCCGTCGAAATAACGTCGGCCGTTGACGTCCGTCACATAGCAGCCCTCGCCCTCCACCAGGACAAGCGAACCATCCTGCCGGAAACTGTCGAAATGGGTGTAGGGGTGCAGCACATGGTCATGATCCTGCTGCCAGAGCTCGCGGGCGTTGAAGCGATTGCTGACCTGATGCAACACGAAGGGGCTCCCGTCTGCTTATTGAATGCTCATTCAATAGCCCAATCAGCCCCTCTCTGCCAGCCCAGCAGATTTCTCCTGAAAAATCAGACCAATAGAGCTCGTCGCCGGGTAATGTGGCTTTCCACAGCCCGCACCAGCCGGTCGCACCCTGCATCCGATACGACCAGAGACAACGCCATGAATCCGCGTTCGGCGATGTAGATGCCCTGCTCGAGGAGGTCGAGGAACAGCAGCTGCCTCAGGCGTTTGTCAATGCCGTCGAGGTCCTCGGGGCGGGTGATAGCCCCCGCCGCCGGGTGGAGCGCGATCATAGAGCCCTGCCCCGTCGCGCTCATCCGCACCTGGTAGCGCATGAACAGCTCGTTCAGGGCTTCGCGCAGGCGGTCGCCGCGGGCATTGAGCTGCTCGCAGACCGCAGGAGTGAAGATCCGGGTCATCGCCACGCCGCCCACCGTCATGGTGAGCGTGTTGTTGTTGAAGGTTCCAGCATGCGGCAGAGCATCCGGCCTTCGCGGGTCGAACAGCTCCATGATCTCGCGCCGGCCACCGAAGGCTCCGAAGCTCATGCCGCCGCCGACGTATTTTCCGAGCGTCTTGAGGTCAGGCTCGATGCCCAGCCTGGCCGACAGACCACCCGGATGCAGGCGCGAGGTCATCACCTCGTCAAAGACCAGCACGATGCCGCGCCGCGCAGTCTCCTCACGCAGCATGGCAATGAAAGCGGGATCGGCCGGAATGCAGCCGCCACCACCCAGCATCGGCTCGAGGATCACCGCCGCCAGCTCGTCAGCATGCGCGGCAATCAGCCGGCGCGTGCCTTCGATGTCATTGTAGTGGCCCAGCACGCAGTCGAAGGGGGCATTCACCGGCGAGGCGCCATGGCTGAAATAGAGCGTCCCGCCATGATAACCGCCCTGCATCGGCATGATCCTGCCGCGGCCGGTGAAACAGCGCGCTGCCGAGAGCGCCATCATGTTGGCTTCGGTGCCGGAATTGGTGAAGCGAACGAGATCGAGGCCGAAGCGGCGTGTCACCACTTCGGCCAGTGCAATTTCAGCGCCGTGGTGCGCGCCGAAATTGAGGCCGGAGTCCAGCGCCGAGCGCGCCGCCTCGAGAATGACCGGATGGGAATGGCCATAGAGCCCGGCGGAATACTCGCCGAGAAAGTCGAGATAGGTGAGCCCGTCGGCATCGGTGATCTCGGCCCCTGCGGCATGCTCAACCCGTAGCGGAAAGGGCGAGGTGAACAGCACCGTGCGGGTGTTGCCGCCCGGCATCACCGCCGTGGCGCGCTCATGCAGGGCAAGGCTCTTGGGATGGCGTGCGGCGAAGGCGGCGCTGGCCTCCGCCAGGGCCTCATCGATGCGTGTCGAGCGCTCGGCCGCCGTCATGGCGAGTCAGGCCGTCGCCTTGTCGCCGATCGGCGGCGCAAAGGTCAGGTGCATGTCCCAGGGCAGATAGATCCAGGTGTCCTGGCTCACCTCGGTGATGAAGGTATCGACCAGCGGCCGGCCGGCGGGCTTGGCATAGACGGTCGCGAAATGGGCCTTGGGCAGCATCTCGCGCACCACCCGCGCCGTGGCACCCGTGTCGACCAGGTCATCGACGATCAGCACGCCCGCCCCACCCTCGCTGCCCGCAACCTGCGCGCCGATGCCCTTGAGCACCTCGATTTCGCCCTGCCGGTCATATTCGTAGGAGGCCACGCACACAGTTTCGATCACCCGGATGCCGAGTTCTCGCGCCACCACCGCGGCTGGAACCAGGCCGCCACGGGTCACCGCCACCACCGCCCAGAACGGGCCTGCCCCCGACAGCCGCCAGGCCAGTGCGCGCGCATCACGGTGGAACTGGTCCCATGACACGGGAAAACTCTTCTGCCATTTCTCGTCCATCATCGCCCCCCAGCTTTTCTCGTCTTATGCCCGCTGAACGCGGGCGCGGCAACGCTCACGACCAGCCACGCGCCTTGCCCTGCCCCGTCAGTTCCTCGGCCATGCGGCAGACCGCGGCATGGGCCTCCTCAAGCGCTGCCACGTCACGCGAACGCAGAACCAGATTGGTGGCAAAGCCATCCGGCGCCTGAAACGGATAGGACCCGATGACCACGCCTGGAAACGCCTTCTGGATCTCGCCGAGCGGCTTTGCGGCATCGCCTTCGCCGCCGCGGAACTCGACATTGCGCGACTGCATCGGAACGCCGCGGGTCAGCCGCCTCGCCACATCCTCCATCATGGCATTCATGATCTTCGGCACACCCGCCATCACGAAGACGTTGCCAATCTGGAAGCCCGGCGCCCTGGATACCGGATTGTCGATCAGACTCGCGCCCTCCGGAATGCGCGCCATGCGCATCCGGGCCTCGTTGGGCTCGCGGCCGATTTCGTTGAAATAGGCCAGCAGGATCTCGACCGCCCGTGGATCATGCTCGATCGGCACGCCAAACGCCCGGGCCACCGCATCGGCGGTGATGTCGTCATGGGTCGGGCCAATGCCTCCGGTGGTGAAGACATAGCTGTAGCGCTGGCGCAGGGCATTGAGGGCCGCCACGATGTCATCCTGCGTGTCGGCCACCACGCGGGCCTCCTTGAGGTCAATGCCCATCGCCGTCAGCATGTCGGCGATGAACCCCAGGTTCTTGTCCTTGGTCCTGCCCGAGAGGATCTCATCCCCGATCAGCAGGACGGCTGCCGTTGGTTGCTCGTCGGTCATGCGCTGCACTCCCAGGCCTCGGCATGGCTGTGCCACCAGGCTCCGGGGCTGTCAATGCAGCGGGGTGTTGAGCCTTGCATGGGCAGGCGCGGGGCATTATCTCGGAACACTGGAAAGGCAGCGGTTGAGGCTGACGGTCGATCCTGTAGACTTGGATTTTATCGAAACATGCCGCAGGCCTTCCAAGGCCCGGCTCTGGATGACGTGCTGAATGACCTACGCTGCTGCCGATGACGTGACCTCGCCCCGCTCGACCCGCATCAAGCTGCATGGGCCAGCCGATTTCGAAGCCATGCGCAAGGCCGGACGGCTGACGGCGGAAGCCCTCGACCTGCTGGTGCCACTGGTCAAGCCGGGTGTCACCACCGAGGAACTCGACCGTGTCATCGTCAACTTCGCGAGAGACCACAAGGTCATTCCGGCGCCCTACAATTACAAGGGCTATCCGAAGTCGATCTGCACCTCGATCAATCACGTGGTGTGCCACGGCATTCCGAATGATAAACCGCTCCTCGAGGGCGACATCGTCAACATCGACGTGACCCTGATCGTCGATGGCTGGCATGGCGATTCGAGCCGCATGTATCCGGTGGGCCAGATCAACCGCAAGGCCGAGCGGCTGATCGAGGTGA
>NZ_JBIIDX010000061.1:0-18078 GCF_044238155.1 Aestuariivirga sp. | reverse complement strand
TGGCCGCGAGATAGGGCGCATTGAACTCCGTGGCCTCCACCGGCACGTCAAGGCTCTGGCCCAGCATGCTGACTTCCACCTCGTCATCGCCCGTCATCTGCCGGATGATGTAGCCCGCGGATATCCCCGCACGGCCCCAGTCGAAGGCCTTGGCCGCCTCCAGATCGAGGTCCGCCTCGAAGACGCCCGTGGTATAGCTCCCGACCTCGGCCGCGCCCGAGACATCGGTGGCGGCCACCCGTGTGGTATCGACCTCCTCGGAGTAGCCCGGTGCCGCCTCCACGGCATAGCGCAGCCGGGCCGAGGGGGTGAGGCTGGCCCGGTCCGCAAAGGCATAGGCATAGGCAAGGCCAAGCTCGGGGCTGAACCACCATGCCTCATAATCGCCCTTGGCGGTTGAGTTGCCCAGCGTGGCATCATCGGTTGCCGCCGTGCCGCCCGCAACCGAGCCATTGTCGGCCAGATTGTCGTTCACGAAGCGTCTGGTCGAGGTCTTGCCCCAGCCCAGATTGAGCCCGGCATCGAGCCTGAAGCCGCTCTGGCTGTGGCGGAGGAACAGGCCACCGGCAAAGCCCTCGGTGGAATTGTCCTGCGACGTGGCAAAGCGGCTGTCGGCGGTCATCGTGGCGCTGTTGAGGGCCAGCATGGCGCCCAGAATGGTGCTGTCCTTCAGCCGCAGCGCCGCCCCGATGGCGCCGCCTGACACCGAGACGTCCTGATCGAGCGTGCTGTCGGTGCCGTCATAGGCCTGCTCATTGTAGCCACCAACCGCCCAGACCCTGTAGTCGAGCGCGGTCTGCTCGAGCGAAGTGAGGCCCTGCTGCATGAAGCCGGAGTTCATCCATGCCAGATCGGCCAGCACCTGACCCCTGGCCGCAACGCCCGTGGGGTCGAAGGTGGCATAGGTCGTGTAGGTGCCATCCGAGACCGAGAACCACGGCAGCGGGCCGCTGGTGTTGAAGGTGGTGTCAATGCCCGCGAAGCTCCAGAGGTTGGACTGCGAGGCCCCTGATAAGAGATTGATCGTGTCGCCAGTACCCATCTGCAAATGGCCGCCGATGAAGCCCGGGGCCGCAAGGGTCACGGTGTTTCCGTAGGCATCGCCGATATCGATTGCACGCCCGTAAGCCGAAATCAGCCGCCCGGAGTTCACAATCGTGTTGGAGGTGATGGCCAGAGTTGATCCGGAGAAACTGAACATGATCCCATTGCTCGCCAAACCCTTGGTCAGGATCGTGCCGGTGTTTGTGATCGTGTTTCCGGTTATTTCCGAGGTATCATAGGCACGCGCCACCAGTTGGACACCATGCGCGCTGGCGCCTGCTGTGGAAATCGTTCCGGTGTTGGTGGTCCTGTTGCCAGCGACGGAAGCAGAAGGCAGGACACTCGCGGGTAAAATCCCGTAGGAGCCGCCGGGAACTATGTTCTGCCCATCAGCATACAGCGTAATGCCGCTCGAGGCGTCACCGCTGGTCAAGATCATGCCAGAGTTGGTGATAGTGTTATTGATGACCGAGGCAGGAGGCACGACAATTGAGGGAAAAATATCATCAGCGCCTCCGAGGACTATGTACTGCCTGATAGCGACCAGAGTTATGCCGGCTGAGGCGTCACCCTTGGTCGCGATCATACCGGAGTTAGTGATGGTGTTGTCCATAATAGACGAGGAGCCGAGGGACTTCGCATTCACAATCACGCCGCCGGCATCGTCATTCAGTGTTTGGATCGTACCGGAATTGATAATGGTATTGCCGTAGATGGTGGTGTCAGAGGCAGGCGAATACGCCAACAACAGAACGCCATTTGCGAAATTGCCCGCCGTCTCGATCGCACCGGAATTGGTGATGGCATTGTCGGCAATGTAAGCAAGGGAATTCGGCGAATATGCAGACAGGAACACACCGGAGGCAAAGTTTCCTTCCGTTCTGATTACACCAGAATTGGCGATGGAGTTGCCGGTAATGTAAGAAATCGTATTCGGGGAGTATCCGACCAGGAATATACCGTGCGCAGCATAGCCCACCGTATCAATTCTGCCGGAATTGGTGATTGTGTTAGCGTAAACGGAGGCAGTAGACCCGGATGAGAATGCATCCAGAAAAATGCCGCGAGAAAAGTCGCCATTCGTCTCTATTGCACCGGAGTTGGTGATTACATTGCCAATGATCTTGGCCTCTGCTGAGGTGGACTGGCTCTGAAGAAAGACGCCATGAGAGTGATCGCCTGTTGTTTCGAGTATTTTCGAGTTGGTTATCATTGCTCCAGTAATTGACGCCGTGCCGTGGGTGCTTGCCGACCACATACGGATCGCATTGGCATTTTGACCTGAGGTGCTGATCTCACCTGAATTGTTGATGATGTTGTCGCCGATCTGAGACGCCTCGTCTACCGAGGAGGAGCGCAGATGGATGCCTTCCGAGAAGTCGCCAGATGTGGTGATCGGTCCGGAGCTGGTGATCTTGTTACCGGTGATCGCCGCAGAGGAATCATCATAGGACTTTGAACGCAGACCGATTCCCTCGGAATAGTCATCAGCGGTTGTGATCGGGCCCGAGCTGGTGATTGTGTTGCCTGAGGTCAGAGCAGAACCATCCCCGGTCGAGACGGTGCGCAGTGAAATGCCTCTAGCCTTCTCCCCGGACGTGCTGATCGAACCAGAACTGGTGATCGTGTTGCCGGTGAGTGAAGCTGAGCCAGACGCGGGTTCGCTGTCGAGGTAGATGCCATGGGCGTAGTCGCCCGTCGTCGTGATCGATCCTGAACCGGTAACAGTGATATCCGTTCCCGAAACGGCTGGCGCATTTGTAGGGGTGTTAATGATGGCGGCAGCACCGGCATTGGTCAGCGCCGTATCGAGCGAATAGCTTCCGCCATTGCTGACCGTGACCTGGTCGGCACGGGCGTAACCGGCACACAGGACCATCACCGTCGAGGCGAGAAGCGAGCGCTTTAGTTGGTTCAGCAAATGAGGCTCGCTTTCCAATTTCCGAATTTCCTAGAATGCTAGCCAATTAAACGGACTGGTCAAGGCAGAAGACTGGGATTCCGGCCCATTTTCCGCCACTTAGACGAACAAATGGAGAGCCCCGCACCATCCGGCGGGCGGATGGGGCAGCGATCCGGTTCTGCTCTTAACTGGCAAGCGCCCGGACGGACGCCTCGTGAATGCGGCACGGTGCCTCTTTATGCTGGCTACCATTGCGCCCAACGGACGCGTTCTGAATTCAGGACCAGTTGGCCGGGGCCACGATCACGGAGACAAGAAATGCTCGTGGTCGGGTAACGTCTTCCTGCCGAATAACCCCCCCAACATTCAGTTCGTCTTGGCTCTTGTTGACAAGGTAACGATGAGCTCAGAGCGATCCTCCTTTGCAACGATATGCGTCTACTTCCTGCAACGAGCAGCAGTAACGCTTGTCACAGACCGACGAGGTGATAGAATTGCTGGAGTGAACGAAACCAAGCCTGGCACATTGGTTAAGGGCAGTTGCGCGAAACCCGCAAGCGGATGCGGGATTGTGGTTGGCATTCTGCTCGGGGCCACCCTACTGCTCGTGACGAAGGCAACCGCGGCCGACTTCGCCTGTGGTTCCATCCGGGATCCAGACATTAAGCAATTGTGCTATGCTGGAACCTGCCTTCTCTCTGGGGCCGACAAGCCGTCAACATCCGAAACTACCAACCTGTCCATTGCTCCGGAGTGGGTCTCATATTGCAAGTCCGTCTGGAACCTTGAAGCGGCCTGCGAAGCGACCGCGCCCAAGCTGGAGACCATTCGGTGCACAGCAGATGCGACCAAGGTCGAGCGCTGGGTCTGCGATCATCTGAAGACCTGGAGCCGGGTGGTCTGTTCGCATTGCACGACGTGACACTGGCGCCGAAAATGCCATGCAACGACAAGACTGTGATGGCGTGCCCACCAGTTCAAACACAGACCCGCCCGATTAACAGCTTACCCCACCGACATCCGACGGTGACCAACGATCCAGTGAAATTTCATGAAGTTCCCTCACCTTCTGGCAAACGCCACGCGACATCACCTGGCTACAAAGGACTCGCACGGACTTTACGAGTGCCCACCGGTGCCACCTGAGATCTCCATGACAATCTTCGATCGAGGAGATCCCTAACAGGTGCATCACGCAATCCGGTGGAATTTCAGAACTTGGGCTTGAAGCGCTGCGAAAACCTACTTCCGTTTCATCAAATAGCAGACAGCGATAGTAGCTCCGCCCTTGGCTGCTGCACCCTCTTGGGCACAGAGTTCCATCTCAGAGGTGGATAAGAGCTGGGCATCGAACAGATTGTCCTCATCTGCAAACACCACAGTCACATTATCTTGACGGATCACCCCTACCAAACGTTCCGTCTTAGCTTTTGTCGACCACGTCCCAATAAGCCCTGAGCCATCTTGCTTATCAATGACGAGCGTCCACTCTTTTTTACGATCGGCGAAGACCGGATCATTCTCTGCTGGATCATGGTTGAGCGCCCCAAACCGAGCGCCATGGACGATTTTACCCGACCATGTGCCGATCAGGTTCGGAGCATCCTGCGCAAAAGCATAAGCTGCGCAAGAGGTAAGGATCGAAGCAGTTGCGGCAAGGATCTTGACGAAAGTGCCGACCGACATGGAAAACCCCTGACTGTTATGTAGTAGAAAGATGTATAATCCTTAGCAGGAGGAAAACCACGGAACAACCAACTGGAATTGCCCTGAACGCTTCCGTCATTTTTGCCGTTTTCTCTAACTTGTTGGAAAGTAGCTTCAACTGTTACCTCACCTCAGGCTATTTTGATGAAACTGCTCGACTGCCTGCGACGCCCGAAATATGCGCGACGTAAAAGTTTTTCGGAGATTTGGATAAGTTACCGATGCAATCGCAACAAATAAAAAATGCAATGCAAGCTGGGCTAGCCAATTAGGTTCTTCAAGTTACAGAAGAAGAATGAAAATCACACTACAATACCTACAAGACTGCAGAAGCGAACAAGGGGCTCGATAACCTATGTTCTGTTCTTTGGAAGGTTGATGAGAATAGATGCGGATACACGAACAATATTTCTGACTGTTTCTCATACCTAGTTATCGATCGCTTCACAAAATCGTTAGACAATCTTGAGTTATCAAGAAATCAGCGGGTCTCGATGGGTAGCCAGAATCAATTCGTGTATCCCAAAAATTGTACACTGATCTACCTGCTGGCACCCCTGTCTACCGTTACCATTGCTGTTGTATTGCGCGTAGACAAGAAGATAGCGATCTTCGCGCTATTGTGTTCTGCCTTGGCATATCTTTGGTATTCTCGCAGATCTCGCTCCATATACATCCATACAGAGGCCTCAATGCCCTTACGCCCACGATTCCAGTAGTGGAGGGATATGGATCAGCTGAGTAGCATCGATCTGGGCTTTCGCGGTTAAACTGAAATTTTCAAAACCCAAAGGCATCCCAGGTCAACTTTAGGCTTCTCTCTTCCTGGAGTGACAGTCGCTGCACTGCAACAGGGATGACAATTTGATTGAGAGCGCCATTACCATGACTACTATGCGGTAAAATGTCTTGGCTTCTATCAACGATGAGCCAGGCGCTACCTTGTATCCAACCACGCGCCCCCGCAGGACTGTACAGTTCAGGAAAAAACCGGGAAGGATTTTCCCCGCACCGCTGCCAATTTCCCCGCACCTTCAAATTGAAACATTGAAAGCACTTCAGAAGAAACAGAACAAAACGATAGTGGTGGGCCCACCAGGACTCGAACCTGGAACCAGACGGTTATGAGCCGTCAGCTCTAACCATTGAGCTATGGGCCCCCGCCTGATGGCTACAGCAATTCTTGGCGCCATGCTATAGGCTTCAGCCCATGGAACACAGTCTTTCGCCCGAAGCCGCCGTCGAGCGCCTCATCGCCCTGTATCGTGACGCCTCAGGCAGTCTCAGACACTGCCTCGAACGATATTTTGACATCCGCCAGCCCCCCACGGAGGCCGAACGCCAGCAATTTCGCTATCCCGGCCTGTGGGTCGAGTACAGGTCGGCTGGTCTGCAACCCCGGGTCGCCCGGGCTTTCGCCAAGTTCCAAGGCCCTGGAGTCTATGCCACGACGATCACGCACCCCGAGCATTTCGGCCGCTACCTGATCGAGCAACTCACCCACCTCGCCAGAGACTACTCAGCAACGATCAGCGTCGGGCCGTCGGAGGAGGAAATCCCCTACCCCTACGTCCTTCACCAGGGTGATGATCTGGGACGCAATGACGTGACCGCAGCCGAACTGGCGTTACACTTCCCAATCCCGAAGCTTGCCCATGTCGGTGATGAGGTGGCTGACGGGCTGTGGAACCAGCACCCTGGGCAACCTCTGCCACTCGCGCTGTTTGATGCCGTCCGGGTCGACTATTCGCTGAAACGGCTCCAGCATTACACAGGAACAAACTGGCAGGCCGTTCAGCCCTGGATCCTTCTTACCAACTATCACCGCTATGTCGACCAGTTCGTAAAGTGGTCACTGGCCCAGCTCCGGGACCAGAGCCCCTACGCCACCCTCGCACTCCCCGGCGGTGGGCAGGTTACCCGCAGCATGGGAGAGGCCGAGCGCCAGTCGATTATCGCCCAGTCACAATGGCACCGCTACCAGATGCCCGCCTATCACCTGTCACGCGGGGATGGCCAGGGCGGTGTCAGCCTTGTCAATATCGGGGTGGGACCATCCAATGCCAAGAATATCACCGATCATCTCTCGGTGCTGCGCCCGCATTGCTGGCTGATGGTCGGGCACTGCGGCGGCCTGCGGCAGAGCCAGCGTATCGGCGACTACGTTCTCGCCCATGGTTATCTTCGCCAGGACCGCATCCTCGACTCGCTGGTACCGCCGGAAATTCCAATTCCACCGCTGGCCGAGGTTCAGGTTGCCCTACAGGAAGCAGCAGCTCGCGTGACCGGTGAACGGGGCGACGCGCTGAAGGAGCGCCTGCGCACGGGAACAGTGGTGACCAACGACGATCGTAACTGGGAATTGCGCTGGAGCCAGGAGTTGCGACGCATCAATCTGTCTCGCGCCATCGCCGTCGACATGGAGTCAGGCACCGTCGCCGCCCAGGGCTACCGGTTGAGGGTTCCCTATGGCACGCTGCTCTGCGTCTCGGACAAGCCGCTGCATGGCGAGATCAAGCTTCCGGGCGCGGCCAATGCCTTTTATGACAGGGCAGTCGGCGAGCATCTGCTGATTGGCCTCGAGACCATCGAACTCCTGCGCGGCAACGTCGGCCAGCTTCATTCACGCAAGCTGAGAAGCTTCGACGAGCCGCCGTTCCGCTGACGCCGTATTCACGCCCCAATCGCGAGTCATGGCAAACTGTTTGATGGAGACTGCCATGTATCGACCGACCATTGCTGCCGCTGCACTCGGCACCCTGCTTTCTGTCGTGAGCCCAGCCCAAGCTGATGACAATCGCCTGCCGCGCACCATTTCTCTCACAGGTCACGGCGAGGTACGGATCGTCCCGGACCTGGCATTCGTGAATACCGGCGTCACGAGCCGCGGCGCCACCGCTCAGGATGCATTGTCCGCCAACAGCCGCTCTATGGCAAAGGTGATGGCCGTACTGAAGCAAACCGGCATCGCAGAAAAAGACATACAGACCTCAAATTTTTCGGTTCAGCCAAGGTACGATTATGTCAACGACCAGCCCCCGAAGCTGATTGGCTATGAAGCGGCTAACAGCGTGACCGCCACGGTTCGCGACATTGCCGGCCTGGGTCCGCTTCTCGACAGTCTTGTGTCTGCTGGCTCGAACCAGATCGGTGGCATCAGCTTCGACGTCGCCGAGCCCGAAACCGCCCTCGATGCAGCCCGCAAGCTTGCGGCAGCAGACGCCACCCGGAAGGCCAAGGTCTATGCGGAAGCCATGGGCCTCGAGTTGGGACCGGTGCTGACTGTGAGCGAGGTCTCCGGCTACCAGCCGCCTGTGGCAATGATGCGCTCCACTGCCGTGATGGCGGACGCCGCACAAGCGCCAGCCATCGCAGCGGGTGAGCAGAGGCTCTCCGTCGATGTGAACATAAGCTGGGAAATCAGGTAACATGCTTGCACGCTGGCGAGGCCATGGTAGCCTGAGGGCATGCCTGTACTCGAGCGTGATCCCTGGCGGCTTCAGTATTTTGAAGGAAGTCCATGCCCGGAACATGTCAAGATTCCGACTGATGATCCCGACTGCTGGATGCTCTACCCCAGCGACCGCTGGGTCTATGACAAGCTGAGGATCGCCTGGACACAGGACTTGGCCTGCGGACCGCATGGCGTTCCGCCGAATACCTATCCGGTATTCTCAAAGCCCATCATCAATCTCCGAGGAATGGGCACCGGCAGCCGCAAAATTGCCTCAGCCGAGGAGATGGAACGCTTTTCCGAGCCGGGCCACATGTGGATGCCACTTCTCGCCGGAGAGCATGTCTCGACAGATTGCGCTGTGCTTGGTGGTCGGATCGCGTGGCTTCGTCACGCAACAGGTTCGCCCTGGACTGACGGCATGTTCCGCCATTGGCGGGTTCACGCGGGAACGATGCCGGTCCTTGCAAGCCAACTCGAGGTATGGGTGGCGCACCATATGTCAGGTTACTCCGGCATGATGAATTTTGAGACCATCGGCGGCACCATCATTGAAGCCCATCTTCGCTTTGCCGACCAATGGTGCGATCTTTACGGACGAGGCTGGGTTGAGGCACTGATCGAACTCTACAGTTCAGCGAACTGGCAGTATGCCGATGTGAACCGGGTCGATGGTTACTCAGTGCCACTCTTCGCCCGCCACGGTCACGACTACCGCCATCCTCCACCTGCCCTTCAGGAGGAGGTGCGTAAAATGCCATCCGTGAGCAGCCTGCAAATCACCTTCCATCAGGGAAAACCCCAGGCAAGCCACGCCATGCCGCCGGGCGGCTTCCGTTTGGCCGTCATCAACGCCACCGACCTCGAGGCTGCGCATGCAGCGAGGCGCCGACTTGCCAGCGCATGGAGTGCTGATCTCGTCCTTGACCAAACACAGACCGAACAAGAACTGAGCTAACATTGCAGTACCAGCTTGCCAGGCTGGCACTGGCTCACGCCGACCGGTCCTTGCTGGAATGTCGATGTACATCCGGCAGCGGTGCTGCGTCCTCCTCGTCCACATGAAACCGATGAAGGATACGATGATAGACCGGCAGCAACATCAGGCCGGCAATGACGAACAGGAGAAGTCCGGACGCAATTGCATAGAATGACGCGAACAGCTTGCCGCCAGTGGTGTAAAGGGGGCCAAGCGGGCCCATGCCAGAGAGGATCATCGAGGCATTGGCAAGGGCATCGATCAAGGGCATGCCCTCAAAGTACATGTAGCCGCTGGTGCCGAGCAGGAGCGATCCCACAACCACAGCCAGCGCCCAGCCCGCATTTCGGCCCAACCGGCCATAAAACACGTCACTGCTGGCCAGCGGCTGCTCACGGGACTCGAAAGTGTAAAGATGCCGCATCCAGGCCTCCTGCTGTGGTCGGCCTGTGATAATTGATCTTGCGCAAGGCGAAAAGTGCTAGGATCATGGCTAGCTGCGGCAGAGAATTGGAGGTTTGGAATGAAAAGACTGGTCCATAATGCGCGGGTGCTGGTGACCGACGGCGGTCGCGCCACCGTGTTTCGGAACATTGGCCAACCTGGCAAGCCACAGCTGGAACAGGTTCGGGTCTATGGCCATGCCAACCCTCCGAGCCGGGAGCAAGGCAGCGACAAGCCGCCGCGCGTCAATGACCCGAGCGGCCGTCGCTCCACCATCGAGCCCACGGATTATCACCAACAGGCCGAGGATCGTTTCGTGCAGCAGATTGCAGCCGACATGGACAGAGACCTCAAGGCCGGCGAATACACCGAACTGGTTGTCGCCGCCCCGCCCCTCGCCCTTGGGGTCTACCGGAAGGCTGTTTCGGCCCAGGTCGCAAAGGTGACACTGATGGAGATCAACAAGGATCTGACCAAACACCCCGCATCCGAGGTTGCGCTGATCGTCGTCAAGACGCTTGAAGGCGACTAAGCCGTCAGCTATCGGGGCGGGATGCCAAAACCTTCAAGACAATCCCGCTCAATCCGGACCAGAATTCACAGCCTGTTCGCCACCCGGATCTATAGTGCTGAGGCTGTTGTTCCCTCACGACTGATCGAAGCGCTTGAAATGCTGTCGATGTCGCTTGCTACCGATGACGGCGCGGGACGCCGCTGGTCTGCCAAGCACGGTTATCCGGGCTACACGTCCTATGCCTCCCTCAATGACCTGGCCTGGAGGTTCCCCGAATTTGCGAGGCTGACGAAGGCCATCGAGCGTCATGCCCTTGCATTTGCCAAAGCCTTGCACTGGGATCTGCGCGGACTGAAACCAAAGGTCGACTCGCTGTGGGTGAACGTCATGCCGGAGGGCGGCGCCCACAGCTCTCACATTCACCCCAATGCGGTGCTCAGCGGAACCTTTTATGTCGCGGTTCCGCAAGGCGCAGGACCCATCAATTATGAGGACCCACGCCTTGGCTTCATGATGGCAGCGCCACCGAAGAAAGCGAAGGCGCCCCTCGCGTTCAGATCACATGTACCGTTCAAACCGCACCCGGGAACTTTAATGCTATGGGAGAGCTGGCTCCGCCATGAGGTGCCCCTGAACCGTGCGGACGGTTACCGCATCAGCATCAGCTTCAACTGCGTGTTGGCCTGATCGAGCTCAGGCAAACATCCTGTCTCCGAGTTGATCTACAATCTGCTGACCCTTCATGATGGCATGGTCTGCAGCCCCATCTTCGTCAGCGAACCGGTCGGCCCGCACGAAGCGATGCTGCTTCGTCTCGCCGTCTGCGGTCTTTGTCACAACCCCGCAGGTTTGCCACTGGCCAGCTTCCTTGTAGGGCGTGGCGGCAATGACATAACCATTGTACTCAAGTTGCCGTATCGCATTGGGTGGCCCAGCCTCGCCGGACTTGCCGATACCGAAGAGCTTCTTGAAAAACGACATGCACCAGTTCTCCGCAGCCTGTTAAGCGCCGATCAATTGTCGAGGAAACTCCGCAGCTTCCGGCTGCGGCTCGGATGCTTCAGCTTCCTGAGCGCCTTGGCCTCGATCTGGCGGATACGCTCGCGCGTCACCGAGAACTGCTGGCCTACTTCCTCCAGCGTGTGATCGGTGTTCATGCCGATGCCGAAGCGCATGCGCAGCACGCGCTCCTCGCGCGGAGTGAGCGAGGCCAGAACCCTGGTCGTCGTCTCGCGCAAATTCGCCTGGATCGCCGCGTCGATGGGCAGGATTGCGTTCTTGTCCTCAATGAAATCGCCGAGGTGCGAATCCTCCTCGTCGCCCACCGGGGTTTCGAGCGAGATCGGCTCCTTGGCGATCTTCATCACCTTGCGAACTTTTTCGAGCGGCATGGAGAGCTTGTCGGCCAGTTCCTCCGGCGTCGGCTCGCGGCCGATTTCATGCATCATCTGGCGCGAGGTGCGCACGATCTTGTTGATCGTCTCGATCATGTGCACCGGAATGCGGATGGTGCGCGCCTGATCGGCGATTGAGCGGGTGATGGCCTGCCTGATCCACCAGGTGGCGTAGGTCGAGAATTTGTAACCGCGGCGGTATTCGAACTTGTCCACCGCCTTCATCAAGCCGATGTTGCCCTCCTGGATCAGATCGAGGAACTGCAGGCCGCGGTTGGTGTATTTCTTGGCGATCGAGATGACGAGGCGGAGGTTGGCTTCCACCATCTCCTTCTTGGCGATCCTGGCCTCGCGCTCGCCCTTCTGCACCATGGCGACGATGCGGCGGAATTCGGGGATTTGCAGGCCGGTGGCGGTGGCGAGTTCGAAGATCTCGTCGCGGATCACCCGGATCGATTCCTTCTCGTCGTTCACGAACTTCTTCCATCCGAAGCGCGACAGACGGCCCACCCGCTTCAGCCAGTCCGGATCGAGTTCATTACCCTGATATTCCTTGAGGAACTCTGTCCGCGGCACCTTGTAGGTTTCGGCCAGACGCATCAACCGGCCTTCCAGCGCATTGAGGCGCTTGCTGATATCGTAAAGTTGCTCGACCAGTGCCTCGATACGCGCATTGTTGAGCGAAAGCGACTTAACCTCGGCGACAATTTCCTCGCGCAGCTTTTTGTAGCGCCTCTCCTGCGACGGAGAGAGCTCCGTGCCCTCTGCCACCTCCTGATCCTGCAGCTTGCGCAGGCTCTTGTAGCTCTTGGCGATGGCATCGAAGATCTCAAGGACCTTGGGCTTGAGCTCAGCCTCCATCGCGGAGAGTGATACGCCGAGATCATCGCCCTCGTCGTCATCATCCTCCTCGACCTGAGGCCGGTCGAAATCCTCAGGCGAAAGCACATCGCTGAAATCATCTTCACCGCCAGGCCGGCGGATGGCGGCAGCAGCTTGCCGTTTGGCTTCTGCGCGCTTGGCTTCCGCCTTTTTCTTCACTTCCTCTTTTGGCGGCACGTAAGGTGCTGGTGTCTGAACTGGCCCTTGCTTCTTAGCGTCAGGTCCCGCGTAGGTAGCCTCAAGATCAATGATGTCACGCAGCAGGATCTTGGCCTCGTTCAACTCATCACGCCAAATGATGATGGCCTGGAAAGTCAGCGGACTCTCGCAGAGACCGGCGATCATCGCCTCGCGCCCTGCCTCGATGCGCTTGGCGATGGCAATTTCGCCCTCGCGCGAGAGAAGTTCCACCTGGCCCATTTCGCGCAGGTACATGCGAACCGGATCGTCGGTGCGGTCAGCCGGTGTCTTGGCCGCCTCCACCTTGATCAGTGCAGTCTCGGTCGATTCACCCTCAGCCTCAGCCTCTACCTTTGCAGCCAGATTCTCGGTTTCTTCCTCCGACTCGACCACATTGATGCCCATGTCGTTGAGCATGGCCATGATGTCTTCGATTTGCTCCGGACTGGTCTCTTCGGACGGCAGCACGGCATTGAGTTCGTCAAGGGTCACAAAGCCGCGCGCCTTTGCCAGCTTGATCATCCGCTTAACGGCGGCATCTGACAAATCCAGGATGGGCGAGTCCGCGCCATCGCCGGCCTGAGCCTCCGGGGCTTCGGCGTCTTCTGCTGCGGCCGGGGTTTCCTGATCGTCCGGGGCGGGTGCGCGCACTTGTGCTCGGGCCATGTACAAGTCCTTGATGTGTCAGGCGGGGCATCCGCCATAGCAGCGTTGTGATTCGGGGTCAAAACCCGTTTCGGGAGGTCTCAGGTGATCACGTTCACAGGCCGTCCGCTGGCAGCGCCGAAGCCCTCGATCTGGGCCTCCTGCCCCGCATGGGACGACATCTGCTCGCGCACCGCCATGAGTGCAGTCAGATTTTCCTCGGTCGGGTCGGCCACAAACACAGCCTCGGCCGCCTTGAGCTCCCGCTCCAAGGTGATTGTTTTGCGATGAAGGGCGATCATCTGACGGAGACCGGTGCGGGCGTCATCTTGTGCTGCCCCGCTCCCGAGAAACCACTCGTTCAGCCGTTTCGCCTGGGCCAGCAGACGATCCAGCAAGGACCCGAGACCCATGCTCCTCAATTGGTCCCTGAGGACCGTTCCGTCAAGGCCCGTTTCATGAGCGGCGCAATCAATCATCCGGCTGCGCAGGAGAGCGAGTTCCGACACGGTGAACTCAAGCCCGGCAAACTCGTCCAGAAACTCGTGGATCAGGTCCGGGTGGTTGATCAGGGCCAGTACAATCATACGTTCCCGCCGTTCCGCACCCTCCAGGAAGCTGCGCTGTGAAGCGAGTTGCTTGAGTTGTGGTGTCGGCGGCTGGGGTATGTCCCAGGGCCGCTGTTGCACCTTGTATGAGCGACCACCGCCTGCGGACATGGGCGGCCGACGTACCGACGGCGACGGCCTGGCGGCCACGGGCTGAAACAGCGCACGGATGCGCTGAACGAATTCGGACTGATAATGTTTTCTTACAACATCGTCTGATATTGTATTGATAATGCTTCTTATTTCTCGCTCAAACTGAGCCCGCCTTTCAGGCGTCGACCGATCATTGCCCGCCAGGGCGCGCTGCCACAGCATGTCGGAGAGCGGCTGCGCGGCGGCAATCACCGCCCGCAAGGCGTCGGCCCCTTGCGCCTTCAGCAGATCATCCGGATCCTGGCCCTCCAGCAGCAGCGCAAAGCGCAGCGAGTGCCCCGGTTCGAGCAGCGGCAACGCCAGGTCGAGCGCCCGGTAGGCGGCTTTGATCCCGGCCTGGTCACCATCGAAACACAGGATGGGTTCCGGCGCCTGTTTCCACAGCATGGCGAGCTGGTCTTCGGTCAGCGCGGTGCCGAGCGGGGCCACCGCCTGCGGCAATCCGGCGCGGTGCATGGCGATGACGTCGATATAGCCCTCGACCGCAATGATCTGGCCGCGCTCATGGGCGGCAGCCCTGGCCTTGTCCAAATTGTAGAGCACCTGGCCCTTGTGGAAGAGCGGCGTTTCCGGCGAATTCAGATATTTGGCGAGCGCGTCCTTGGCCATCGCCCGGCCGCCGAAGGCGATCACCCGGCCCCTGGGGTCGCGGATCGGGAACATCACCCGGTCGCGGAACCGGTCATAGGCAACGGGAATGTCGTCGCCCGTCACCACGAGGCCCGCCTCGGCCATCTGGGCGACATCCACCCCCTTGTCAGCGAGGTGGCTGCGCAGCGCCGACCGGTCATCCGGCGCATAGCCGAGCCGGAACTCCTTCTGGATGGCGGGTGAAAGCTGCCGGTCAGAAAGGTAGCCGCGGGCCCTGCTGCCGCGCGCCGCCTGCAACTCCGCCTCGAAAAACCTGACGGCCATTTCCATGATTTCGTAGAGGCTTGCGCGTTTTTCCTCGCGCTGGATGTCAGCCTCACTCAGCTGCGGCATGGCCAGCCCCGCCTCGGCCGCCAGGCGCTCCACCGCCTCCGGAAAGCTCATCCCCTCCTTCTCAACGAGAAAGGTGAATATGTCGCCGGACGCCTTGCAGCCGAAGCAGTGGTAGCGGCCCTTGCGGTCCTCGACATGGAAGGATGGCGTCTTCTCGCCATGGAACGGGCAGCAGCCCCAGTAGTCACCCTTCCCGGGGTTGGACTTGCGCCGGTCCCACGCCACCTTGCGGCCGACCACCGAGGAGATGGTCACCCGGTTGCGGATGTCTTCCAGAAAGGAGGGCGGAACGCGCATGGACTGTACTTAGAGCAAGAGCAAAGCAGATGGAACCGCCCCGCATGTCGATCGCATGGCGCTCGCATGGCAAAACACTCGTAATCACCTTAGGGTGAGTTCCATGACTAGACCAAACAACCCCACCGCCAGCAAACCCCTATGGCTGCTCGCCGCGCCGGCCGTGTTCCTGCTCCTGTGGTCAGGCGGATTCTCTGTCGCCAAGCTGGGCATCAGCCACGCCGAGCCCCTGAGCTTTCTGACTGTTCGGTATGCCTGCGTCTGCGCACTGCTGGTGCCGCTTGTTGCCGTCCTTCGCCCCCCATTGCCCACGAGCCCCGCAGACTACATGCATCTGGCAATTGTCGGGATCTTGATACAGGCATTCTATTTCGGCCTCTCCTACCTGGCCTTCAAGGCGGGTGTATCGGCAGGAGGGGTGGCGATCATTGTCTGCCTGCAGCCCATCCTGGTGGGACTGATCGCGCCGCGCTTGACCCGCGAACGCGTAAGCCTCTTGCGATGGGCCGGACTCGGCCTCGGATTGACCGGGGCAGCCATCGTGATTGTTTCCCGCTCTAGCTTAGAACTTGAGCATCCTCTTGGTATCCTCGCGGCGGCCGGCGCCCTGTGCGCCATCACGGCTGGCACATTGTGGGAAAAGCGGTTCGGGAAGAACCACCATCCGGTGGTGTCCAACTCAGTCCAATATCTTGCTGGGCTGAGCGGCACACTGCCGCTGGCCATGGCATTCGAAACTTTCGACATCACCTGGAACCCAGCTTTCCTGATGGCGCTCGGCTATCTGGTGATCGGCAACTCAATCATTGCCATGTCACTGCTGCTGGCGATGATCCGGGCAGGAGAGGTGAGCCGGGTCTCGTCGCTCTTCTATTTGGTTCCGCCGCTGTCGGCGGTGATCGCCTGGCCGTTACTGGACGAGGCGATGCCACTGCTGGGTTGGGCAGGCTTCGTGCTGGCAGCGGTGGGCGTTATGCTGGCGCGGCGCTGAACGCTTGAAAGTTGGCCCCGGCGAGTCCAGACTAGACGAGCGAAACCATGCAGCAAAGTCAACAGGAGACACCGAAATGCCCATCCTTTACACAGCCCACGCCACGTCGACTGGTGGCCGCGACGGACGCGGCAAGACCGATGACGGCAAACTCGACGTTGCCCTGTCCCTGCCAAAAGAGATGGGCGGAGATGGCAAAGGCACCAACCCCGAACAACTCTTCGCCGTCGGTTATTCAGCCTGTTATCTGGGCGCTGTGAAATTCGTAGCAGGACAGGAAAAGGTGACGATTGCGCCAGACGCAGCCGTAACCGCCCATGTCGGCGTCGGCCCGCGCGACGATGGTGGCGGCTTCGGCATTGCCGTTACGCTGGACGTGAAGCTGCCAGGCCTCACCAAGGCCCAGGCCGAGGATATCACCACCAAGGCTCATGTGGTGTGCCCTTACTCTCACGCAACGAAGGGCAACATCCCGGTCAAGACCAACATCCTCTGAGATATGAGCGAGACGGCGTCTCAGCCCAGCAGGCTCTTCACGATGCCGCCGGCCTTGGCCATATCGATCTGACCAGAATGGCGGAGCTTCAACTCCGCCATAACTTTTCCCATGTCCTTGATGCCGCTTGCGCTGATCGCCTTGATGATGACGGCAATTGCAGCTTTCGCTTCATCCTCGCTCATCTGTTTTGGCATGAACGACTGGATGACAGTTATCTCGTCCCGCTCGTTCTGAGCCAGTTCAGGTCGCCCGCCCTGCTCGTAGGCGGCGATTGAATCCTGGCGCTGCTTCACCATGCGGGCAAAGAGTTCCACGATGCCCGTATCGGGCGTGAGCGCCGAATCATGCCCATCCGTGCGGCTGTTTATGTCCTTGTCCTTGATAGCCGCCTGCATAAGCCGCAAGGTGCCGAGCTTCTTCTTGTCACCAGCCTTCATGGCGTCCTTCAACGCCGCCGAAACCTCGTCGCGCAGAGCCATACCGGGCGCTCCCTGTGTTGTGCAAAATCAGCCACCGGATTTAGAGGGGAACTCGCCGCACCGCAACCTTGACGGGCCAGCGCCCTTGCCCTAACCACCGCCCAGTTCCCGGGAGCCCCTCATGCCGACTGCCAAGAAGCCTGCCAAGGCCAAGACGCCCGCACGTCCGACACTCGGCGACTGGGACACCCCACGCGTGACGGCTCTCTTGGTTCTTGCAGATGGCACGGTGATCGAAGGACAGGGCATTGGCGCTGAAGGAGAAGCAGTTGGCGAGGTCTGCTTCAACACCGCAATGACCGGCTACGAGGAGGTGTTGACCGACCCCTCCTATGCCGGCCAGATCGTGACCTTCACCTTCCCGCACATTGGCAACGTCGGCACCAATGACGAGGACATCGAAACGACAAACCTGGCAGCGTCGGCGGGTGTTGTCGGCTGTATCGTGAGGCAGCCCGTGACGGAGCCAGCCAACTACCGGTCCGCCAAGCATTTCGACAAATGGCTGAAGGCCCGCAACATCATCGGCCTTTCGGGCATCGACACCCGCGCGCTCACTGCCCGCATCCGCGAAAAGGGCATGCCGAACGGCGTCATCGCGCACAATGCGCGGGGCAAGTTCGACCTGAAGAAGCTGAAAGCCATGGCCGCCGCATGGCCGGGGCTTGTTGGCCTTGATCTCGCGAAAGACGTTTCACTTTCCCAGCGCCTGCACTGGGATGAGACGCTGTGGGACTGGAGGCAGGGCCATGTCCGCGTCAGCCCGGGCCGCTTCAAGGTGGTGGCCGTTGACTATGGCCTCAAGCGAAACATCCTGCGCTGTCTCACGGCCGCGGGATGCGATGTCACGGTAGTGCCAGCGACCAGCAAGGCGGAAGAGATCCTCGCCATGAAGCCTGACGGCATCTTCCTATCCAACGG
>NZ_JBIIDX010000194.1:0-5296 GCF_044238155.1 Aestuariivirga sp. | reverse complement strand
AAGGGGCGCGATCGCTACAAGCGCACCATTGCCGTCTGCTTCAAGGGTGGGACCAACCTCAATGCCTGGATTGTCGACCAGGGCTGGGCGGTTGCCTATCGGAAGTATGGAACCGATTACATCGCCCAGGAAGACGAGGCGCGGCTCAACCGCCGGGGGATGTGGGCCGGTTCATTCGAAATGCCCTGGGACTGGCGGGCGCGGAACAAATGAGCTGCAACGCCACCTCACGGGCCCGGGAGGCGCCCTCGGATGTGCTGGCGGCCATTGCAGGACGCCCTGCACCGTAAGGTGCGGAACAACTCGTGATTGCTTCCCTGATGCAAGACAGCCGCTTGGCAGGGTCTTGCATGTCGACCCGGATATCACTACTTTCTGGTCATCCCAAACAAACCACACCGCCAGGCTTGAGCCTGAGCGGCTCAGGTCGGGCTCCGGAAGAAGGAGATCCGAATGAACACTGTCACATCACTGGCGAGAGCCTACAGCCTTGCCGCGGCCTGGCATGCCCGGCAACGCCGGAAGGGCAAGGCCCGCGAGCCCTATGTGAACCATTTGGTCGAGGTCGCCCATCTGGTCACCGAAGCCACCGGAGGAGCGGACATCGATCTTGCCATCGCAGCGGTGCTGCATGACGCGATCGAGGATGCAGGGATCAAGGCAGCCGAGATCGAGGCCCTGTTCGGTCCTCAGGTGGCCGGGCTTGTCCTCGAGGTCACCGATGACAAGTCCCTGCCGCCATCCACCCGCAAGCAGCTCCAGGTGGAGACGACCCCTCACAAGTCACCGGGGGCCAAGATGATCAAGCTGGCCGACAAGACATCCAATCTCCGCTCAATCCGCCTTTCGCCGCCGCCATGGCCGCTGGAAAGAAAGCGCGCGTATCTGCGGTGGTCGCAGGCGGTGGTGGCCGGTGCACGGGGCGTCAATGCCGCTCTCGAAGATGCTTTTGACCTGGCGCACTCACAGCTCGAGGCCGTCCTTGTCGACAGGGCCTGAGGAGACGCCACCGCCACTCCCGGCCAGGAGAGCTACGGAGTGGCTGTTTGCTCCATCGGATTGCAGCCGGCGCCAATGCTCTGGAGCTTGAACTGCCACGCTGATTTGGATCGGTCATTCAGCAGGAGAGCAATAAACGCCGGTCCTCTGCCTTTTTATGCTCCCGGCCGTCAATATCGTCGGCCAAAATCGCGAAATAGTCTGCGAAGATCTGTTCGTTACCTTCAGCGGTCCAGTTAACGATCGGCATTAGTCCAGGCTAATTGGTTTATGGTCGTTTGTCACCTAGACCAAGTTTCAGCACGCTTACCTTCCTTGATATCGGTGGACCTGGTTCGAAAATTCTCTTTCCTCTGGATTCAGCGTCGTCAGTCGTACATTCTGAGAAGATGCCCTCAGACTTAACCTTCGCACAGCTGGAAGAGTACATCCGCCGATCCATGCGGATGTCACACATATATCAACCGGTCATGCTGAGAATTCTCCTCGAGAACGGCGGACATGCAGATACTGAGACAGTCGCCAAGGCACTGCTCAGCTATGACAGGTCTCAGGTGGAGTATTATGAAATCCGAACGAAGAATATGGTTGGCAAGGTACTCACTCAAAATGGGATCATCGAGCCGCTGAAGGACGGCAAGCGCATCTCAGGGTACAAGCTCAACATTGCTCCATTAAGCGAGGACGAGAGAGTGGCGCTTCTGCAGCTCTGCGACGCGCGGCTGGCCGAGTACCTTGATAAACGCGGTCAGGACATATGGGAGCATCGGATGCTGTCCGATGGTTACGTGCCCGGCTCCGTTCGGTATGAAGTTCTAAAGCGAGCGCGCTACCGTTGCGAGCTATGCGGCGCGCATGAAGCACAGGCTGCTATGCACGTCGACCATATTGTTCCGCGGGCACGTGGCGGGTCTGACGACGTCAGCAATTTCCAGGCGCTTTGCATCACTTGCAACACGAACAAGCGGGACAAGGACGATACGGACTTCCGAGGAGTGCTGGCATCCTACGAGGATCGGTCGGCAGGTTGCATCTTCTGTGACCGCGATCCAAGGCGCGTGATCGCCGAAAATGAACTATGTTACGCCATCCGGGACGCCTTTCCTGTTACGGCGCTACACACACTCGTCATCCCCAAGCGCCACGTTGCAGACTACTTCGATCTTTACCAACCCGAACTGAATGCGATCCATCGCATGTTGCAAGACCAGCGATCTGAAATCCTGAAGCAGGATGGTGCAGTGACTGGATTCAACGTCGGGATTAACTCCGGCAAGGATGCCGGTCAGACCATATTCCATGTGCATGTTCATCTCATCCCACGTCGCGAGGGCGATGTTGCAGAACCCCGGGGTGGCGTCCGCGGTGTTATTCCTTCGAAGCAGAAATACTGAATGTCGCGCGAGCTGTTCTCAGAGCGGGTTCCATTCTCGGCCTGGCCAAATCCGGCAGTTCCCGCAGTGGCCGCCGGCGTCTACGCCATCTGGAAAGGTGACGAGCTGATCTATTGCGGCATGTCCGGCCGTGAGATCGATGCGAAAGCAAGCGCACAACCCAAGAAATATGGGCTTGTGACCCGGCTCGCCAGTCACTGGAGCGGCAGGCTCTCAGGGGACCAGTTCTGCGTCTACGTGGCAAACAGGTTCGTGATACCCTCACTGACGCCAGAAGAGATGCCTCTGTTTGCATCAGGCGAACTGAACCTTGATGCCAGAACCAGAAGGTTCATCCACACGCACCTGGATTACGCCTATGCCCTAGTCCAGACATCGGCTGAGGCATATGCCTTGGAGCGGTCGGCGCGGAGGGGTGAGATCTTTGGGCGGAAGCCCTTTCTAAATCCGCTGGAGTGACGTCTGCAGACACTACCTTCGTTTACGCGGCGCTATGCCGCCATGGTTGTGTTGATCTAGTCGGGTAGCTGGAAAGCCGATATCACCTCGCGTAGAGATCCGGTCGGCAAACCGACTGAAATCACGCGCTCTTTTGATAGCGGACCGATCCGAATGAGGTCGTGCAGCATTACGCTTCCCATTCAACAAACGGAAACTGCCACCAGGCATCGTGCGGCCACCTCGCAAATCCTTCCCACAAAACGCCAGACGAGCCCCAACCGGCAGGGACGAGGACATCGCTCCATCAAGGCTGTTTGGAACTGCGCTTCGACGGCTGTTTCTTGCGGCCGGCCTCTTTCGAGACCGAAGTCTCCGTCTTCGGTTTGCCTTCAGTCTGTCCGCCCGCACCCTTCCCGATGACCGGAACAGGCTTGCAGACTTGTGCAGACCTCTCAAGTAAACTGGCAATACGGATGTCTGCCTTTTCCAGAGCCCGACAACGGTCTTCCAGTTCATCCCCATGGCGTTGGCCATCTTCGATGCAGGCCAGACCCGAGCCGGTCGAGGTTGCCGCAAGGAACAGGGGTTGCCCGCCATCGCTGCCCAGCCCGGCGCTCAGTCCATTCAGGATCTCGATCCTCCGCCTTGCCTCCGGCAAAGGGAACGGCCGGGTGATCTCCTGCATGTTCATGAGCGGCGTGAGCTCGACCGCCCGGAGCACCGGATCCCTGCCCGGCTCAACCCAGAGATAGACCCTGGCATGCAGGCCAAAGTCCCGGCACTCGTCATAACGGGCCATGTTCTGTGTTCCGGCATGCAGGAAATTGCCAAGGCCATAGAGGATCAGGGCGTTACCCCGCCGCTCGATCCCGGCGGCCACATGCGAGTGGTGACCGAAGACGATCGTTGCGCGCCCGCCATCGACCGCAGCCCGGAAGCGCACCCGGTTGGCGTCCGAGACGGTCGTGTCGAGCTCCTCGCCATAATGAACCGAGAGCACGCGGATCTGCGCGCCCGTGCCGACCAGGGACAGGCCGACCCGCTCGAAATCGATGGGCCTCGCCTGAAGCGGCTGCCCGGGCCCATCGGGCTCCGCGGGATTGACGCCCTTGCCGATCGCCGCGATGGCAACCCTCACGTCACCCAGCTGGAAGACATCACTGCGATAGCGCTCCTGCCCCACCCCGAGCCCGGCATGGGCCTTGAGGCCGTGCGCCCGGGCCAGCTCGAGATGGCGCAGTGTCTCGAGGATCCCTTCTCCCCCATAGTCGGCGGCATGATTGTTGGCCGTGGCCAGGACATTGATCCCGGCCCGGGCAGCTGCAAACACCCCTTCCGGGCTTGCCGCAAAGTTGAAGGACCTGTCGGCCGGGACAAGATCATTACGATCGGTGATCACGGTTTCCAGATTGGCAAAGGTGGCATCTGCCTCAAGGAGCGGTGCCAGCCCGGAGGTAAGCTCTGCCCATGGAATGATCTTCCCGTGCCGGATGGCGCCCGTGGCCGCAAGCGGCTGGTTGTTTCCGGAAAATCCGAGATCGCCCCCGAAACCCAGGACCACCAGACGCCCCTGCGGCGGGCGGACAGGACCGATGAACGGCCGCCCGTGAACATCCGCTCCGCCAGCCACGGGAAGACCCGCCCCCGACGGCGGGTCCGCCGGCCTCGCCAGCACAGGCAAGGAGCAGAAATGCCCCGCGAGGCAAATGACGAGGCTAACGACAAGGACCCCCGCCCCACAGGACCGGCCAGCCTTCCGAACACACTGTCCGGGCTTCATGCGGCCGCCCCTTGCCTTGCGGGAGGACTGCCGGGTTCCGGGCAAGAGGGTTGCATCCGATCCACCACCTGCAAGTCTCACGCTCCCGCATCGCTCGACTGGTACTGCTCCTCCGTCAGCCGCCCGCAGAAGCGCTCATGGGCAAGCCAGACCCTGTAGGTGTTGATCACGTCCTCCACGCAGTAGTCCGCAACCTCCTGGATCCGCCCCTCGGCATGAAGTCTTGCCACGTCGGACCCGTCAATGCCGCTCGCCTTGCCGGCAAAGCCCAGGGTCCGGCTGATCTCATGGAGCGTTGCCCTTGCGCTGCCATAGGACGCCAGCACGTCGCAGAGATCGACCGACTGCGTCGAATACCTGTTGAAGTAGGGAAGCGCCATGAGGCCTGGAGCGGCGATCCTGTGGACCATGGCCCGGTAGCGCAGCACCGGCAGGTCGAAGCCATTGCCGTTGAAGGTCACGAGTGTCGGCTGCAACTCCTCGATCCGGTTGACGAAGGCTTCGATCAGCCCGGCCTCGCTGCGCTGCCCGATGTGCGGCGCATCCTTGGAGATGACCTGTCCGTCGTCAGATAATTTGAGACGTTTGGGTGCGTGATCGAAGAGAGGATCTGGCGCATCTGGGTTTGATGTTATGCGGCCTTGCCGCGGTGTTGCAAGCGTCGGGTTTTGATGGTGTCGCG
>NZ_JBIIDX010000193.1:0-5301 GCF_044238155.1 Aestuariivirga sp. | reverse complement strand
CGCGGTTTGCGCAACACGTCGAGCGGCAGCGCGATATTGGCCTCGACGCTGCGCCACGGCAGCAGAGCCGAATCCTGGAACGCCACGCCGGTAGTGCCCGTGGAGGCTGCGGCGCCGGGCGCGAGGCCGCCGATCTCGACCGTGCCTGAGTCTGGCGTTTCAAGGCCCAGCGCCAGCCGCAGCAGGGTGGACTTGCCGCAGCCCGATGGCCCGATCAGCGCCGTGAACGAGCCCGGCTTGCAATCAAGCGAAACAGAATCGAGCGCGGTGAGAGTCTCACCGCGCGCGTTGAATGTCTTGGAGATGTTCCGGAGACGTATGCTCCGGTCGCCCGCCATCAGATCTCCGCCAGCAAGGAGGTGTCGAACATGTCCTTGGTGGCCTTGATGCCAACCTGCGAGAGCGCATCGATGTTCTTCTGGATTGCCTCATCGCTCATCGAGAAGATGCCGGCGGGTGTTTCCATCAGCGGCTTCTGCGCATTGTTGAAGTAGATCTCGTTGTCGACGGTGCGGCCTGTGCCCTTGAACCAGGTGTCGGCGAATTTCGGGGGATAGACGTTCGGGTCCTTGAGGTTCTCCTCCCAGCCCTTGCGGCTGGCGCGCAGCCAGGCGACGAGTTCCTTGCGCTTGTTCTTGAGCGTCTCCTCGGTCACCACCACGGTGTCGTTGAAGATGGTGAAACCGAAATCATAAAGCAGGAAGGACACGGCGTCGGGCCCGGCCTGCTTGATGGTGAACGGCACGTTGGTGGTGAAGTCGAGCGAGGCATCGATCTCGCCCTTGATGAGCGGTGTCGGGTCGTAGGCATAAGGCACGATATTGACCTGGGCCTTGTCGATGTTGTTGAGCTTCAGCATCGCCTCGACCGAGATCACGTTGACGGGCGGCACGGCCAGCGTCTTGCCGACAAGGTCCTGCGGCGTCTTGATCGGCTTCGAGGCGAGCGACACGATGCCGATGGGGTTCTTCTGGTATTGCGCGCCGATGATCTTGAACTTGGCGCCCTGGTCGACGATTGCCTTCACCGTCGTGTCCGGCGTGGTGAGCGCCAGATCCGCCTTGCCGGCGACGATGGTGCTCTCCGGGATCACGTCCGGACCGCCGGGCAAATAGGTGAGGTCTAGGCCTTCAGCGGTGTAGAGGCCGTTGTCGATGCCCACGAAATAGCCGGCAAATTCGGCGTCGTTGATCCAGGCAGCCTGCATGGTCAGCGGCGTGCCGGCGGCGTGGGCGGCGCGCGGGCCGAGCACGGCGGCGGCGGAGGCCGCGGCGGCGCCGAGCTTCAGGAATTTTCTGCGGTCAATGGCGATTCTCATGTCTTCCTCCTGGGGATTGCTTGAAAGAGTTGGGACTCAACCGATGCCTTGCATGCGCCGAAGCTCCTGCAGGGGCGGCGTCGCGGCGATCTGTTCCGGCTCCAGTAATTCCCATTTCACGCCCCTGGGCCGTTTGGCGCGCCGCCCGACCGTTATCATACGGCTTGGAGTGGCAATATAGTCCACCAGAATGTCGGTGGCACTCGGATGGAGCTTGTCCTCCACAACTTGCACATCATGCACGATGGCCACCACCGGGGTTGCCTCGTCGACGATGCCGAGCTCTGTGAACATGCCCCATTCAAGATCGAAAAATCCGTGGCCCTTGCCGAAGCGCACCCCGTCCATGGACACGGCGGAGGCGCCGGTCACCATCAGGTCGAAGCGGCCGCGCTGGGCAATCTCGGCGAGCGAGATGGGCCTGGCGAAATGCTCCATGCCGTCAAGCCAGGCGGCGTAGAGTTCAGCGCCCTTCGGCACCATGCCGGGCTCGATGTAGAGAAATCCGCGGTAGATGCCGTAGGTCGACATGACGAAGGGAATGCCCTCCGCGATCATCCGGCGGCGCAAGTCCACCAGGCAGTTGTCAGGCGTGATGAAGGCGTATTTGCAGGTCTTGTAGGCGGGGAGGGCGACGATCGAGTCGGTGGCTTTCTCCGAACCCTCGAAATCCGGGATCACCTCGTTGAAATTGAGGTGGAAGCGGGTATCGGGCTTGGCCACCTCATGCAGCTTGTTCCAGATGCGCTGCCGGATGATCTTGGAATTGGACACGCCCCGCCTCTGCTATTTTGATTTTGCAGCGGCAAGCTTTCACATGGCAGCGCACTTGTCATCCGGAAAATCGTCCTTTCCAACTGCAATTCCCGAAGTTTTGCCCCGAGCCGGGCAAGGTAACGAAAAACTGCCGCCAACAGCCGGTCGAAGTGTTGACGCCGCGAGGTTGCGGGGGCTAGGACGACTTCTCTCCATCTCTCTGGCGCATGCCGCAAACTGATCTCAGCAAGGCCTTGGACGATTGATGAAAACCGGTTTGCCCGCCCTTGTCGTGGGACTGATCGCGGCGCAACTCGTTTGTGCTGCCGTATTTCTGGCCGATGTGCTGGATGACGCGTCCACCCTGTTGGCCATTGACTGGACCTTCCTTCCCGAGGCGCTGGCGAGCATAGCGATGTTTGCAGGCATTGCCGTCCAGGCCGTCTATCTCGTGCAGCTGCTCCGGCGGAAGGCGAGCCTTGAACGAAGCGTGGCGATGGCCTCGAGTGCCCTCCAGGATGTGATCGAGAGCCACTTCGAGGAGTGGAAGCTCACTGCCAGCGAGCGTGACGTTGCAGCACTCATGATCAAGGGGCTCAGCATCGCCGAGATCGCCAGTGTGCGGGGTTCAGCCGAGGGTACGGTCAAGGCCCACCTCAACGCCATTTATCGCAAGGCAGGGGCCCGCAACCGTGCCGAGGTGTTGAGCAACATCATGGATGCGCTTATCGGCAAGCCGCTGCTTCAGGCGCCAAAGCACTCCGCATAACGCTTGCGCAGCTCCGCCTTCTGCACCTTGCCCATGGCGTTGCGCGGCAACTCCTGCACCTCGAAGATGCGTTTCGGCACCTTGAAGCGCGCCAGTTTCTCCGACAGTGCCGCGATCATATCGGCCTCCGGGACAAGCGGCCCTCTTGCCGTCACCACTGCTACCACGCCTTCACCGAAATCCGGGTGTGGCACGCCGATCACTGCGCTCTCACCGACGCCAGGCAGGGCATCGAGAACATCCTCGACCTCCTTGGGATAGACGTTGAAGCCGCCGCTGATGATCAGATCCTTGGCGCGGCCGACGATGCTCGCGCGGCCGGTCTCGTCGATCACGCCGACGTCGCCCGTGATGAAATAGCCGTCTTCGGTGAAGTCCTCGCGGGTCTTCTCGGGCATGCGCCAATAGCCCTTGAACACATTGGGGCCCTTGACCTCAATCACGCCGGGCTGGCTGCCGCGGATCCGTACCGACACGTCAGGCAGGGCGAAACCGACGCTTCCCGGCACCCGCGCGCCGTCATAGGGGTTGGAGGTGATCATGCCGGTCTCGGTCATGCCGTAGCGTTCGAGAATGGCGTGGCCGGTGCGCGCGGCAAATGCGGCGAAGGTCTCGGCCAGCAGCGGCGCTGAGCCGGAAATGAACAGTCGCATGTTGCGGCAGGTATCCTGCGTAAGGCCTGGCTCGCCCAGCAGCCTGGTGTAGAAGGTCGGAACACCCATCATCAGCGTGGCGCGGGGCATGGCGGCAATCATCGCCGCGGCATCGAACTTCGCGAACCAGACAATTTCGCTGGCCGCCAGAAAGGCAGTGTTCAGAGCAACGTAGAGCCCATGCACATGGAATATGGGGAGCGCATGCAGAAGCCGGTCCTTCGGGGTGATGCGCCACAGTGAAATGAGGGCCTCGGCATTGGCGGCAAGATTGTTGTGGGTAATCATCGCCCCCTTCGACCGGCCGGTCGTGCCCGAGGTGTAGAGGAGGCCTGCGAGATCGTCGCCGGCGCGGTCAGCAGTGTCGTGGCGGTTATCCATGCTGGCGGCCATGGCGGCCAGCGTTCCTTCTCCCGTGCTGTCGAGGTTGACGACGGCAAACACCTTGTGGCGGTCGGCAAGTGCCCGCATCTCTGTCTGACGTGCAGGGTCGCAGATGATCACCTTGGGCTGGGCGTCGGATACGAAGTAGTCCACCTCTGCAGTGGTGTAGGCCGTGTTCAGCGGCTGATAGACTGCGCCAAGCTTGAGCGCCGCGAGGTAGACCAGCACGCCGGAAATCGACTTCTCGATCTGGACCGTTACCCGGTCGCCGGGCTCCACGCCAAGCGCAGCCAGCGCATTCGCATAGCGGGCCGCACCATCGGCGAGCGCTCCAAAGCTCAGGGATGCCGCGCCATCTGCCGAAACAATTGCGGTGCGGTTTGCATTGGCGGTGAAAGCCCGCTCGAAGGCAAGGTAGAGATTCCTTCCGCTCATGCCTCGAGGAAAGCCTTCATGCGCCTGAGCGCTTCGGCAAGGTCAGCCTCGCTCGCGGCGTAGGAGAGCCGCATGAAACCCTTGCCGTTCTCACCGAAGCTGTCGCCGAAGATCAGCGCCACATGGGCTTTCTCGAGCAGCTCCCGGGCCAACTCGCGTGAGGACCAGCCGGTGCCGGTGATGTTGGGGAAGGCATAGAAGGCGCCGCCGGGCAGGCGGCAACGCACGCCGCGGATGTCATTGAGCCCGGCCACCACCATGTCGCGGCGGCGCTGGAAGCTCTTCCGGAAACCCTCGATCTCGTCCATCGGCCCTGTGATTGCGGCCAGCCCCGCCATCTGGGTGGCCACACTCGTGCAGGAATGATCGACGGTGATCAGTTTCTTCACATAGTCGATCAGATGCCTGGGCCAGATGCCGAAGCCCAGCCGCCAGCCGGTCATCGCGAAGGTCTTGGACCAGCCATCGAGAATGATGGTCCGGTCACGCAGTTCGGGGAAGTTCAGGAAACTCACGAAGTCAACGCCATCATAGACCTGGTGGCTGTAGATCTCGTCGGAGAGCACCGCCACATGCGGATGGCGCGCCAGGCCCTCGGCGAGCCTGGTGATCTCGGCGCGTGAGACAACCCCGCCCGTCGGATTGGCGGGAGAATTGATGATGATGAGACGGGTGCGCGGTGTGATGAGGGAGAGCACTTCCTCGGCATCGAAGCCGAAGTCCCTGTCTTCGCGGATCGGATAGGCAACGGGTGTGGCGCCACTGGAGCGCACGGCATCGCGGTAGGGTGGGAAGCCCGGGTCCGGGTAGAGGATTTCCGCGCCGGGCCCGCCGAACATCTGGCAGGCGAAATAGAAGGTCACCTTGCCGCCCGGCACGATCACCACCTCATCGCCCGAGATCCTGGTGTTGAAGCGCCCGCCCACATATTGCGCCACCGCATCACGCAGGACCGGCAGGCCTTGCGGGCTCGTGTAGCCATGCGG
>NZ_JBIIDX010000060.1:0-18495 GCF_044238155.1 Aestuariivirga sp. | reverse complement strand
GGGTCCACCGGAATCGGCGGCGACTGCTTTGCTCTTTACATGCCGCGGGGCAAGGGCAAGGTCGTCGCCTTCAACGGGTCCGGCCGCTTGCCGGCGGCGGCGACGCTTGAGGCTTATCACAAGGCAGTTGGCGATAAAGCCATTCCCCGCCAATCACCATTTGCCGTCACCATACCGGGCGCGATTGATGCATGGCATCAGCTGTTGCGCGATCATGGCACCAGGAGCCTTGGTGAGGTGCTGAAGCCGGCGATCGCGCTTGCTCATGATGGCTATGCAATTTCCGAGCGCGTCCATGTTGACTGGGTGGAGCAGGAGCCTCTTCTCGGCGCTGATCCTGGGGCGGCGCGCATGCTGTTGGCGGGCGGCAAGGCGCCAGCCACCGGCAGCGTCCACCGTCAGCCGGAACTGGCCCGCACCCTCGAGCTGATTGCAGCGGGCGGCCGGGACGCCTTCTACACGGGCTCTGTGGCGGCTGACATCGTGGACTACCTTCGCAGCCTGGGCGGGCTCCATACGCTTTCCGACTTCGGAGAGGCGAAGGGTGACTATGTCACGCCGATCTCGACCGGTTTTCGCGGCCACCAGATCTGGGAGTGTCCGCCGAACGGGCAGGGCATCGTTGCGCTGCTTATCCTGAACATCCTCTCCGGCTTCAAGACCAAGGGAAGTCCGGTGTCTCTCGAGCGGTATCATCGCGAAATCGAGGCGACCCGGCTTGCCTATGCCGTTCGCAATGCGGCACTTGCGGACCCCGCCATGGCCGAGGTGCCTGTTGCGGACTTGCTGTCGTCTTCGCTTGCCGACAGGCTGCGCGCCATGATCGTCGCGGGTAAGCGTATCGATTCACTTCCTGCCTATATGCCCCCGAAGCACAGCGACACAGTCTACATCACGGTCGTTGACAAGGACCGCAACGCTGCCAGCTTCATCAATTCCACGTTCAACACCTTCGGGTCGGGGCTCGTTGCGCCACGATCTGGTGTCGTGCTGCACAACCGGGCCATCAGCTTCTCTCTGGTGCCGGGTCATCCCAATCAGGTTGCCCCGCGCAAGCGACCAATGCACACGATCATTCCGGGCATGGCGGTGAAGGCGGGCAAGGCGGCGATGTCATTCGGAGTCATGGGCGGTCACTACCAGGCAATGGGCCAGGCGTCATTCGTATCAAAGGTGTATGGCTATGGCATGGACATGCAGGAGGCGATGAATCTGCCAAGGGTCTTTCCGCTGCCTGGCACAGCCCAGGTGGAGTATGAACTTACGCTCGATCCCGAGGTCGCCGATGGCCTCAAGGCCATGGGATATGAACTGGTCCGCCCGCTCCGGCCGATTGGTGGTTCGCAGGCAATTTCGATCGACTGGAAGAACGGGGTCCTCATCGGCGCGTCTGACCCTCGCAAGGATGGCTGTGCGCTTGGCTACTGATGAAGGCTTGGCAGCTGACTGTGCCGATGCACGGCTTCAGTTCGCATCGATGTAGGAGGTCTTCACGATAGTGAAGAATTCACGGGCATAGCTTCCTTGTTCGCGAGGCCCATAATTTGAGCCCTTCCTGCCGCCGAATGGCACGTGATAATCAAGACCTGCCGTCGGAAGATTGACCATCACCAGGCCGCTCTCGGCGTTCTGCTGGAAATGTCGCGCATGCCTCAGCGACTGAGTGCAGAGCCCGGCTGAGAGGCCAAATTCCGTGTCATTCGCAGTCGCGAGCGCCTCGTCATAGTCCGCAACCTTGATTACCGCTGCAACCGGGCCGAAAAGTTCGGTCCGATTTATGAACATGTCGTTGCGGGTGTTGACGAACAATGCGGGGGACAGGAAATGCCCGGGTGTCCTGCGGTCGAGAAGCTCGCCGCCGGTGTGGAGCAGGGCGCCGTCGCGCCTGGATGCCTCAAGTCCCTGCATGATTTCCTCAAGTGGACGCTTCTCTACCACCGGACCGATATCGGTTGTTTCGAGCAACGCATGGTCGACCCTCAGTGACGAGATCTGCCGTGTCAGGGCTTCGACGAATTGGTCGTGAATTCCGCGTGTGACGATCAGGCGGGATGACGCTGTACAGCGCTGCCCCGTCTGGAAGAAGGCGCCGTCTGCGGCGATCCTCACAGCTTTCCCCAGTTCGGCATCATCAAGAACGACAAGCGGGTTCTTCCCGCCCATTTCAAGCTGAACCCTCGCTCCACGCGCTGCGCAGGCCTGAGCGATGCCGCGCCCGACGGCCACTGACCCCGTGAAGCTGACGCCTGCCACATGATGGTTGCCGATGAGGTGGTCGCCAATGAACTTGCCACCTCCGATCAGCATGTTCACCACACCTGCAGGAACACCGTTCCGTTGCAGCACGTCCATGAGTGCGCAGGCGCTGGCTGGAACGAAGGACGCAGGCTTGAAGACTACCGTACAGCCGCAGGCAAGTGCCGGCGCGATCTTCCAGGCGGGAATGGCGAGGGGAAAATTCCATGGCGTGATCACCGCGACGACACCAAGAGCCTCTCTTGTAACCTGAACGTCGAGGCCCGGACGTGTAGAAGAGATGCATTCACCTGCTAGCCTGACTGCTTCGCCCGCAGCGAACTTGAAGATCATCCCGGCGCGGAATACTTCGGCAATTCCATCCCGCAGGATCTTGCCTTCCTCACGCGAGAGGAGGCGGCCGAGTTCCTCCTTTCGGGCAATCAGTTCGGAGCCTACCGCATCGAGAATATTGAAACGCGTTTGTATGGGCGTTTTCGACCAACTCTTGAATGCCTGCCGGGCTGAGGCAACCGCCGCTTCGACGTCATCGGCGGTTGCCGCAACATAGTCACCGATGACATCGGTGGTGTCGGATGGATTTCTGCTCACCAGAGAGGGCGAACCTTCCGTCCATGTGCCGTCGATGAAGCAGCCATTCATCAGTCCGCCCGCAACGCCTGAAGGGAACCAGGCTGGTTCCGTAAAGTTGATACAAACATCAATATATCCAAAATAGGTGATAAATGTATCCACGCCGGTTGTCAATGTTTCCCCGCCGGCATACGCTTACTGGTGAGGGGTTCGCTGTTTGGTGAAACGTGGGCCCGCGCCACGCCTGACCAAGGCCGCAATTTCAGAAGGGAAGCCCCGATGAACGCACCCTCCATCCTGTTTTTTGACATTGGCGGTACGGTTTTTGATTGGGAAACGGCGATCATCGAGGCGCTTGCGGATAGTGGCCTTGTTGCTGCCCCCGACCGCCGGCAGTTTGCCTGGGACTGCCGGGCCTCTTTCCTCGCTGACAGTTCTGCCGTGCGACGGGGGCTTCTGCCCTGGAAGGAAGCGGACGAACTGTTCAGTGACGTGGTTGACGGTCAATTGCAGCGCCGCGGCATGACAGGCGGTTCGGCGGCTATTGATCGGGTCAGGCGGTCTTGGTCAAGCATGCCGGCATGGCCTGAAGCCGTTGCCGCGATTGCTGCGCTTCGCGAGGCCTACCTTGTGGTCCCGCTGTCGCTGCTCAGCTGGTCCATGGCGATTGGCTCGTCCCGCCGAAACGGCATCAGCTGGGACGGACTGCTGACCTGTGACGTCATGGGGTTCTACAAACCCGACCCACGCTGCTTCGAGAAAGCGCTCGGACTGTTCAAGGCCCAGCCGAATGAGGTCATCATGGTGGCATCGCATCCAAGCGACCTTCATGCGGCCAGGGATTATGGCTTTCGGACGGCCTATGTGGAACCACGGCTGAGGGACCCAGGCGAGGACTATGCCAAGTGCAGGCCGGACGAGGATTTCGATCATTCCTTTGATGGGTTCCCCACGCTTGTCTCTGCTTTGATCGGACAGGTGATGACCAAGTCAAACCCACGGTGAGCACGGCGCAGTGAGGGTGATCGTGCGGTCTATGCCTCTACTTTACGAATTCAGGCTTATCGCCACGACTTGCTTGTGACCGACCCCGTGAGTCGCTGGGCCGCAGCTCTCTAACGGATCATGCGTTCCATGCCGTTCTCACATTGGCGGCGCTGAAGAGTTTGCCATGAGACACTGGCGGAGACGGAGGGATTCGAACCCTCGATACGCCTTACAGCGTATGACGATTTAGCAAACCGTTGCCTTCAGCCACTCGGCCACGTCTCCTGCAGCCGGGGCTTTTGCCGTGATTTCCGCGATGATGCAAGTGTGGCGTCCGTGCGCGTCTCAGCCTCGCCTGCGTGGTGGCTCGGGAAATGCGTCGCGCAGCTTGGCTTCCAGCTCTACGAGATCGGCCGGCAGCGCCATGCCGGTGGCACGCAGCTGGTTGAGTTCCTGGTGGATCTGCTCATAGAGCTCGTGCAGATCTTCCGGCGCGTTGGTCATCTCGCCCAGCAACATGCCGATCTGCGCCTTGAGCTGTTCAAATGCCATGATTCACCATTCAACTTGCTGAGCTGGGGTTCATATAGCGCAACCAGATGAATGCAGCCAGTTTAGAACCAGTTTAGAGCCGTTCTAAAGCCGAGTATTTTACTCGGAATTTCGTTGACAGTTCGCCAGGCTGCCTACATAGAGCGGCAAATCGATCGTTTTGACGCAAAGGAGTGCCTAGTCATGTTTCTCTCGCGCCGTTTGGTTCTGGCCCTTGGGTTCGCAGCAATGGTGTCTGCCGGTCTCGCCGGCCATGCCTGGGCTGATGGCGAGGTCAATGTCTATTCCTATCGCCAGCCTGCCCTGATCAATCCACTGTTCGAAGCATTCACCGCCAAAACCGGTATCAAGGTTCGCGCGGTCTTCGCCGACAATGGGCTGGTCGAGCGCCTGGCGCAGGAGGGCCGCAACAGCCCGGCGGACGTGCTGCTGAGCGCCGATGTAGGCCGTCTCGTCGAGGCTGCCGCGCGCGGCCTAGCTCAGCCCGTGACGTCGCCCGCAATCACGGACAAGGTGCCCGCCAACCTGCGTGACCCGCAAAACCTGTGGTTCGGCCTCACCATGCGGGCACGTGTTGTTTATGCCTCTCGCGAGCGTGCGCCGATCACGGCGATCAGCTATGAAGAACTCGCCGAGCCAAAGTGGAAAGGCAAGATCTGCATGCGGCCGGGCAATCATCCCTATAACCTCGGCCTCATCGCCGCGATGATCGCGCACAAGGGAGAGGATGCAGCCCGTCAGTGGCTCCAGGGGCTCAAGGCCAACCTCGCCGTGAAGCCCTCCGGCAATGATCGCAGCCAGGCCAAGAGCGTCTTTGCCGGTGAATGTGACCTGGCAATCGCCAACACCTATTACATGGGCAAGATGCTGACCGAGGAAAAGGAGCCGGAGCAGAAGGAATGGGCGAAGTCAGTCCAGATCGTTTTCCCCGCCTCTCCGGATTTCGGCACCCACGTGAATGTTTCGGGCATGCTGATGACCTCCAGTGCCCCCAACCGTGACAATGCCCTGAAGCTGATGGAGTTTCTGGCCAGCGACGAGGCCCAGCGCATCTATGCCGATGGCAATTTCGAGTATCCGGTGAACCCGGCGGTGCCTGCAAGCGAGATCGTCCAGTCCTGGGGTACATTCACGCCAGATGCCCTGAACGTGGCCGAGATCGCCCGGCTGGAGCCAGCTGCTTCGAAGCTGGTTGACGAAGTACAATTCAACGACTGAGGCCGCTGGGCAGGAATTATTGATGTATTTACGCAAGACATGCGATATGCTCGATTCAAATGGAGCAAATCATGCGTAGTTCGATCCTGGCTGCCGTTGCGGCCCTGACCTTGGCCCTTGCCACTCTGCCTGCCATTGCGGATGAGAATTTTATCCCGCTCGGGCAGGACTATGGCCTCGGCAATGATGACTTGCCGCCTCTCAACAGTGCCAAAGAGAAATTCAACGCCCAGGTCGATGTCTACCAGTCCGAGGTTTATAACCGTCAGCTGAGCCAGAAGCAGTTCGACAGCCGCATTTTCAATCTTATCAACGATCAGGAACCAGGCGACCTGAACAGCGGGCCGCTCGACTACTGAGCCGTGCGACGGGCATTAGCGCGTGATGACGAGGGCCGGGGTTCCGGCCCTTTTGCTTTGGCCCGCGGCCTGGGCTAAGCTGCATTTGGCACGCTGACTGGAGAGTGTCCGGAGCCGGCTCGCTCGCCGATGCGGACCGGCGCCAGTTGCCGAATGCCGGAAGAAGCCCTTATGTGATCGCTGGCCGTCTGCGGTTTACCCAATTGAGCAGGTCAGCTCGGCAGGATTGTGAGCCGCGTCTGACCTGCGCGGCATTCAAAGTCAGACAGAAGACGTGAAAACGGCGTCGCTTTGAAATCGTCCATCACCAGCAATGTGTTGGCGGCGAGCTGCTTGCCTCGTGGCAGCGGACAGCCGAAGAGGTAGGTTATGGCCACCACTGCGAACTGCAGTGTGAAACTGGAAAACACACCGAAGCCGGTCGACAACCGATACCAGCGGGTCGCGAAAAGCCGGGCAATGGCCAGGATCAGGCCCAGCAGGCACGTGAGCAGGGTCTCAGCTCAGAGGAGGCGGCTCTCCATCGGGAGGATCTGCTCGGGAGCGCCGAAGCCCGGCAACGCTTCCAGCCGCCTCTTCCATGCCATGACATTGGGATAGAGGGCGAGGTCAATGTTGGCTTCGCTGGCATAGCGCAGGACGCCGTAGACGCTGATGTCGGCAATGGTCGGCCGTTTGGCGGCGATCCACTCGGCGCGGCCGAGCTCGCTCTCGAGCGCGGCGAGGGCTGCCTTGGCCTCGGTGTCATACATGATGCGCACCTCGTCGCCGAACTGGCGAAGGCCGCGCGCCCGGGCCCTGAGGCGGAACACCGGGATGGCCAGCTTGTCCCACTGCCAGAACAGCCATTCGCGGATCCGGTTGCGCTCAAGGTCTGTCTTGCCGTCAAACTTGCCGAGCGTTTCGGCGAGGTGCTGCAGAATGGCGGCCGACTGGACAAAATAAGACTGGCCATCGCGCAGTGCGGGAACCTGCCCGTACCGGTTCTTGACCAGATAGTCAGGCTGCTTGTGCTGGCCTTCGCGAAGATTCACGTGGATGTAGGAGAACGGATGCCGGGCCAGTGACAGCATGAGGCCCACCGTATAGGTCGGGCCCGAGCCCAGCATGCCATAGAGCGTGAACCTCGCCTTGTTGCCTGACGTCACCGGAGCCGCGGAAGGCTTTTTTGCAGTCACTGGCTTGGTGCCCGGCGCCGAACGGCTCGCTGCGGCCTTGTCCGGTTTCTTCGCCACTGCCTTCTTTGCGGCCGCGCTGGCTGTCTTTGCCATGGTCTAAACTCTCCCAGCCCCACGATTTTATAAATCAGGGTACGGACTATAGCGGATAAGGCCGGGGCAGGACAACTGAAACCAAACCACTGAGTAAACTCACAAAATACGATCCAGACAGGAAATTTCGTGACGCGCACCAGTCGTCAGTTCAATCAAGATCTGAGATAATGCATCTATGATTATGTAATCGTTTAGTTTTTATTAGGTCTATATTCCAAGTCGCGCTTTCAGAAGGTCGCTCACAGCCTGTGGATTGGCCTTGCCGCCTGTTGCCTTCATGACCTGGCCAACGAACCAGCCGAGCATGGTGGGCTTAACCTTGACCTGCTCGACCTTGTCAGGGTTGGCGGCGATGATTTCCATCACGGCCTTCTCGATGGCCCCGGTGTCGGTGACCTGCCTCAGGCCCCGGGTTTCGACGATGGTGGCTGGTGATCCGCCCTCGGTCCAGACAATCTCGAACAGGTCCTTGGCGATCTTTCCCGAAATCGTACCACCGGCAATCAGGTCAACGATCTCACCAAGCTGGGCGGCCGAGACTGGCGTGGCCTCGATGCTCTTGCCCTCCTTGTTGAGGCGCCCGAACAGTTCGTTGATCACCCAGTTCGCGGCCATCTTGCCGTCACGGCCCCTGGCCACCTGTTCGAAGAAGTCCGCTGACGCCCGCTCGGCCGAGAGCACCTGCGCGTCATAGGCTGTGAGGCCATAGTCCTTCATGAAGCGGGCGATCTTCTGGTCAGGCAGTTCCGGGAGTGAGGCGGCAATTCCGTCGATCCAGTCCTGTTCCAGTTCCAGAGGCAGCAGGTCCGGATCGGGGAAATAGCGATAGTCGTGCGCCTCCTCCTTGGACCGCATGGAACGAGTCTCGCCCTTCCTGGCATCGAACAGGCGGGTCTCCTGCGCGATTGATCCACCATCCTCGAGAATGCCGATCTGGCGGCGCGCCTCATAGTCGATGGCCTGTCCCATGAAGCGGATTGAATTCACGTTCTTGATCTCGCAGCGGGTGCCGAAGTCCGTGCCCGGCCGGCGCACCGAGACATTGATGTCGGCGCGCAGCGAGCCCTGCTCCATGTTGCCGTCGCAGGTGCCCAGATAGCGCATGATTTGCCGGAGCTTGGTGACATAGGCCTTGGCTTCGTCGGCCGAGCGCATGTCGGGCTTCGAGACGATCTCCATCAGGGCGCAGCCGGAGCGGTTGAGGTCGACGAAGCTCATGTTGGGGTGCTGGTCGTGCAGTGATTTGCCGGCGTCCTGCTCGAGGTGCAGGCGTTCGATGCCAACCTCGACGGCGCGGCCGTCAACATCGACATGGACCTGGCCTTCGCCCACCACCGGCTGCTTGTACTGCGAGATCTGGTAGCCCTGCGGCAGGTCAGGGTAGAAATAATTCTTGCGATCGAACACCGAGCGGCGGTTGATCTGGGCCTTTAGGCCGAGCCCGGTGCGCACCGCCTGCTCGACGCAATAGGCGTTGATGACGGGCAGCATGCCTGGCATTGCCGCATCAACCAGCGAAACATGGTCATTGGGCGCGCCGCCGAACTCGGCCGAGGCGCCGGAGAACAGCTTCGACTTTGACAGCACCTGGGCGTGCACCTCCATGCCGATGACGATTTCCCAGTCACCTGTGGCGCCCTTGATCCAGTCCTTCTTCTCGGCCACGCGCCTTGCGGAATCCATCATGCCAGTCACCTCTCAGGGCGCCTTGCTACTCAACCGGGGCCGATGGTTCAAGGCCTTCCGCTCGAGTGGCTTTTCCCGGCTGCGGCTCCATGCTAGCGCTCTGGGTTCAAGAACCGGTTGCATTCCAATGTCAAAGATCAAACCCGACCTGTCCGGCCTTGCGCCCGAAACACGCCTTGTGGCCGCCGGGCGCGACTATGCCGAGCACGGCTTCGTCAACCCGGCCGTCTATCATGCATCGACGGTGCTGTTTCCCTCCGTCGAGTCTCTCACCGGACGCAGCCAACCCTACGTCTATGGCCGGCGTGGCACGCCCACCTCGCGCGCAGTGGAGGAGGCCGTGGCCATGCTCGAGGGCGGCCACAACTCCAAGATGGCGCCATCTGGTCTGGCTGCGATTTCGACGGCGCTTCTCGCCTTCCTCAAGACCGGGGATCACCTCCTGATGGTGGATACGGTCTACCAGCCTGTCCGTCAGCTGTGTGAGGGGCTGCTCAGGGGGCTCGGCATCGAAACCAGTTATTATGATCCGCTGATCGGGCGCGGAATTGCCCAGCTGATGCGGGCCAAGACACGCGTGGTCTATACCGAGTCACCGGGCTCGCAAACCATGGAGGTGCAGGACGTTCCGGCGATCGCCGAGGCCGCACACAGGGCCGGGGCCATCGTCATGATTGACAATACCTGGGGGGCAGGGCACTTCTTCAAGGCCTTTGACCACGGCGCAGATGTGTCGGTGCAGGCGGCGACCAAGTATCTCGTCGGTCACTCCGATGCGATGATGGGAACCGTCACCTGCAATCGGGAGACCTGGGAAACATTCCGCGACGCCTATGAGCAGCTGGGGCAATTTGCCGGTCCCGATGACATGTACCTCACCCTGCGCGGCATCCACACGCTCGACGTGCGCCTCGAGCGCCACATGAAGAATGCCATCCTGGTGGCGGAGTGGCTGCGTGGCCGGCCCGAGGTGGACACGGTGCTCTATCCCGCCCTGTCGAACGCCCCGGGCCATGGCCTGTGGAAGCGCGACTTCACAGGTGCCTCCGGCCTGTTCTCCATCGTGCTCAAGCCATGCCCGGATGCTGCCGCCGCCGCCTTCCTCGACCGGCTGAGCCTGTTCGGCATGGGCTATAGTTGGGGCGGATATGAGAGCCTCGTGGTGCCGTTCAAACCACAGCGCAGCGCAACCTCGTGGACCCCGACCGGTCACTGCATTCGTTTTCACATCGGACTTGAGAACCCGGACGATCTCAAGGCCGATCTCGCAGAAGGTTTCCGGGCCCTGGCGGCCCACTCTTGAAAAAGCGGATTTCCTTCCTATCTCATGATCCGGGTTTGAGGAGGACCGGGTGATGTCCATGCTTCGACGACTTGCCGCCCTATTTCTTGTGCTGGTTCTTGGCGGGCCGGCGCTTGCACAGTCGGATGAGCCGGCCATGATCTTTGAGAAAACCACCGTATGGCGCATGCTGTCGCCGGACGCCACGCTCGCCACCTTCGTGATCGATGATCCCGGCGTAGCCGGAGTGGCCTGCTATTTCACGGTGCCGGAGGTTGGCGGATGGTCGGGCTGGGCGGGATTCGCCGAGGAGCGCTCGGAGGTCTCGATTGCCTGCCGTCAGGTTGGCCCCATCCAGTTCAAGACCAAGTTCGATCAGGGCGAAGAGATCTACCGTGAGCGCCGATCGCTGTTCTGGAAGAAGATGCAGATCGTGCGCGGCTGCGACGCCCAGCGCAATGTGCTGGTCTATCTCGCCTATTCCGACAAGCTTATCGAAGGCTCGCCGCAGAACTCGACCTCGACCGTGCCGGTGATGCCCTGGGGTGATGAAACCGCACCAAAGTGTGGGGAGTTTGTGAACCAATAGGGCGTGGTGCTGAACTCACCAGGCCTGATCATCTGTCCCGCACACCGGTTCTTACGGCCGATTGCTGCGGTCAAACCAGCAAAGGTTGTTGTTTTGCAATTGCCGGACCGACCCTCAGAGCAGGACGCGACCTGATTGAAACAGCGCCATTCGGTCGCTGCCTCGGATAGCTCGACCCGGCCACCAGCCCGCCTCTTGTCATTCTCCTGACCACACCGCGAAATTTCCAACGCGGCGCGACTCAATAGGGTCGGTTGTTGCTCTAGTGGCCGGAGCCTTGCCCTTCATGGCCGGTTGAACTGGCGCTGCGGCGCGTTGCGTACTAAACTCACAAAATCGCTGGCATGACAGCTCGCACTGTCGGTGTACATCCATCCACCACGCCATAGCAGGTGTGCAGGCTGGATCGTGCGTAGACCGAATTACACAAGAAGGATGATGTAAAATGAGGAATCTGGTTCGGGCATTGGTCATTTCAGGCCTTGCGGTGATGGCGTCGCCGGCTTCGGCGGGAGGGCTGCCGGATGCAGCACCTGAGCAACTTGTCCGTGACTGGCTCTCCATTCTCTATTCGGGCAATGGGCCCAAAGTGGAGGCGATCCTCGCAGATCACTTCCAGGTTGTCATGGCGAGTGGCGACAGCTTCATCAAGAGTCAAGTTGCGGGCGTGCTCCCGGTTGCCAAGAGCCAGGCAAACGTGAGCGACATCGTGACGACGAGGTCCGAGACCATCGTTGTGGCACGCTACAATCTGGAAATCGAACAGCTGATACTGGGCAAGCCGCAAACTCGACTTGCGCCCCGCATGACCATCTTTGAACGGCACGCGGATGGATGGTACGTGACGGCGCACGCCAACTTTGCGGTGCCGGTGGCGCCAGATAACTGATCGGCGACCAGGATCGTCTGATGCCTTCGCCGCCGGGCAGCGGTTGCCACCTTTCGCTCGTCAGGATTGGTCGTCGTAGGCCGAGAGATACTGGACCATGGCCTTGTGGTAGCGCGTCATGCCCTTGTAGTCGACGAGCTCCTGGTGGAGGGACCTCATCACGCGATGAAGCCGCCGTCCCCAGTCACGATTGGTCACGAGCTCGCAGAGCGGCGCGAGATAGGTTCGGATCGGAAAGACGATGGCATTTGAGCGCGGCAGCCGGTGCAGTGGCTGCAACTCGACGCGGAGATGGACGGCCTCCCCGGCATTTTCGGGTGTCACCATGGTCCGGTTTGGCCCCCAGTCGGGCAACGTCTCGGCCGAGGTTTCAAGCCGCGGAAACACCGTCGTCGTCCAGTTCAATCGCCGGACTGGATGGTTGGTGCGCAGGCGCAGCATGAACTTCAGGGCCTTATCGAAGACGCCCATCTCATGGGCGAGGGGAACCGGGCCATGGAATTCGTGCCAACTCATGCCAAGATCGAAGCGGATGGAATAATCCGCCCGCTCCGTTGTCATGCCGGCGCCGATATAGAGCGTCTGGTCGCGCTCCTCCAGCAACACCCAGTCTCCCTGCGCCTGACGCGAGATGTACTCGAAGGGCTCCATGGGCAGTGTCGAGGGGTCGCCGAAGGTGAAGCTGTCTTCAAGCCCGAGAAGCCGGTTGACCCAGGTCCAGCGCGCACCCTGCTTGTGCAGTTCGAAGCATTGCGGATAGTCGCGTGAATAGGACTCCATGATCAGTTCGAGAATGTCCCATTGCGCCTGCATCATGTGCGGTAGCGACACGTAGTGGACCCCGGGTTGCTCTGCGAGCGCCCGTGCCCGGTCGCCACATTCGGCGACATAGTGTTCGTCAATGTCGAAGGCATTGGCGAACACGCCGTCTCCGCGCCGGACATGGGGCTCGAGATTGACCGAATACATGTAGCTGTCATCGGGGAAAGGGAAGGGGAAGCGGGCGATCGCCTCTGGTGAATTGGAGAAACGGTAGGGAACTCGGAAGGACTCGTCGTGCTTGATGGGCATTTGCATGGAATGCGTTCCTGTTCAGAGATCTACAACCAGCGTGCCGCCATCGGCCCGCGAGATACATGGCATGAAATGGCTGTTGCACGCCTTCGCCGCTTCGCTCAGCCAGACATCGTGGTGTTCGATTGCGCAGTCTGTGCGGAGGATGCGGGTCTCGCACTGGCCGCATGCGCCGCCCCGGCACAGATAGGGAATGGATATGCCATTGGCCTCGAGCACTTCGAGCGGGCTGACCTGGGCGGGCACGCGCAGCGTGATGCCGCTGCGAGCAAGCACCAGATCAAAGGGTTTGCCGGATTTCTGCTCGACGAACTGTTCGAAATGCACGTGGCTGTCTGACCAGCCCAGCCGGCGGGCTGCCGCACGGGCATCGGCAATCATCGTGCTGGGACCACAAATATAGGCATGGCTTCCGAGGGGCCTGCGCGCCAGTATTGCCTCAAAATCGGGGCGGCCCTCCGTGCGGGTGTAGCGCAGGTGGACACGCTTGCCGAAGCGATCGGCAAGGCGGTGCGCCAGCACGGCGTCAGCGGGTGTCCGGCATGAGACATGCACCTCGAATGCAGCGCCGGCGCGTTCGAGTTCTTCGACCTGCGGGAAGACCGGCGTGATGCCTATTCCCCCGACCAGAAAGACATGCAGCTTTCCATGGATCTGAATCGGGAACAGATTGACAGGTGGCGAAATGCCAAGCCGGTCGCCTGGGCGCAGCTGATGCATGAAGCGCGACCCGCCGCGGCCAGACTCCATCCGCCGAACGGCAATATCGTAATGGCTCGTGTCGTAGGGTGAACTCATCAGCGAATAGGCATTGCGCAGGTGAGTGTCGCCATCGAGGTCGATGCCGACGGTGATGTGGCTGCCGCCCGAGAAGCCTGGCAGGTAGTGGCCATCCTCCGCGCTCAGCCGCAGAGTGCGGATCTCTGGAGTGACATCGTCAATCCGGGCGACGGTGACGGGGATCAGTCCGACTGCAGTATCCTGGCTCATTCCGGCTCCGCGGGTCTGTAGCACGATCCGACCTTATTGAAGCAGCGCCGTTCGGTCGCTGCGGTGGTGGCCGGCAGGCGCGGGCCGGAACGAGTGCTGGGGGTCCTCGTGAGGAGTGCTGCGAGCTGGACGCCCGCCGCCAGCGAACCGGAAGGGCCGGGGCCTTTTGTGCTGTGGTGGAGCCGAATGGCTCGGCCGTGCCACCGACCCGCCATTCGCCATTCTCCTGGCCACACAGCGCAATCCCTCCGGCGGCGCCTTCCAATCAGGTCGGATGTTGCTCTAGCTGTCAAGATCAGTCGCCTCTGGCAATTCGCCGGGTACCTCGGCATCTGCCTGAACCCCCATGAAGGCGCCCATCAGCCGGGAGTAATGGTCCCTGACAATGAGTGGCTTGCCACAACCCGTACAGGCGAAGACCCGTCTGGTGATGTTCTCGCTGTAGGCGTCGCAGTGAACGCACCAGACCCGGCGAACCAGGCTACCGCAATGCTCGCGCAGCACCTCATCGGCGTTGAGGTCGAACTGGCGGGCGATCTTCATGGCCAGACCGATGAAACTCTCCGACCCCGCGAGATAGAGCCGGGTGCCCATGAAGGCCCGAGACAGTCGCTGGTCGAGGGCGGCCAGGAGCGAGGCATTGTCCGCGAAGCCGTGGCATATGGCAGGTGCCGCCTCCCTGAGGGCCTCAAGGTGGTCTTGTCCGGAGAAGCTTTCCGTCGAATAGAGAACCTCGATTTCCGCTCCGGCGGGCATGTCCTGCAACAGCCGCAGCATGGCGGAACCGCCGGATCCCTGGCCGACAATCACGTGCAGTCGTGCCTCCGGAAACGGCGCCAGCCGGTCGTAGACCGGCCTGCTCTTGATCCCCGTAATCAGCATCGCAAACCTCCCTTGTGGCAGTTTACCAAGGGCGCGAGGGCGTGACCACCAAAACCGGAGCATGAGCCCGGCCGTTAAACAGGCGCTCCGGGACCGATCGGGCGCCCGTCTGCGATGCGTCTGATCTGGTCGCGGGTCTCAGCGCTCGAGACGGATGCGAAGGCCGTTCAGGTCCGCCGATGCCTTTAGGCCAATTTTCTTGCCGGAGACCTCGAGTTCTACGCCACGGGAGTTCCGCAACCTGGCAACGGCGCCGCCGCCGGCAACCGAGAGTCCCGCGGCCACTGCCCGATAATTACCTTCAATATCTCGCGGCCGGCTGAGGTTGCGGGCGCGGCCGACAAAGTCGATGGATGCAATGCCGATCGTTGCGCCAACGCTGATGCCGCCGATGCTGAAAGGGTAACGGTTGCCCTTGAAAAAGAGCGATCCACTGCCGCCGCCGAACCCGACGATGAGCCCGGCCCGCACCACGCGGAACTAGATGTTGCCGGTGGCGGCATCGGCGGGCGATGCGCCGCTCGCGGCCAATCCAGCGGGCGCGAGTGCGATCGAAATGATCGCTGTCAGCACCTTTCGCCGGGTTGGTTGCGGCTTGCGCACAAGGCCTGCCCTTACCGATGGCGTTCTGGCTTTCATGATCTTCTCCCGTTTCATGTCGAATGAAATGCTCAATGGATGTCCGCTGTCATGTGTCTCCGCTTGACCCCGTGGGCATCATTCCGCTTCTGATCAGCATAAATATTCAGTTTAGAAAATATACACAAAAACGAGAATTGTCCTTCCGTCGACGAACGCTGATGGATCGCATTCTATTTAGGGTAGCGGACATATTTGGTTTGCGTCTTCAGGGTTGCAACGCAAGCGCGCCGAAGCGTTTCAATTCGTTCTCGATCCATCAAAAGCTGCGACTGAGATCGCTTTCATCATGTGATCGGTCTTTCGAGCATTGACTCGGGGCCCGCAGGTGTTATGCGACGTCTCGCATAAATTGCATATTGATATCCCAATGTGTAAGACAACTGGAGAAGCCCGTGTCGCAGAACGGCAATTCCCAAAAACTCACACTCCTGGCTCTGACCGGCATGGTCGTGGGATCGATGGTGGGGGCAGGAATTTTCAATCTTCCGGGCCGTTTCGGTTCGGCGACCGGGCCGTTTGGCGCCCTCATCGCCTGGGCGATCGCGGGGACAGGCATGTACATGCTTGCCCGGGTTTTCCAGGCGCTGGCTGAGCGCAAGCCTGACATCGACGCCGGTGTCTTTGCCTACGCAAAGGCTGGCTTTGGCGACTACATGGGCTTTCTGTCGGCCTTCGGCTACTGGCTTGGAAGCTGCCTGGGCAACGTCTTCTACTGGGTGCTCATCGGTTCCACGCTGGGGGCATTCTTTCCGGTATTCGGCGGTGGCAACACGCTGACCGCAATCCTGGTTTCACTCGCTGGCATCTGGACCTTCCATTTCCTGATCCTGCGTGGCGTCGAGCAGGCAGCCTTCATCAACTCCGTGGTGACGGTCGCCAAGATCGTGCCGATCATCGTTGCCATCATCGCGTTCATCATCTTTTTCAACTACGCTCAGTTTGCCGATAATTTCTTCGGCGGCGCCGACATGCCGGAGAAGCCGCTGTGGGCCCAGGTGCGCGACACGATGCTGATCACGGTGTTCGTGTTTCTCGGCATTGAGGGTGCGAGCGTCTATTCCCGATTTGCCAAGACGCGCGCCGATGTCGGCCGGGCCACGATCCTCGGCTTTGTCGGCGTCACGGGGTTGATGGTGGCGATCACGCTGCTGCCCTATGGTGTCATGCCGCAATCCTCGATCGCCGGCCTGCGCCAGCCGTCGCTTGCGGGCGCGCTGGAGGCGATTGCGGGGCCCTGGGGCACGATCTTCATCTCGGTTGGCGTCCTGATCTCGGTCCTGGGTGCCTATCTCGCCTGGTCGCTGATCTGTGCCGAGGTGCTGTTTGCAGCGGCAAAGTCCAAGGACATGCCGAAGATGTTCGCCTTGCAAAACTCCAACCGGGTTCCCGCCAATGCCCTGTGGCTCACCAACATCGTCGTCTCGCTCTTCGTGATCTCGACCTACTGGTCACGCGACGCCTTCAACTTCATGCTCGACATGACCAGCGTCACCACGCTGCTGCCCTATCTCCTGGTGGCTGGTTATGGCGTGCTGCTGGCGCGCAGCGGCGAAGGCTATGAGGCGGTGCCGCAGGAGCGGGGCAGGGACCAGGTGATCGCCTGGCTCGCCGTGCTCTATACGATCGTCATGTTCGTTGCAGCGGGTCTCAAATACACCCTGCTGGTTACCTTGCTCTTCCTGCCCGGCACCATCCTCTATCTCTGGGCGCGGCGCGAGCAGAACATCGAGCTGTTCTCACGACGCGATCTTGCAATCTTTGCCGTGACGGCGGTGGCTGCCGTCATCGGCCTCATCGGACTGCTGTCTGGCACCATCACACCCTGAAACAGGAAGGTAACTGCCATGTCCCAAGACGTGATGTTCGGCGTACACTCGGAAGTTGGCCAGCTACGGAAGGTTATGGTCTGCGCACCGGGACGGGCGCACCAGCGGCTGACCCCCAGCAATTGCGACCAGCTTCTGTTCGACGACGTGCTGTGGGTGGAGACGGCCAAGCGCGACCACTTCGACTTTATCCTGAAGATGCGTGACCGCGGCATCGAGGTGGTGGAGATGCACAATCTCCTTGCTGAGACCATGGCTGTTCCCGAGGCGCGCCAATGGGTGATCGACAACCAGATTCTGCCCGATCAGGTAGGGCTGGGGCTGATCGACGAGATCAGGAGCTACCTGATGGGCCTGTCCGACCGCGATCTTGCGGAGACGCTGATTGGCGGGCTTTCCACCGAGGAGTTCCCCGAGTCGATCGGCGGGGACACGCTGCGCATCATCCGGCAGGCGGCGGGCATCACCGAATATCTGCTGCCGCCTCTGCCCAACACGCTCTACACCCGTGACACCACCTGCTGGATCTATGGCGGCTGCACGCTGAACTCCCTCTACTGGCCGGCCCGCCACGAAGAGCCGATCCTGACGACCGCCATCTACAAGTTCCACCCTGATTTCGCGGGCAAGGTGACTGTGTGGTGGGGCGACCCGACCAAGGACCACGGTCTTGCGACGCTGGAAGGCGGTGACGTGATGCCGATCGGCAAGGGCAATGTACTGATCGGCATGAGCGAGCGGACCTCGCGGCAGGCCATCAGCCAGCTGGCCGCCGCCCTGTTCCGCCAGGGAGTTGCCGAGCGTGTCATCGTGGCGGCCATGCCAAAGCTTCGTGCCGCCATGCACCTTGATACGGTGTTCACCTTTGCCGACCGGGACTGCGTGCTGATCTACCCCGACATCGTCAATGGCATCGAGGCGTATTCCTACCGGCCGAGCAGCCATCCGAGTGGTGTTGAACTGCGCAAGGACGAGGGTTCCTTCGTCGAAGTGGTGGCGCAGGCGCTGGGCGTCAAGTCCATGCGCGTGGTCGAGACCGGCGGAACCGCCTACATGCGCGAGCGCACCCAGTGGGACAGCGGCGCCAACCTCGTCTGCGCGTCACCGGGCGTCGTCTATGCCTATGACCGCAATACCTACACCAACTCGCTGCTGCGCAAACAGGGAATCGAGGTCATCACCATCAGCGGTTCCGAACTGGGGCGCGGCCGCGGCGGCGGGCACTGCATGACCTGTCCCATCATCCGCGACGCAGCGGAGTTCTGACAATCGTTATGGCGGCAGCAACATGAACCCGCCGCCGGCCACCCCTCTTGCGGGAGGCGCATGAGCAAACCGGAAGACATACAGCCGCTCAGCCTGCTGGAGGCGGTGATCCCGATTGCCAGTCTGGTGATCTTGGTCGGGCTGGCCTTT
>NZ_JBIIDX010000059.1:0-19154 GCF_044238155.1 Aestuariivirga sp. | reverse complement strand
AGCTGTTTGACAGGGTGATGGCCGGAGATGCCAAGGCCGCGCTGGAAGAGATCGAAAGTCAGTACCAGTCAGGTGGCGACCCGGCAACCATCCTGAGCGATCTTGCGGACTATGTTCACTGGGTCACCAGGCTCAAGGTGGTGCGCGAGGGCGCGCTGGCAGACAGCTCGCGCACCGAAGCCGAAAAGACCCGCGGCGCCGAGCACGCCCAGACTTGCAGCATGGCGCATCTGACCCGTGCCTGGTCTATGCTGCTGAAGGGTATCCGCGAAGCAGAGCTACATGCCACCCCGCTGCTGGCCGCCGAGATGGTTCTGATCCGCCTCGCATATGCGGCTGAACTCCCTGCAGCCGAAGAGCTCGCAAAACTTGTGCAGCAGGCTGCGCCAGCGGGCCGTGTGGTGCCGCTGGCGGTTCGGGACCTGCATCGCGGCAGTGGTTCAGAGGCTGTAGCTGACCCCCGGACGGCGCTTGCTCCCGCACAGCAGCCCGTCATGCCGCAGTCCGGACCGCCTGAGACGCGGGCCTTCTCAAGCTTCAAGGATCTCATCGCACTGGCCGCCGACAAGCGAGATATCCGGCTCAAATCCGATCTTGAAAACCTGGTGCGGCCCATCCGCGTGGCGCCCGGCCGCCTCGAGATTGCCCTCGAGCCGCAAGCCCAGCCAGGTCTGGCCAATGACATCGCCCGCAAGCTTGAGGCCTTTACCGGCATGCGCTGGATGGTGATGGTGGCGCGCGATGGTGGCGAGAAATCCATTGCGCGCCAGCGCCAGGAGAACCGTGACAGCCTTTTCGTTTCGGCGCGCGCCCACCCGGATGTGCAGGCGGTGCTCGCACGCTTTCCGGGCGCCGAGATCGTCGATGTGCGCGAGCCTGAACAGGCGATCCTTCCTTCCCCAGCCATGAGCGAGAGCGATGAAGAACCTCGGTGACATGATGAAACAGGTGCAGGCCATGCAGAGCCGCATGGCCGAGATGCAGGCCAAGCTCGAGCAGGCAACCGTCACCGGCCAGTCTGGCGGCGGGCTCGTCAAGCTGACGCTGAGCGGCAAGGGCGTCATGACTGGCCTTGATGTTGACGTCTCGCTGCTCAAGGCGGAGGAGAAGGAAATCCTCGAGGATCTGATCGTCGCAGCCCATGCCGATGCCAAGGCAAAGTCTGAGGCGATGATGGCCGAGGAGATGAAGTCTCTGACCGGTGGGCTGCCGCTGCCGCCGGGCTTCAAGCTGCCCTTCTGATGGCACGGCGCACCACCGGACCCGAAATCGACCGGCTGATCCAGCTCCTCGCCAAGCTGCCGGGGCTGGGCCCGCGCTCGGCCCGGCGCGCCGCCCTGTTTCTGATCAAGAACCGCGAACGCCTGCTCACGCCGCTGGCTGCGGCGATGGCGGAGGCCAACGAGAAGGTAACATCCTGCTCAAGTTGCGGCAATGTCGATACGGTTGATCCCTGCACTCTGTGCACGGATCCGCGCCGCGACCGCTCAATCCTGTGCGTCGTGGAAGAGGTCGGCGATCTCTGGGCGCTAGAACGTGCCGCGGCGTGGGCTGGCCTCTATCATGTGCTCGGCGGCACGCTTTCGGCCATCGAAGGCATCAGGCCCGAGGATCTTGCCATAGGTCCGCTCATCGCCCGCGTGCGCGAGTCGGATGTGAAGGAGGTTGTGCTTGCCCTCAACGCAACCGTCGAGGGCCAGACCACGGCGCATTACATCACGGAGCAGCTCAAGGACCTGGGCATTGCCACTTCCCGACTTGCTCACGGCGTTCCGGTGGGCGGCGAACTCGACTATCTCGACGAGGGAACGCTCACCCAGGCAATTCGCGCCAGGCGGCCGTTGTAGGCCCTAACTCCGCTCGACCAGCCGTGGCCGGCTGGCATCAGCCGTCTTGTCCAGCTCTTCGAGGTCGAGGCTTTCAATGCGCAGGCCACGCCGCACAATCTTCTCGGCGGAGATGTTCAGCTTGTCGAGGTCAGCAGAGGCGGCGCCAAAGTGCTTCTGCAGGTCGCCGACACGGTCCTTGAGGCGGCCGACGTCTTCAAGCAGCCGTGCCACTTCGATCTTGATCACTCCGGCCTGCTCGCGCAGACGCGCATCCTTGAAGATTGCCTGCAGGGTCTGCACGAGAAGCATGAGAACATTGGGAGAGGCGATGATCACGCGCAGGCGGTGAGCCTTCTGGATCACATCCTCGAATTTCTCGTAGAGTTCGGCATAGACAGATTCAGACGGTACGAACATGATGGCTGTCTCGTGAGTCTCGCCGGGCAGAAGATATTTTTCCGCGACATCCTTGACATGTTTCATCACGTCGCTGCGCAAGCGTGTTTCTGCGTTGCGCAGATCGGCTTCGCCGCTGGCCACTTTCAGCGCATTGAAGGCCTCGAGCGGGAACTTGGCATCGATCACCAGCTTGGCTGCCGCATCAGGCAGCGTGACAAGGCAGTCAGGGCGCATGCCATTGCTCAGCGTTCCCTGAAATACATAGGCGCCCGAGGGAAGCCCGTCACGGATGATGGCCTCCATGCGGGCCTGGCCATAGGCTCCGCGTGACTGCTTGTTGGACAGAATATCCTTCAGCCCCAGCATCTCGCCGGAGAGGGCTGTGATGTTGCGCTGGGCAGCGTCGATGACGGCGAGCCGTTCATGCAGTTGCTTGAGGGACTGCCCGGTCCGTTCCGCCTGGTCGATGAGGTTGAGGCCCAGCCGCTCCGATACCTGGTCAAGGCGCTTGTCCAGCACCGAGACAAGCTGCATCTGGCTGCCATGGGTCTGTTCGGTGAGGCCCTTCAGCGCGCCGGAGAGTTCGGCAATCCGGAATTCCAGTTCTGCGTTGCGCCGCGCCGCAGCAGCCAGTTCATCATGCCGCGATGCTTGGGCCCGCCAGGACAGGACCACGGCGGCAATGAGCAGGAACAGGGCGAAGATGCCTGCCACGATCACAAGGTCGAGCAAGCTGACAGACGTGCCGCCAATCTGGAGCAGGATATGGTCAAGGTTCATGGGCTGGAACAGTAAACTGATTCGGCCATGCCCACTCTACATCTGCTAGCCGAGCGGGCCCTTGGCTGCGCAGCTTTCGCCTCGTGGCGTGTTTCGGGTTGCTGGCATGGTGCATTGGGCGGCGTCTTACCGGCAAAACCGGTCCGTGGCTCGCACCAGCGCGTCGGCAATGCCCGGCTCGGTTGCGGTGTGGCCGGCGTCCGGCACCATCACGAACTGTGCCTCGGGCCAGGCCTTGTGGAGTTCCCAGGCAGTTGCTGCAGGGGTCACCACATCATATCGGCCCTGAATGATGATGCCCGGAATCTTCCGCAGCTTGTGTGCGTTCTCCAGCAGTTGCGCGTCGCGCTCAAAAAATCCCCTGTTCACGAAATAATGACATTCGATCCGAGCAAAGGCGAGGGCGAAGTGATCAATCCCGAATGCGAGAATTCGTTTTTCATCCGGGATCAGCGACAGCGTCGAACCTTCCCACTGGCTCCAGGCGCGGGCACAGGCCAGCTGCTCGGTTACGTCCTCGCCCGTCAGCCGACGGTGGTAGGCAGACAGAAGGTCGTGCCGCTCCTGCACGGGAATTGGTTCAATGAACTTCTCCCAGGCGTCAGGAAAGAGCTGATCGGCTCCCTGCTGGTAGAACCATTGAATCTCGCTGCGCCGCAAGGTGAAGATGCCCCGCAGGATCAGTTCGGTCACCCGGTCAGGATGGGTTTCGGCATAGGCGAGCGCCAGAGTGGAACCCCAGGATCCACCGGCCACCTGCCAGCGCCGAACGCCAAGGTGCTTGCGAAGGCGCTCCATGTCGGCAACCAGGTCCCACGTGGTGTTGTCGCTGAGCTCCGCATGGGGGGTCGATTGACCACAGCCGCGCTGGTCGAACAGAATGATCCGATAAGCGTGCGGATCATGCATCTGGCGAAGGAATGGTGAGATTCCGCCACCAGGCCCGCCGTGCAGCACTACCACTGGTTTTCCAGCTGGATTGCCGCACTCTTCAAAGTAGATTTCGTGGCATGCTGAGACCTGTAATCTGCCGCTGTTGAACGGTTGCAATGGTGGAAAAAATGTTCGCTGCTGGATCATTTCCCTGCGTCCCCACGCTAGACTGAACTTGTTTTTGCCAGACGACTCACGATCGGCTAATCCAACTCGACTGGTGAAAGCCCAGAGATTCAATAGCCGAAGGGGGAACTGATGTGGAATGAATTCAAGTCCTTTGCCTTCAAGGGCAATGCCTTCGACCTCGCCATTGGCGTTATGATTGGTGCGGCCTTCAGCAGGATTGTCGATGGTGTCGTCAACTATCTGATCATGCCGGTGATTGGCGCCCTGACCGGGGGGCTCAATTTCGACGACTATTTCGTGCCGCTTTCCTCCGAGGTTACTGCGACCACGCTCGCTGAGGCGCAGAAGCAGGGCGCAGTCTTTGCCTATGGAGCTTTTCTGTCGGTCATCATCAACTTCCTGATCATCGCTTTCGTGCTGTTCCAGCTGGTGAAGATATCGAACCAGATGCGCAAGGCCGAGCCGCCGCCGCCTGCCCCAGGTCCGACGAGAACGGAAGAGCTTCTGGCCGAAATCCGGGATGCCTTGAAGTCCAGGGGTCAAGGCTGATACAGCCAGATGATGACCGATAACAGACTCCTTGCCGCGCTGACACCGCAGGCGCGTAACGAACCTGACAGCGGCATCATCAGGGCCGCCATGCATGGCTTCACGGTGCCTGGCGTGATTCCGCTGTGGGCGGGCGAGGGTACTCTGCCGACACCGGAGGCCTTCGCGCGGCCAGCTGCCGAGGCTCTGCTGCGGGGTGAGACCTTCTATACCTGGCAGCGCGGCATTCCCGAGCTGCGCGCAGCTCTTGCGCGTTATCACACGCGAAATTTCGGGCGCCCGTTCGACGACGATGCATTCTATGTCACGTCCGGCGGCATGCAGGCGATCCAGACAATCGTTCAATTGATAGCGGGCGAGCACGGCGAGATCATCATCCCCACCCCAGCCTGGCCGAACCTGGCCGCCTCACTTCGCATTGCCGGTGCAAGGCCTGTGGAGGTGGCAATGGCGTTCCGCAATGGATGCTGGCGTCTGGACCTCGATCGCTTGTTCGATGCCATTACGCCGCGCACGCGCGCCATTGCGCTCAATTCGCCGTCCAATCCCGTTGGCTGGACGGCTGGCATCGATGAACTCATCGCCATTCGTGATGTTTGCCGCAAGCGTGGTCTGTGGCTTCTTGGTGATGAGGTCTATGCCCGCTTCTATTACGGCGAGAAGGCTGAGCATCGTGCCCCGTCGCTGCTTGACGTGTGCGAGGACGACGACCAGTTGCTGCTCGCCAATACATTCTCGAAGAACTGGGCGATGACGGGCTGGCGCGTTGGCTGGCTCCAGGCGCCGCGCGTGCTGGGGCCTGCGATCGAGCGGATCATACAGGTCAATTCCTCCGGAACTCCGGCGTTTCTGCAACGCGGCTGCGTGGCCGCACTCGATGAGGGCGATGCGTTCATCGCCCGGCAGGTGGCCGAGGCCCGTGAGGGCCGGGATCTTGCCCTCCGCATGCTGGGGGAGATTCCAGGTCTGCGTTTTGAGATACCAAGGGGTGCGTTCTATTTGTTCTTTGCAGTCGATGGGATGGCAGATTCCGCAAGTACCGTCCGCCGTCTGATTGACGAAGCCAAGGTCGGCTTCGCTCCGGGAAGCGCCTTTGGCCCAGGGGGTGAGGGATATCTCCGCCTCTGCTACCTCAAGGACCGCGCCACCCTCTCCGAGGCACTGTCACGTTTCCAAAGCTGGATGGCTGTGTCCCGGCCCAGCTGAGACCGCACGAATTCCCAGCACCGCACTGCACAAACATGCGGCACCGGTTTGCATCGTTGCTGGATTCTTAGAAAATGTGGTTTGATTACAGGTGCTTGCGTGTTCAATGTCAGCTGGCATCGGGTTTGCGAGACCTTTGCCATCGCAAACGTCTTTGTTGGGTTCTCCCATTTTCGAGCAAAGAGCACTCGTTGCGTCTGGCGGGTTTGCCAGCAGGGTGGGCGGCGCTGGCCGTTCACCCTCTTTTTTTCCTGACAAAGATTTAAGGTTCGTCCGTCTTGCACTTGCTGGTTCTGGAGCTACCTCTATGGCAGCGGGTCCGGGCCCCTCTGGCAGACGGCAAGTCTGCGATGTCGGACTCTTCCACCTTCATGGCGCATCAGCGCCCTGCAATCTGGGAGATGCGTTTCCGATGACGAACCCCTCAATCAGGCTTGATCTCACACCTCGCGGCACCATCGAGCGGCTGGATTGGCTTGCATGGTTTACCGATTCGGCAGTGCCAATCCCCGGTACAGGCCGCACGATGGGTGCCGACAGCGTTCTGAGCCTAGTGCCGGGAATGGGCAGCCTGATGGGCGCGGGTCTTTCCACCTATGTTCTCGCCGAGGCCCTGCGCCACGGTGCACCACCGCGCATTCTTGGGCGGATGGGCCTCAATATTGCAGCTGATGCGGTCATCGGCGCCGTTCCCGTTGCCGGATTCTTCTTTGACATGTTCTTCAAGGCAAACCAGCGCAACGTGTCCATCTTGCGCGACTACATGAAGGAGCTCAATCGATGAAAACCCTGATCTGGAGCATAACAGCCGCTGCCGTGGTGCTGTGGTCCGGCTTTGCGTGGTTCGTGCATGGACTGGTCGGAGTGGCCGGCGGGCTTGCCGCAGGCAATGCGGACATTATCCCTGCCGACCCGCTCGTGGTTGAATGGGCGTCATGGATTGCCATGGCCGGGACTGGAATTGGCGAATGGCTGGTGGTCGCGGTGTGGGCCATCATCACGCTGGCACTTCTGGGGTTTGGCTTTGCGGCAGCCGTGCTTGGGCCGCGCCTCAAGACGGCCCTTCCCCTGCGCAGCTGAGGCCGCACAGACGCCGCGAGGCTCAGCTGACGGTGTTGGGGAGCTGCTCTTCTCTGCGCGCGATGAAGTCGCGCAGCCCCTCTGCCACGCCTGCGTCGAGCTTTGGCTCCTCATAGGACTGCAGCATCGCCCTTGCCCGGTCACGGCCACGGGTATCGTGGTCTTTCGCCCCTTCGGCTGACCATTGCTCGAAGGAGTTGAAGTCCATCAGGGAGGGAATGAAGAAGGCTTTTTCGAAGTGCTCCAGCGTGTGCTGTGTGCCCAGGAAATGGCCCGCCGGACCCACCTCGCGCACCGCCGCCATAGCCTCCTTGAAATCGGCGAAGGACAGGCCGCCAGCATATTTGTACCAGCCGACAAGCTGTTCGGCATCGGTCACGAATTTCGAATAGCCGCAGCACAGCCCGGCCTCCAGCCAGCCCGCCACATGCCAGATGTAGTTGGCGCCCGAGAGCACGGCTGCATGCATCAGCATGTTGGCCTCGTAACCGGCCTGAGCGTCGTTGAGCTTGGATCCGACGTGGAAGCCGGAGGTACGCCACGGCAGTCGGTACTTACGGGCGAGTTGCCCCATCACGAACATCATCTGCGCGGCTTCCGGCGTGCCGCCCATGGGTGCCCCCGACTTCATGTCGACGGTAACCATGAATTGACCGTAGATCTGTGGTGAGCCGGGGCGGACGAGCTGGGTGAAGGCGACGCCGGCCAGTGCCTCGGCGTTGACCTGTGCCACGGCGCCGATGGCTGAGGCGGAGGTCGAAGCGCCACATAGCGCGAAGGGCGCCAGAATCAGCGGCTGGTTATGCCTCGCATACACCTTCATGGCGTCGAGCATGGTGGCATCCCAGACCAGCGGCGAATTGCAGTTGGTGATGGAAACCACGACCGTGTTGTCCTTCACATAGTCATTGCCGAACACAATCCCCGCCATCTTCATCACATCCTCGGCGCGCTCCTTCGAGGTGACGATGCCCATGAAGGGCTTGTCAGAAAAACGCAGGGCTGAATGAATGATGTGCAGGTGACGCTTGGGAACCGGTATCTCCATCGGCTCGCAGCAGATCGAGCTTGATGAGTGAAGGGCAGGCAACATGCAGGCCAGCCGGTGGAAATTGTTCAGGTCGTCAAGCGAGCCGTAGCGACGGGTGTTGTCGAGGTCGCGGACATAGGGCGCGCCATACATCGGCACGAAAACGGTGTTCTTGCCGCCCACCCGGACGGTACGCTCCGGGTTGCGGGCGTTGAGGATGAATTCCGGCGGTACCTTGGCGACAAGGTCCATGAGCAGCGACCGGTCGATCCTCACTCGGGTTCCCGATACGCTGGCGCCGGCCCGCCTCCACATCTCCACGGCTTCGTCGTCGCGGAATTCGCAGCCGACGTCCTCGAGTATCCTGACCGACTCGTCGTGGATCAGTTCCACGGCCTCGTCCGGCACGAGATTATATACCGGTATCTCCCGCACCAGGGTCGGGAAGGAGGCCATGGGAGCCGCCCGCAGCGCCCGCCGACCATCCCGCCCGCCACTGCGACGGCTGGGTGCTGTTGCTGCTGCGGTGCCGGGTTCGGCCATGGGCTGCTCCATTTCGAAGGATGGCGGAGCTTACTGCCTGAACCGGTATGAGGAAAGCTCATTCAACTCCGGCTCGGCCGGGCTTGCGATTGACCGATGCTGCAAATGGTCTCACTATGCAGTCTGGGGGGAAGAGGATTCGCCGGCACCCTGCTGGCAGGTCCAACTCATCAAGCAAAAAGGCGCGCCAGGCTTCCCCGGGGCGTGGGGGAAAGGTTCATCAATGGCCAATCACATCTCAGAGGACAAGAAAATCCTCCATGACATGGGCTATGCCCAGGAGCTTGCCCGTACCATGGGTAAGTTCTCTAACTTTGCGATTTCATTTTCGATCATCTGCATTCTGTCAGGTGGTATCAATTCGCTTGGGCAGGCCACGTCAGGCGCCGGCGGCGCGGCAATCGGCATCGGCTGGCCGGTCGGCGTGGTCATCTCGGGCGTGTTTGCCCTTGCTCTCGCCCAAATTTCGTCGGCCTACCCAACGGCGGGCGGCCTCTACCACTGGGGTTCCATTCTCGGCAACCGCTTCACCGGCTGGCTGTCAGCCTGGCTCAACCTGCTGGGTCTCGTGACCGTTCTTGGCGCCATCAATGTTGGTACATTCTACTTCTTCTTTGGTGCCTTCGGTTCGATGTTCGGGCTTGAGGACACGCTCACCCACCGGGTGGTGTTCGTCGCCGTGATTACCGGCCTTCAGGCCATCATCAATCACTATGGCATCAGGCTCACCGCCAAACTGACCGATTTCTCGGGCTACCTCATACTTGGAACAGCCGTTCTTCTGACGGTCGTGTTCCTGGCGTCGGCCAACAGCTTCGAGATTTCCCGCCTGTGGACCTTCCACAACTATACGGGTACCGAAGGCGCCTCTGGCGTATGGCCTCTGGCTGTGTCCGGGCTCATGGCCTTTCTGCTCGGCCTGCTGCTGCCCATCTACACGATCACGGGTTATGATGCCTCGGCACATACCTCTGAGGAAACAACCGATGCAGCACGCTCGGTGCCGTCCGGCATGGTTTCGTCGGTAATCTGGTCGGGACTGTTTGGTTGGCTCTTCCTGTCGGCGTTCATCATCATGATCCCGAACATGGACGAAGCTGCAAAGCAGGGCTGGAACGTGTTCTTCTGGGGCATGGACCAGCAGGTCAATCCGACGATCAAGAATGTTCTCTATATTCTGATTTTCGTGGCGCAGTTCCTGTGCGGTCTGGCGACGGTCACCTCGGCATCCCGCATGCTTTATGCCTTCTCGCGGGATGGTGGCATTCCAGCTGCATCGAAAGCGCTCGCCACCGTGAGTGTCAAGCATCGTACGCCGGTTGCAGCCATCTGGACGTCTTCGATCCTTGCTGTGCTGTTCGTCTGGCTGACGTCTGCGGTCACCATCGCGGGAACGCCGGCCTATTCGATCGTCGTGTCGTGTACGGTGATCTTCCTGTTCCTGTCCTTCGCCCTTCCAATCGCTCTTGGCTTCATCGCCATTGGCGGTCCGAAGTGGCCGAAGATGGGACCCTGGAATCTCGGAATCGGCATGTACAAGCTGGTGGCTGTCCTCTCGGTGCTGGCGATGGTCCTGATCTTCGTCATTGGCATCCAGCCGCCCAATGACTGGGCGCTGATCATTACAGTCGGCTTCTTCCTGCTGTCGCTCGCCATCTGGGTGCTGTTCGAGAACAAGCGCTTCCGTGGCCCGCCGATCGGCGAGGAGATCAAGCGCCGTCAGGCAGAGATCGCCCAGACCGAAGCGAAGTTCGGCGAACGCTGATCAACCGGTCCGCGGTCGCGCAGATGGGTGGCAAGCTCAATGGCAAGGTGGCCCTGATATCAGGCGGGGCCACCGGCATGGGCGGTGCGGCGGCAAGGCTCTTCGCAGCAGAAGGTGCGAAGGTTGGCATTGTCGACGTGAATGCCGCGGCTGGCCTCGAGGCGGTGGCGGATATTGAACGAAGCGGCGGCAAGGCCTGCTTCGTTCAGGCTGACGTCTCGAAGGCGGCCGATGTCGGTAACGCCGTGAAAGAAGTCGGTGAGAGGCTTGGCCCGATCACCGTTCTCTTCAATCACGCCGGCTCGATCGTCATCAAGCCCTTCCTCGAGACCACGGAGGAGGAGTGGGACAGGCTGACGGAGATCAACGTCAAGAGCATGTTCCTGATGACCAGGGCTGTCCTGCCGCAGATGATCGCGGCAGGCGGCGGGTCGATCGTATGTACTTCGTCGATCTCGGCAGTTGCCGCCACGCCCATGGAAGTTCTCTATGATACAACCAAGGGTGCCTGCCACATGTTCGCTCGCGCCATTGCCGTGGAGTTCCGTGACAGGAACATCCGTTGCAATGCCGTTTGCCCCGGCTTCGTGAGGACGCCTCACGGCCTGCGCGAGGTGGCTGAGTTGCAGCGCCTCGGCGTCGATGTGTCAGAAGCGGCCCTCGCCATCCAGCAAGGCCGTATCTGCGAGCCCGAGGAGGTTGCACGCGCGGCCCTCTTCCTGGCCAGCGATGACGCGAGTTTTGTGAACGGCACGCACCTGTTCGTCGACAACGGCTTCACTGCCGTCTGACATCAAGCACTGGCAAGTGGAGCGGCCAAGCGGCCGCTCCCTTGTTTTCAGGCTGCCACCTGCTCCGACGGCTGAGCTCGCTGGCCGCAGCCTGTAACCAGCCCTTCTGCGCCATCGAGCGCGCCCGGAACCAGTTCAAGCCCAAGGAACCGTGCGCGGTCCACCGGCCCGGGCAGATGCAGGTCAGCCACCGGTTCGGCGGCAAAGCCGAAGCGGGCATAATAGGGTGCATCGCCTACCAGGATGATGGCGCCGTGGCCGAGACGCCGGCCCTGCGCGAGTGCTGTTTGCATCAGTGCCGTGCCCACCCCTGCGCGCTGGTGCTTGCAGTCCACGGCCAGCGGTCCGAGCAGCAACGCAGGCCCCGCGGATCCGGCCAGTACATGCCACAGGCGCAGGGTGCCGACGAGCCGGCCACGCGCATCAGTGGCAGTGAAGGCCATGTCTCCGGCCGGAGCCCTTCCTTCGCGCAGCCGCTCTGATGTCTTGCGGTGGCGCGTCTTGCCGAAGGCGCGGTCAAGCAGCCGCTCGCGCGCCGGAACGTCAGCGGCAATTTCAGGGCGAATGGTGATCATCTCGAACATACCTTCCTGTCATCCCGGCGTTACGCGCCGGGAACCAAAGAATTGGGTTGGTCCCCCGGGTGACTGCCCGGGGGCGACTGGCTTGTGAAATCAGATGACGTAAGCCTTGAGTGGTGCAAAGCCATTGAAGGCGACGGCAGCATAGGTCGTGGTATAGGCGCCTGCAGAGTCGATCAGCACCTCATCGCCCACGCTGAGCGTCACCGGCAGGTCATAAGGCGTCTTCTCATAGAGTACGTCGGCCGAGTCGCAGGTTGGCCCCGCAATGATGCATGGCGCCTTTGCATCCGAGTCCTTTGCTGTCAGGATCGGATAGCGGATCGCCTCGTCCATGGTCTCTGCAAGTCCACCGAACTTGCCGATGTCGAGATAGACCCAGCGCTGGTTGTCGTTGGCGTGCTTCTTCGAGATCAGCACCACCTCGGCCTTCACCACGCCCGCATCGCCTACCATGCCGCGCCCTGGCTCAATGATGGTTTCGGGAATAGCGTTGCCGAAATGCTTGGTCAGCGCGTCGTGGATGGCGTTGGCATAGGCTCCGGTACCCGGAACCTTTTTCAGGTACCTGGCCGGGAAGCCGCCGCCAAGATTCACCATCTTCAGAACGATGCCACGCGCCTGCATGGCGTCGAAGATCGCCTTCGATTCTGCCAGCGCCGAATCCCAGGCTCCCAGCCGCGTCTGCTGCGAGCCGACATGGAAGGAGATGCCATGGGCCTCAAGCCCCAGCGCATGGGCCTGCATCAGCACCTCCACCGCCATCGCGGGTTCGCAGCCGAACTTGCGCGACAGCGGCCACTCTGCTCCCGCGCCGTCGGTGAGGATGCGACAGAATACCCGGGCGCCGGGCGCGGCGCGGGCGATCTTCTCCACCTCCCCAGCCGAGTCGACGGCAAACAGCGACACGCCAAGCTCATGGGCACGCGCGATGTCGCGCTCCTTCTTGATCGTGTTGCCAAAGGAGATGCGGTCGGGCGTTGCGCCGGCGGCAAGCGCCATCTCGATCTCCGGCACCGAGGCGGTGTCGAAGCAGGAGCCCATGCCAGCCAGAAGGCTGAGGATCTCGGGCGCCGGATTGGCCTTCACCGCGTAGAAGATGCGGGTGTCGGGCATGGTGCGGCGGAAGGCGCGGTAGTTCTCTGCCACGACATCGAGATCGACCACGAGGCAAGGGCCTTCGGGACGTCGGTCACGCAGGAAATCGCGGATGCGGGCTGTTGCTGCCATCGGGGTGTCTCCTGGACATAGGTGTGCGTTGCCTCAGCCTGCAGCGCCAGCGGCATCCCACGCGTTGGAGACGTGGAAACGCCGGGCTCATACAGACCGTTCGCCTTGGCTTGATCGGGAGAGTCCCAATCGCACATGGGGCAAGGATAGTGGTGCCTCTCAGTAACCCCGGCCTGTGGAGGAGCCGGCAGAGACCAAAAAGCCCGCACCGTCGTTGCTTTGGGGAAATCCTTGAGGCACGTGCGACTTTGGGCGCGCGCTATATGTTTCCTTTCGCGAGTCGGTGCAAGTGTTTTCTTGCAGCGCCGAAGATTTTTTCAGGAGAACAGCGTCCAGCCCGCGGCAAGCCGCGTTGCCGCCGTCACGGCGCAGAGCGTGGCGTAGACCAGCGCGATGATGGCGAAATGCTGTGGCCAGAGGCACATGGCGGCAAAGCAGAGGATTGTCTCCGTGCCTTCCGTCAGGCCGCCGAGGTAGTAGAAGGACTTCGAGGGGAAGTCGGTGCTTTTCAGCCCGCGTTTCTCTGCCATCACCGCGAAGGCGAGAAAGCTCGTGCCGGTGGCCACGAAGGACGCCAGCAGCACTGCAGCGGCGAGTGCGTTGGCACCCGGATCCTGGATGGCAAAGGCCAGCGGGATCGCGGCGTAGAAAACAAAATCCAGCGCGATGTCAAGAAAGGCGCCGCGCTCGGTGGGCGTGGTGAGCCTTGCCAGAGCCCCATCCACGCCATCGAGCGTGCGATTGAGGAGAAGTGGCAGCAGTGCAAGCAGGCTGAAGCCCAGTGCCACCGCCACAGCGGCGAGGAGGCCGAAGCAGAAGCCCGCCAGCGTGACCTGTTCAGCGCTTATGCCGCGGCGCGCAAGCTGTCGGGCTGCAAGCTCCACGGCCGGCTTCACAAGGCGCAGGGCTAAGCGGTCAAGCATGTCGTATCTGGCCATCCTGAAGGCGAAACAGGCGCCCGTTGTGCGGGGCGTCAGCCTGGTCGTGCGTCACCATGAGACAGGGAATGCCCCGTTCGGCAATGTGACGGAACACAAAATCCCGCATGCCCTGTCGCAGGTCCTGGTCGAGCTTGTTGAAGGGTTCATCGAGCAGCATGGCGCTGGGATTGGCGACCAGTGCGCGCATCAGCGAAACGCGCGCTCGCTGGCCCCCGGACAGGCTGTGAGGGGCCCGCCCGGAAAAGCCTGCAAGCCCCGCCTCTGCGAGTGCTGATGACATCATCGCTTCCCGCGCCGCGCGCTGCCCCCGCGGCATGCCAAACAACAGGTTTTCGCCAACACTCATGTGCGGAAAGAGCAGATCATCCTGAAACAGCCGACCGACATGTCGCCTCGCCGCTGGCAATCCGTCAAGGCTGCGTCCATCGAGCATGATGGTTCCGGTGGCCGAGAAGGGTGCGACGAGGTCACCGGCAATGAATGACAGGAGTGTCGACTTGCCCGCACCGCTCGGACCCATCAATGTCACGATCTCGCCTTTCTCCACGTCGAGCGAGACAGGCGCAATGAGGGTTCGTCCCTCGAGCCAGATGGTAACGTCACGCAGGCTCAGCGCCATCGCGGCCTCCCCAGTCTCGCTGCAGCAAGGAAGGCCAGCAACGGCAGCACGGCGAGGCACGTGGCGAAGGCGGCCATCAGTGGACGGTTGCCGCCGGACGACAGGGTCACTGCCTCCATCGGCAAGGTGCTGTAGCGCCCGGCGGCCATCAGCTGGGCTGGCACGAATTGCGCCATTGACACGGCAAAGCCGATTGCGCCGGCCGTCAGCAATGGGGCCTTGAGCAGTGGCAGCTTCACCAGCAGCAGGGCTCGGGGCTCCGCAACTGAAAGACTTCTCGCCGCCATCATGAATCTTTCATCAAAGCCGCGGTAGGGGCCGTGCAGCACGATCAGGACATAGGCGAGGGTAGGCGTCAGGTGAGCCAGGAAAAGACCGGCTGGCGTGCCGGTGAGGCCGAGGTGGAGAAACAGCCTGTACTGTCCTCCTGCCGTGGCGAGCTGGGGCAGGGCCAGGCTTGCAAGGGCAAGACCGATCAGCATGCGGTCGCGCTGCCTCGGCTGGGTCTCGAACCACGCCAACGTCAGCCCCAGCGCGCAGGCTGAAGCCAGCGCGGACACAGCGAGGCTGAGCCCAACGGCTGCAGGCGCCTGGAACAGCCGTGTCCAGGCATCCAGACTGACCACGGGTGGAGTCAGTGCGGGATAGGGCCAGCGTGGCACCAGAGAGAGGAAGCCCAGGATCAGGATCGAAGCCGCCATTACCGCCGTGGCAGTGAGCGCCAGAAGCCAGGCAGTGCGGCGGGGGGCTGCGAGGGTGGATGGCCCCAAGCAGAGAAAACGCCGCTGCCAGGCATCTGTCACGTGGAGCAGCAGGAAGGCGGTTGCAAGCGCGGCAGCCAGCACCGCCGTCAGCAGAAGTGTCATTGCCACGCCCATGCCATTCACTGCCGCATCTGCGTGGTTCAGTGAGGTCCAGATGATGACGGCAAGCGTGGGCGGCTGGGTGGGGCCCAGCACGAGCGCCATGTCCACCACCGTTGCGCCATAGATGAAGACAATGACGAGGGGCCAGCGCAGGCCTGGTATCGTCTGTGGCAGCACGATACGCAGCCAGATCGAACCGGCGCCGTGTCCGAGGCTTGCAGCGGCACGGCCTTCCAGCTCAAGGCGGCGGGCGGCGTCGCCACGTGCCAGAGTGGCAAGGGCCGTGATCAGCAGGAAGGGCAGCTCCTTCAGCGCCAGCGCCATGGTCAATGACAGCCCCCACGGATCCTGAACGGTGATCCACCCGGGTGGTGCATCTCCTCCGACGAGAAGCCGCGCGATGAGCCCTGACGGCATGATCAGGAACCCAAAGCCGATGGCGAAGGCCAGATGCGGAACGGCAAGCCCAGCTGCAGCGATGGACTGCAGGCGATGGCGCACTGCCTGGTGCTCAAACCCGGCAAGAATGATGATGGTCAAGAACAGCGCAAGAACTGTTGCTCCGCCGCCGGTGGTCAGAGCAAGCAACAGCCCCTGCCACAGTTGTGGATGCACGATCAGCAATTGCCAGGCGCGGTTGTCTGCTGCTGCAGGCAACAGCGCAAACACCGACGCGACGAGCGGCAGCGCCCAGAGCAGCATGACGGGCAGTGCGCCCAGAGCAGGGCTCAGGCCCCGTAGCGCTCGAGCCATGCGGCCTCGATCAGCGGCACCCAGCTGCCATGCGGCTCCGGAATTGTAGGCGCGGGTTTGATCACGGCCCCTGGCAGTGAACCGGCGGCAAACAAGGCACGGTCCTCGCTGCTCAGTCGCGCGAGATCAAGTACCGTCGGATCACCCCAGACCGCAAGATCTGCCTTGCGTGCCTGCGCCGCCGGCGACAGCAGAAAGTTGGCCGTGACCTGGGCAGCTGCTTTGTTCTGCGAATTGATGGGGATGGCCAGGAAATGCGTATTGCCGATGGTGCCGTCTGCATACTGCCAGGCGATGGTGGAAGCCGGCAGGGTGCCATTGGCCACGAGGTTCGCTGGTTCATTGGGATTGAAGGTGAGGCCGAGCAGCAATTCACCATCGGCCAGCATCTGGGTGAGCTGGGCCTGTGATTGCGGAAATTGCCGGCCCTCACGCCACAAATGCGGATGCAGCGAGTCGAGGAACTCGAACAGCGGCTGTGCCGCAGTCGCAAACTTCGTCTGGCTCACGGCTGTTCCCAGCAGCGAGCGATCCTCGATGGTCTCGAACAGAGCCTGCTTGAGAAATGTCGTGCCATGGAAATCGGGCGGTGCGGGATAGCTGATGAGGCCGGGCTGGCTGCGCGCCAGATCAAGCAGCCCACGCATCGAAGCGGGCGGATTCTGAAGCCTGGCGCCATCAGCGAAGAAAGTGAGCTGGGCCATGCCCCAGGGAGATTCAAGTCCGTCTGTCGGTTCTGCGAAGTCAATGCGTGTCGTGGGCTTTCCCGCGGTGTCGACGAGACTGAAGTTTGGCAGCTCTTCGGCAAAGGGCCCGAAGAGAAGCGTGCTGCTCTTCATGATCCGGAAATTCTCGCCGTTGATCCAGATGAGATCAGCACTGCCGGGCTTGCCCGCTGCGGTCTCGTCACGCACCCGGCGAACGGCTTCCGCGGTATCGGCAAGCTTGACATGAATGAGCGTGATCCCGTGCTCTGCCTGCAGCTGCTCTGCTGCCCACGCGACATAGGCATTGACCTGTGCCGACCCCGCCCACGCGTTGAAATAAACGGTCTGGCCTCTGGCCGCGGCCTCGACCGCCGCCCATGGCTGTTCTGCCCTGGCCGATCCTGCAACCGGAATCGCCGCCACCAGGCGGATGAAACTGCGGCGGCTGAGCAGGCATGGCATTGGCGCGTCTCCGGTCACGGCCGTGGTTTCTAGGCCGTTTGGCCACAAATGGAAATAACCATGGCGTGATCAGCGCGGTGGCTGCCAGGGCGCAGCGGCGTCCTGCATCTTGCCGATGTCGGCAAAACTGTTTGCCGTTACTCTGTATGCCTTGCTCCAGCCCTCGCCAGGCCAGCGGATACGAATCTCCGCCTCCGGGGCAGTGCCGATGCCGAAATGAATCCAGCCCACATGGCCGGAGACGTGGCCACCGCCGGACGTGATCTCACGGCGCTGGATGCCGTCATCTGTCTTGACTTCCACCATGGCGCCGATTGCATTGAGGTTCGGGGCAGGCTGCTTCAGCCGCACTTCGATCCAGTTGCCGGCATTGGCTGTGGTATTGCGCCAGATTTCTGCCTGGCTGTTGCGGTTCACCACCAGCAGGTCCACGAGCCCGTCGAGGTTGAAATCGACAACCGCTCCGCCACGCGCCTGGGCAATGCTTGCCACGCCTGCCTTGTCCGCCATCTCGGTGAATTTGCCATCGGCACCCTGCACCAGAAGATTGTTGGGGTCCTCGATGGCAAAGTCGGGCATTTCCGAGACATTTCCCTTGGCCACAAACAGGTCAACCCGGCCATCGTTGTTCACATCCTGAAACTCGGTGTGCCAGGCCGTGGACGGCCTCAGGTCATCTCCGGTGAACGGACGGTGTGCGGTCACGCCCCTGGGCCAGGCCACATCCTTGTATGCGGGCTTCGGAGCCGAACCATCTGGCGGCAGGTTGGCAAGGGTCTGGAGCTTGTTATCGGCCATGGAGGTCAGGAAATACTCCTGATAGCCGTCGCCATCGAGGTCATAGCCAGCAATTCCCATGCCCCAGATCCGCAGATAGCGCCAGCCATCCGCTTTGCCGTAGAGCGTCGGTGGCTTGCCTGGTGGAAGGCGCCACATCTGCTCCTGTCCGCCCTCATAGTATTCCCGGTCATTCGACACGCGGAGGTCGGCCGTGCCCGAATTGCTCCAGTCGGTGAACAGCATCGACAGAGGGCAGTGGCTTGGCGTGAGGTCCAGCGGTGGTGCAAATCCCGGGATGCCTGCCGCGGGCCGGTGCAGCCAGTTTGGCGTGCAGGATCCCCAGGGCTCCAGCTCCTCTTTGCGATCGATGTAATTGCCTATCGCAACTGTCGGCCATGTGGAGCCCTGTTCCCACATGGCGGCAAAGGCAGTGGACCATGCATCACCGCCATTGAAACTCCATGCCTCGTTGGCGCGGCTGAAGCGGCATGCCCCGTCGCCCTTCATGACAAGGTTCTCCCCGACCCGCAACACCACAACGTCCATGTTTCCATCGCTGTCGATGTCCACAGGGTAGGCGCCGGTCACAGCCGTCAGTTCGAGGCCGCTGTCCTTTCTTGCAAAGTCCAGTCGTCCGCGAGGTTTGCTCGTATTCTCATAGAAACGCGCAGGCTGCTCTCCGCCAGCCAGCATCAAATCCGGAAAGCCATCATCGTTGCAGTCGAAGACAGCGGCGCCACCTCCCACCATGTATTGCCAGCCGCCCGCGTAGACACTGTCAATGCCAGCCGTCTGTGTTTCATCTGCAAAGCGCGGTGCTGCGGCATGTTCGGCGGCAAGCCCCTGAGAGACAGTCAGCAGACAGACGAAGATTGCCGCGATGGAGTATTTCATGTGGAGCTTCGGGTACGCAGGGCCAGCGCGTGCTGGCCGATGCAGCGGCCCTGCTCGAGGCCGCGCTCGATGGCGGCACGGAAATGGATTCCACCATAGAGCCTGGAGATGCCGGCCTCCTGCGCGGCCTGTTCGAAGCTAGAAAATTGACGAGGCGCCAGGCCATCGCGCTCATGGGTCCGGTCGGTGAAGGCGAAGCCTTCGCCAAACATGCTGGTGAGGACGGCTGCTGCCGCGCCCGACTGGGTGCTGTGTCCACTCGGATATTCGGGGAATGGCGGGGTGAT
>NZ_JBIIDX010000058.1:0-19189 GCF_044238155.1 Aestuariivirga sp. | reverse complement strand
CTTGGTGTCGGTCATTATGGTGTTTTCAACGGTTCGCGCTTCAGAAAAGAAATCGTCCCGCGGATCGTCGAATTCATAAGCAGGAACATCAGTGGTCCAATTTCTCGAAAGTCTGAGAAAGACAACCAAGCAGCAAACGCTTGAGCCATCGAGTCTTAGTTTAGGTGATGAGGCTATCAGCGTGGTGTTCCGGCGCCATGTCAACGCCCGTCGTCTCATCCTGAGACTCGAACCTTGCGGCAGCGGGTTGCTGGTCACTGTTCCGCGCGGTGTATCACGGGCGCGGGCTCTTGATTTTGTAGAAAGATCCAGAAGCTGGATATGTTCGCAGCTTGATAAACGCGGCCGGCTAACTCATCTCGAGCCAGGACAATGCCTCAAACTGCGTGGAATTGATCATGAGATCCGCCACATTCAAAGCCGTCGAGGCCTTGTTACCACCGACCCCGTCCGGCGCCTGATTCATGTTCCGGGGGACCTGCCACATTTGAGGCGCCGCCTGTTGACCTTTCTCAAGGCCGAAGCTCGAGCAGACATTACGGCAGCATGCTCAAAATATGCAACCCTCATGGACGTGGGCTTTCGCCGAATTACGCTTCGCGATCAGAAGAGTCGCTGGGGTTCCTGCTCTGCGAGTGGGGAACTATCATTCTCCTGGAGACTTATCCTGACGCCGGAGTATGTCCTTGACTATGTGGCTGCCCATGAAGTTGCGCACCTGCGTCATCTCAATCACGGTGCGCGTTTTTGGCGTCTGCTGCTTACGCAATGTCCTCACGCCACCAAAGCACGTGACTGGCTCCGTCTTAACGGGCAGCAGGTTCATCTCGTCGTCGCCTGACGCCTAGTCGTCTTCCTGCGCTCTTTTCATGCGCTCATAGGCTGTCAGCCCAGTGCCGGATCCCCTCGGGTTCGTAGTTGGACGCTGTTGGGAAAGCCCTCCAAACAGTCGCTCAAGAAAGTTCGATCCAGATTGCTGCGAAGGTGCCAAAGGTTTCGCTGCTGCACCTCCATCAAGGACAGTTCCTGCAACGGCTGGGTGTTCTGTGGTCGCGACAATGCCAGCGCCAGGCAACGGCGCAGGCGTGAGACCAAGGTGAGCAGGTTCCATTACACTGCGCCAGATCATGGCTGGAAGCAGGCCACCCGTTACCTTCTGCGTGGGTGTATTGTCGTCATTCCCGATCCATACACCTGCGATCAACTCACTCGTATATCCTACGAACCAGGCATCGCGGTAGCCCTGGCTGGTACCGGTCTTGCCAGCAATGTCATAGCCTGGAAATCCTGCACGATTTCCCGTGCCCTGCGTGATGACCAATCGCATCATGCGATTCATGTCACCAAGCTGTCGGTCACCAATTGCCCTCGCAAAGCCCGTGCCATTTCTTTCATAGACGATCCGACCATCACGCGTCTTGATCCGCGTAACCACATAAGGAGAGACTGGATAGCCGCCATTTGAAAACGGTGCAAAGGATGATGTGAGTTCAAGCAAGGTTACTTCAGACGTTCCAAGTGCGATTGAGGCATCAGTCCCAATTGATGACGTAATGCCCAATCGATGGGCAACGGCGGACACCGCCTCAGGACCTACCTGCATGACAAGCCTGGCCGAAACGGTATTCAAGGAAAGCGCAAGTGCGGTCTCAAGCGTCACCTGGCCCAGATATTTCTTTCGGTAATTCTCCGGTTTCCAGTTCCCGATTCGAACTGGCTCATCGACGACAAGTGTGTCTGGTGAATATCCATGTTCAAGGGCTGTCAGGTAGACAAATGGTTTAAATGCGGAGCCAGGTTGCCGCTTGGCTTTCGTGGCCCGGTTAAACTGGCTCTTGCGGTAGGATCGTCCTCCGACCAAGGCAAGGACTGCGCCTGATCCATCCATTACCACCATTGCACCTTCTGTGGCCTTGAGCTTAGCACCTTCTGTGCGAAGCTCCTCGATGACGGCTATTTCTGAGAGTGATTGGAGGTTGATATCAATAGTAGTCTCAATAACCAGTGATTGCTCATAATCCTTTACAAACTCCGGTAACTGCTCAGAAATCCAGTCAACAACAAATTGTCGTGGCGACAGACGATTTGCAGGATCGGCGTCTGATGATTCTGCGATCGCAGATACCGCGTCTCCGGCAGTGATGAAACCGGCTTCGACCATGTTTTCGAGTACAAGGTTTCCACGTTGCTCGGCAGCCGCTGGGTTTGATACTGGATTGGCGGCGCTCGGCGCCTTAACCACACCAGCCAGCGTTGCAGCCTCCTTCAGCGTGAGGTCGCTGGCAGACTTCTGATAATAAACTCGCGCAGCCTTCTCTATTCCAACGGCACCAGAGCCAAAATAGACCCGGTTGAGGTAAAGTTGCAGGATTTCATTCTTGCTGAAATTTTTTTCCAGCCAGAGCGCTAGAACGATTTCCTGCATCTTTCGCTGGATCGTGCGATCCGGGCTGAGAAAAAGATTCTTTGCAAGCTGCTGGGTGAGCGTTGAGCCGCCCTGAACAACGCGGCCAGCACGGTGATTTGCATAGGCTGCTCGGATCAGACCAAGGGGGTCTATGCCGAAATGACTGCGAAACCGACGATCCTCAATGGCGATGAATGCATTTGGGACATAGTCAGGCAGATCAGCAATGCGGACATCATCACCATTGAATGCACCCTGTTCTGCAAGGATCGATCCATCGGCACTGAGTATCAAAACACCTGGCTCACGTTCCGGGATTCGCATAAGTCCCTGCTTGTCGAGTGAGAACCAGATCAGCCCGAAGACGGACAGAAGGGCAAGAATGCAGGCAAGCGCTATCGTGGCCAAGAAACGCATGACAGCACCGCCGACCGACCGGCGGCGGCGGCGGATACCAGAAACCCGGCTGGATGCCAAAGTTGTCGATCCCGGCCCAGAGAAGAGCCGTGGCTCTACCCTTCGCTTCACGTTGCCTGGTGTCTTTTTCGAACCCATGTCCCCATGCGAGCCCCTGGGCCAAGGGATAATTGCCTGAGATTTAAGATTGGTGAACCCAGAGGCCCCGTACCTCAAAAATCATTTGGCAGCAATCACGGGTGAAGCCATGACCAACGTGGGAGCGACTACATCATCGCCCCAACATGCCATGGCACATATTCATTATCACCATACCCCAGCTCTTCGGACTTGGTTCGCTGACCGGAAGCAACCTTCAACATGAGATCGAATATCTGCCGACCCTTCTCCTCAATCGAAACGCCATCAAGAATATCACCACAGTTGATGTCCATGTCGTCGATCATGCGGGCGTATATATCAGAATTGGTAGCAAGCTTGATGGACGGCACCGGCTTGCAGCCATAAGCCGAGCCCCGGCCAGTCGTGAAGCAAAGAAGATTTGCACCACCTGCAACCTGTCCAGTGGCCGCCACCGGGTCATAGCCTGGTGTATCCATGAACACGAAGCCTCTGGTTGTTACCGGTTCAGCATAGCGATAGACATCACGCAATGTCGTGCTTCCGCCCTTTGCCGCGGCTCCCAAGGATTTCTCAAGTATGGTGGTGAGCCCGCCAAGCTTGTTTCCTGGCGACGGATTGTTGTTCATTTCCATATTGTTGCGGCGGGTATAGTCTTCCCACCACTTTATGATGTCGACCAGCTTCTCACCAACCTCCCTGTTTGCCGCACGTCGGGTCAGCAGGTGTTCGGCGCCATAAATTTCAGGCGTCTCTGACAGAATTCCAGTTCCACCATGCCTGACGAGAATGTCGACTGCCGCGCCGAGTGCCGGATTAGCGGTGATGCCGGAATAACCATCTGACCCTCCGCACTGCAGTGCGACAATGAGGTCCGAGGCGTGGCACGTCTCGCGTCTCACGGCATTTACATGCGGCAGCATCTCACGGATCGCCGCAACGCCTGCCGCAACCGTCTTGCGAGTGCCACCCGTTTCCTGGATCGTCATTGTACGAAAGACTTCGCTTTCGACGACCCCATAAGCTTCCTTGAACCTGGGGATCTGGAAGCCCTCGCAGCCAAGACCCACCATCAATACGCCACCCATGTTGGGATTGGTTGCATAGCCCCAGGCGGTCCGCTTCAGAATATCGAAGATAGCGCCGCGGTAGTCAATCACACAACCATTGTCCATCTTCAGAGCGACAATGCCATCGATATTCGGATAGTCGGCAAGAATGCCAGAGCGCTTGACTTCCTCTGCAATAAATCCCGCAACCGTTGCCGAACAGTTCACCGATGTCAGCACACCGATATAGTTGCGGGTACCGACTTTACCGTTTGCACGTCTGATGCCTTGAAAGGTTGCCTGCTTTTCCAGCGGCAGGATGTCTTCTGGCCTCGCATCCTCGGCAAAGGCATAATCACGAGTAAATTCATGAACACCGGTATTGTGTTCATGCACCCAACTTCCCTTTGCAATATCTAGCTTGGCAAAGCCAATGATCTGACCGAATTTTCGCACGGCCTCGCCGTTACGAATATCCGCTGCAGCCATCTTGTGACCTTTGCCAATTCGGTCGAGGGCAACAATACCTTCGGCAGAGGTGGCTCCCTTGTCCAGGGTATCGATGGCCACAAGCACATTGTCTTCGGGTGCGAGACGCAGCATGCGGGGGGTTTTCGGAACACTGGCGATCATGTCATTTCTCGTCATCTTGGTCAGGCGGCGCCTCTGCCGTCCCGAGGTCATCCATGCTAGCATGCTGTCTAGGACCGTCACATCTCATTTCTTCAGTGCTCGCAAAAACCATATCCGGAGGCAATTTAACCCATGAAAACAGCCATTTTGGGCTCTGGCCTGATCGGCCGCTCCTGGGCAATCGTGTTCGCCCGCGGCGGGCATGAGGTCATGTTGTGGGATCAGGACCCACAGCAACTGTCGAGGGCGCTCAGCCACATCGCCCAGACCCTGCCAGACATGGCAGAGGCTGGCCTGATCAAGTCTCCAGACCAGATTCGGGGTAAAATCCATGCGGTACAAAGCCTGAAGGAGGCCATCTCTGCCGTGGACTTCATTCAGGAAAACATCCTTGAGCAGGTCGAGGCAAAGCAACGGCTGTTTTCTGAAGCTGAATCGCTCGCTCCGGCTGATGCCATTTTTCTGAGTTCGACCTCCGCGATCATGCCGTCAGTCATCTTCGGTGCGCTGAAGACCCGGCAGCGCTGCCTTGTTGCACACCCGCTCAATCCACCGCACTTGGCGCCAATTGTGGAACTCTGCGGAGCCCCATTCACTTCATCTGAAGCATTGGAGAAGACCCGTTCCTTGATGATGAGCTGTGAAATGTCGCCTATTGTCATCAAGCGTGAGATAGAAGGATTTGTTCTGAATCGCCTGCAACTGGCCGTTCTCAACGAAGCCTTCCGACTCATATCAGAGGGATATGTGACAGCATCCGATCTCGACAAGACAATGACGGAAGGTCTTGCGCTGCGCTGGAGCTTCATGGGGCCAATCGAAACCATTGATCTCAACGCCCCCGGGGGAGTGGCCGACTACGTCCAGCGCTATGGGCCGATGATCAGAAGGATTGGCGACAGCCAGGGAACTGCAAAGCCTTGGCCTGATACCGTGGCTAAGACACTGGCGGCTGAGCGGCGGGCTCTGGTACCCTCCGACAAGCTTGACGACGCTACGACCTGGCGCGATCGCCGGATGATGGCGCTGGCTGCACACAAAAGGTCACAGCAGAAATTCAGATAATACCGCTCACAGGCCTGCAATGAGCTCGACGATCTGGTCAGTTGCACGCCAATGGGGCAGATGGCCTGCTGCCTGCAAGAGATGGACGGATACGTTGAAGGGCATATTGAGGGCATGGTGAGCGGGAATGATCAAATCATCTCGCATGAACACCGCCTGCACGGGAGCCGTCAACCTGGCAAGTGTTGCAAGAATTGATAGTTTCTGGTTGCCGCCACTTTCGATCGCGTCGGCAATCAGCTTCTGCTGGGAACCATGGCGGGCCAGGTCTTCGGCAAGCCTTGCCTGGGATTCCGCTGGCAGCCGCTCTCCCAAGAATGCGTCTGCGCGATCAAATTGTCCGGCGAGCATTACGCGCACAAATTCATCATTGATTTCTTCGCCACAGCCTGCCGGGCACAGCAAAGTGAGTGACTGGGCACACTCGACAAGACCTGCCGCAACTACGGAACCAAAGGAGTGGCCCACCACGTGGAAGCGTCCTGATGGCAGGCTGGCCTTGATGGCATCTGCCATGGCATCAGGCGAGATGGCAGTGCAGGATGTTTCGCCATGCCCCGGAAGGTCGGGTGCCATCGTTCGATAGCCCCTCGCGGCCAGCTTTCGAGCCAGCGTCGTGAAACTCTGCGAGTCAGCAAAAAGGCCATGCAACAGCAAGACGCTGCCTTTCTCAGAGCCGTGGTTTGCCCACTCACGAAAAAAAATCCGGCCGGATGGATTCTCAGAATAAAAAGTACTTCGAAGTGGTCTTGCAGTCGTGACAAGATCAGCACGCACGATTCGTCCATTGCGGCCACTTCCCGCAATCCTTGCAAGGTCTATTCCTCTACGCCGGGCCTCGGAACGCGCTGCTGTGGACGCACGGGGCCGGGACCCCGCCACCGTGACCATGTCCCGGACGGTCACGCTGGTGGCAGGCAGGATGTTTGGCTTTTCTGCTGGCTTTTTTGCCTCGGCCACCGCCTCGCCTTCGATTTCAATTCGCGCAATGGCAGTTTCAACCGGCACGAGCTGATCGCTGGCAACAAGCCATTCAACAAGTATGCCATCCTGAAGTGCGGGAACTTCGACCGTCGTCTTGTCACTTTCAACTTCAAGCAGCGTCTCGCCACGCCTGAAGGTCTCGCCCGGCTTCTTCAGAATTACGCCAATACGGCCTTCCTCCATCGTTTCCCCAAGACGGGGAAGCGGCATCTCGATCAGACGGCCCATGATGGAGCAACCCTCTTCACAAGCCAGAGCGCGGTTTCCACAATGAGCTGAGGTGAAGGCACTGCACCGCGCTCTAGCGCCGGTGATACAGGGATTGGAATGTCCTCACCCGCTACACGCAAGACGGGCTCTTCCAGATAGTCAAAACAGCGCTCTGAGATACGCGCCGACAGCTCTGCAGCAAAACCAGACGTCATCACTGACTCTGTCGCCACGATGGCCCGGCCCGTCTTGGTGACCGAGCGTATCATCGTATCATCATCCAGTGGATTCAGACATCGGATGTCTATAACTTCTGTCGAGATGCCCTGCTCTGCCAATATCTCAGCAGCAGCCAGCGCCTCAAAGACCATCTTCGAATAGGCAACAATTGTAAGGTCTGTACCTTCGCGGCGTACAGCGCACTGGCCCCAGGCGGCATCTGGCTGATGGGCGTCGAGTTCTCCCTTGCGGACATAAAGGCCCTTGTGTTCGATGAACACCACGGGATCTGGGCATTTCAGTGCCATGCGCAAAAGGTGGTAGGCGTCATTCACGGTAGCGGGCATGACGACCCGAAGCCCGGGAATATGGGTGAACCAGGATTCAAGCGACTGAGAGTGCTGAGCTGCTGCAGAGCGGCCTGTACCCCCTTGGGTTCGCAGCACCATTGGTACGCCAATCTGCCCACCAAACATATACCGGCTCTTTGCGGCCTGATTTGCCACCTGATCCATCGTCAGGCCTGCGAAGTCGATGTACATCAATTCTGCAACAGGTCGCGAACCCGTCATGGCAGCACCGATTGCTGCTCCCACGATACCCGCCTCTGCAATCGGCGTATCGACGACCCGATCCTCGCCAAACATTTCAAGCAGACCCTTGGTGACGCCATAGGCGCCACCATAACGGCCGACCTCCTCGCCCATGACAAATATCGTGGGGTCCTCTGTCATGGCGTCAATCAAAGCCTGGCGTAGCGCCTCGCGATATGTCGTCTCAATCACAGGCATCACCGAGACTCCCCAAGAATCATAGAAAGGTGATGGCGCAAGGGCCGTGGCGATAGCTGCCCTTCGGCATACACATCACGGAACATCGTATCGATGGGTGGCGGCAATGCGGAGATCGCGTGTTCGACAGCCGCATTCATTTCAGCTTCAACGTCGCGATCGAGCAGCGACAGTGCTGTTTCATCTGCTGTCTGCCGTGCGATCAGCCGGCTACGTGCATTTGCAAGCACATCACGCTTGCGACCCTCCATCTCTTCGGCTTCGTCACGATAAGGGCTCTTGTCAAGCCGCGCATGGCCATAAAAACGATAGCAATTGATGGCGAGAAAGCCGGGCGTTCCACCGCGCGCAGCCGCAATCATCCGTTCTGCTGTCTCATGAACTTCCTCAACATCACTGCCGTCGACGGTAATGCCACTGAGGCCGCAGGCAGTGGCACGCTCATGCAAGTTGGTATTGGCAGCGGCACGATCAATGCGCGTTCCCATTCCATATTGATTGTTTATGCAACAAAAGAGAACTGGAAGTTTCCACAACGCGGCCATGTTCATCGCTTCATAAAGAACACCCTGCTGCGATGCGCCATCACCGAAGAATGCAACAGACACGTGCGGGAGCTTCCGGTTACGATAGGAGATGCCGGCGCCGACAACATGTGGGATTCCTCCACCAACAATCGCATTTGCACCAAGCGCTCCGAGAGCCATGTCGGCAATATGCATCGAGCCGCCCTTTCCAGAACAATAGCCGTCTGCCTTGCCGGCAATTTCGCTCATCATGCGCCGTGGGTCGGCTCCACGCGCTATGAATATGCCGTGCCCGCGGTGGTGGGTGGTGAAACTGTCTCCAGGCTCCATGGCTCGACAGACACCGGCAATCGACTCTTCTCCGATCGACATATGAAGCATCGACCCAGCTGACTGACCACGTACAAAGAGCTCATTCACCCGCTCTTCGAAGGTGCGGATGCGCCGCATGGTGCGGTAATGCTCGAGAAGAAGCTTGTTTCCACCTGCGTTCATGACTGAACTCGCTCACGAATGGTGACTGATCTACAATACATGGTGACCCCTGGGTGACTTAGGTAACAAGTTCCTGTTCAAACCGGCAAAGCCCCTAGACAACGCCTTGACCGGGAACAATGGTCTCGACGTCCCCATCAACGATCCTTGAAGACTGGTTTGCGCTTTTCGATGAAAGCACGCATGCCTTCCTTCTGATCTTCGGTGGAAAACATTGAAAGGAACAGACGGCGTTCAAAACGGGCACCCTCGGCAAGCGAGACTTCCTGAGCCCTGTTGACCGTTTCCTTTGCCATCATCACGATCGGCTTTGAATAGGAAGCAATCTTCGTTGCCGCGGATAACGCCTCCTCAAGAAGTTTGTCGGGTGCGACAATCCGCGAAACAAGACCTGCCCGTTCTGCCTCAGCAGCGTCCATCATTCGGCCGGTCAGCACAAGGTCCATGGCTTTTGCCTTGCCGATCAGGCGCGGCAGGCGCTGGGTTCCGCCTGCACCAGGCATGATTCCCAAGGTAACCTCCGGAAGGGCGAAGCGAGCTGTTTCGGAGGCAATGATGAGATCGCACATCATCGCCAGTTCCAGCCCACCACCCAAACAAAATCCGGAGACGGCAGCAATCACCGGCTTGCGTGTCTCGGCAAGTCGTGTCCAACCATCGAGAAATCTGCCCAGATAGGCCTCGACATAGGACTTCTCCACCATTTCCTTTACATCCGCTCCGGCAGCAAATGCCTTTTCACTGCCGGTGAGGACGACACATCCAATCTGGGAATTGGTCTCAAGATCAGCAAAAGCGGTGTTCAATTCGCCGATCAACGCCTCATTCAGCGCATTGAGTGCTTGTGGGCGGTTCAGCGTCACAAGCCCGACGGTGCCTCGGATTTCAACGATGATGTTCTGAAAAGCCATGGTTCATCCTATGTCTGGCAATGACGGCAGTAAAAGGTGGAACGACCAGACTGCACAAGCCTCTTGATTGGCCGTTTGCAGCCAAAACATGGCTCACCCTCGCGATCGTACACTTGAAAACGCTGCTGAAACGTACCAGAGGCTCCGTCCGTATGTGCAAAATCCTGGAGCGACGATCCCCCCGCCATGATGGCCTCCTCCAGCACGTCACGAATATGGCGGACAAGTTCAGAAAGCCGCTGGTCGAACGTCCTGGTCCGCACCAGCGTGCCCGACTTCCGCCTTGGCGATAACCCCGCTCGGTATAATGCCTCACAGACATAGATGTTGCCAAGACCGGCGATGATGCGCTGATCAAGCAATGCCGCCTTGAGCGGCGCCGTTTTTCCACGAAAGCGCTCCGCCAGGTAGTCCACATCGAAGCTGTTGCCAAGAGGTTCGACACCAAGGCCGCGGAGCAACTTATGGGAGCCGGCAGAAGTCTCCGCAAAGACGTCCATCATACCGAAACGGCGGGGATCGGTGTAGACGACCCGCGTTTCGTCTTCGAGGATCATCATGACATGGTCATGAAGACCATTTCCCGTTTCGGCCGATGCATGCCCGAGATAGAAATTTCCCAAGTTTCTGCTGCGATTGCTCGAGAATACCGAAAAACGCCCCGTCATGCCGAGGTGAACAAGCAGCAGTTCGCCGGAGTCAAGCGCGGCCAGGATATACTTTGCCCGCCGCCAGATCGCAGTGATGCGCCGCCCGCTGAGCCTCTGGGCAAACGCCTCAGGAAAGGGAAAGCGCAGTCCATCGCGCCGTAACGCCACCTGGGCGATCTTGCGACCCTCGAGTACGGGCTTCAGCCCGCGCATGACCGTTTCGACTTCGGGAAGTTCTGGCATCCTGCCTGTTCTTAGAGCGTTTCACGCGCGGCCTGGCAAGCGGTGCCACAGGCTCTTTTCAGAACCTTGTTTTACAGGCATAAGCAGCGCCGGTTCAGCCCAAGGGTTTCAGACATGGCCAAAATTGTTCCGCGCGTCTTTTCCGGTATGCAACCGACCGGAAACTTGCATCTCGGAAACTATCTGGGTGCGATGCTGAACTGGATCCATATGCAGGATACCCATGAGTGCATCTACTGCGTGGTTGACATGCATGCCATCACAGTGTGGCAGGATCCAAAGGAACTGCGCAAGGCGATCATTGATGTGACGGCAGCTTATCTTGCCTGCGGGCTCGACCCCCGGAAGAGTATCATCTTCAACCAATCCCAGGTTGCTGAACATGCCGAACTGGCCTGGATCCTTGGCTGCGTCGCCCGGATCGGCTGGCTCAACCGCATGACCCAGTTCAAGGAAAAGGCCGGAAAGGACAAGGAGGCCGCGTCGGTCGGCCTTTATACTTATCCTGTGCTGATGGCCGCAGATATCGTCGGCTATCGCGCCACCCATGTGCCAGTGGGCGAAGACCAGAAGCAGCACCTTGAACTGGCCCGCGATATCGCCAACAAGTTCAACCTCGACTATGCAGAGGCAATCAGGTCTGCGGGTTTTGCGGATGGCGTCTTCCTGGTCCCGCCAGAACCCTACATCACCGGTCCGGCAACCAGGGTTATGAGCCTGCGCGACGGCACCAAAAAGATGTCAAAGTCAGATCCCTCTGATCTCTCCCGGCTCAACCTGACCGACGATGCCGATACCATTGCCAGGAAGATCCGGAAGGCCAAGACCGATCCCGAGCCACTTCCCAGCGCGCCCGAGGGCCTGAAGGGGCGTCCAGAGGCTGACAACCTGACCGGAATCTATGCTGCCCTCTCAGGTGAAAGCGTCGAGAGAGTGCTTTCTCAATATGGTGGCGGTCAATTCTCTGTGTTCAAGAACGCTCTGGCAGAATTGGCCGTTGCCAAACTCGGGCCGGTAGGGGAAGAGACAAAGCGGCTCCAGTCTGACCCCGGATATGTGGAAACGGTACTTCGGGATGGTTCTGCTCGGGCGAGGGCGATTGCCGCGCCAATTATGCGCGAGGCAAGAGAAATCGTCGGCTTCATTGTTTCATGAACTCCGCCTGCGAAGAAGTTTGAAACGATTCTAAAGAAGGTCTATATAATACCCGAGTAGAGGAATCGGACATGTTCATTCAAACAGAAGCAACCCCCAACCCGGCCACCTTGAAGTTCTTGCCTGGCAAGCCGGTATTGCCCGGGGGCACGCGAGACTATCGTGATGCTACCGCAGCCGCCGAGTCGCCCTTGGCACAAAAGCTGTTTTCAGTGGCTGGTGTGTCGGGGGTCTTTCTCGGCCAAGACTTCATCACGGTCACGAGATCCGGCACAGAATGGCAGCACCTGAAACCGGCAGTCCTTGGTCTGATCATGGACCATTACCTGTCCGGTGAACCGGTACTGCTGGATGAAGCAGCAGAGGGCGGGACCAAAACGGACGAGTTCTTCAGCGAAGGTGACTCCGAGATCGTCACCACCATCAAGCAACTCCTCGATACCCGCGTGCGGCCGGCGGTGGCACAAGACGGTGGCGACATTACCTTCCAGGGCTTTCGCGAGGGAATCGTCTACCTCAACATGAAGGGTTCATGTGCAGGCTGCCCCTCCTCCACCGCCACGCTGAAGCACGGCATCGAGAATTTGCTGCGCCACTTCGTTCCAGAGGTGAGCGAGGTGCGTGCGGTTTGACGTGATACGGGTGAACAGCCTATCACCTTTGTGTCATGAATATCCTAAGCCTCGATACAGCAATGGGGGCATGCTCTGCGGCAGTGATTGACATCGGGCATGGCTTCGTCCGTGCTGAACTGTGTGAACCCATGCAGCGGGGCCACGCCGAGGCCTTGGCGCCTATGGTGGCTCAGGTCATGAAGGCCTCGGGCCGCGCATTCAGGGATATTGGCTGCATCGCCGTGACAACTGGTCCAGGAACCTTCACTGGCACACGCTTGGGTCTGGCTTTTGCACAAGGGCTGGCACGTTCCTGCGGAATACCTGCCGTTGGGATCGATTCGCTCAGCGCCATCGCTGCGAATGAACCTGCAAATGTACCACTGCTTGTCGCGTCAGATGCAGGGAATGGACATGTTTACGCAGCAGCATTTGATGACATGAGACGGCAAGTCCAGGCTCCTCGTGTTTCAACAGCAAGCATGGCTGCTCAAAACCTTCCGCAGGGCTGCTGGATCGCGGGAACCGCTGCCCGCACCATTATTGAGGCAAGCGGCCGCCCAGACCTCACCCTTTCAGCCGCGGAAAGCCATCCCATAGCCTCACGGTTCGGTCATGTGGCGGTGACACAGCAGGGCCAGACTGTGCTGAGACCACTCTACCTTCGACCGCCGGATGCAAAGCCCCCGGGTCAGCCAGCAGGCGCTTCGGGCAACCTGACATTTGAAGCTGCAGGCACGGCGGCTGCCGAAGTACTCGCCGAGTTGCATGGTGAGGCTTTCCAATCAGGATGGAGTGCAGCAGAATTTCAAAGCCTGCTCAATGTACCCGGAACTTCAGCCACAATAGCGCTCGACAGGGGCAGACCAACTGGCCTGCTTCTGACCCGTCAAGCGGGGGATGAGGCCGAGATTATCACGATTGGGACGAGACCAGCAGATCAGCGGAAGGGCATAGCACTCCAGCTGTTGTCAACTCATCTCTCGAATCTGACGCATCTTGCAGTCCGTCGGGTGTTTCTCGAAGTTGCGGTATCCAATGCCGCAGCCCAATCGCTTTACAGAAAACTCGGGTTCAGAGAGGTTGCGCGGCGGAAAGGCTACTATACCCGCGCAGGCGGACGCGAGGATGCCATCGTGTTGAGCAGGGACACTGCAGGGCAAGGGCCGTGAGAGGACCCTTCCTGCTAGTGTTACTGGCGGTGCTGACCTTGCCCCTGATGCCATTGCAGAAAGTCTTTCTGTGGTTGGGTCTTGATCTCGGTCGAGTGTTTCCGATGTATTATCATCGCATTGTTTGTCATCTACTCGGTGTGAGATGCGAAGTGATTGGCGCTGTTCCAAGCAGTGGGCCTATGTTGCTTGTCAGCAATCACGTAAGCTGGCTCGATATCGTCGTCTTGAGTTCCATGGCCCCCGTTTCGTTCGTTGCCAAGCGCGAGGTGAGCAGCTGGCCAGTATTCGGCACTCTGGCCAGGCTCCAGCGGACCGTGTTCGTTGACCGGACTCGGCGGCACGCCGTCGGGGTATCCCGAGATGAAATGTCAGAGCGGCTGGAAGCCGGCGATACACTTGTGCTCTTTCCAGAGGGGACATCAAGCGACGGGCGCCGGGTTCTGCCATTCAAGACATCATTCTTTGCCTCGGCCGGCTTACCCGGTGTTCTGGTGCAGCCAGTATCACTGGCCTACCGGGGTCATCGCAATCTTCCCATGAACAGACGCCTGCTGCCGTCTTATGCCTGGTATGGCGAAATGGCCTTGCTGCCACACCTCCTCGCCGCACTCAATCTTGGCCCGATCGAGGTCGCCATTGTCTTTCATTCGCCGTTGTCTCTCAGCGGAGAGAAAAATCGGAAGCAACTGGCTCAGCACGCTGAAAACGAGGTCCGGCGTGGTCTCGCCCTGGCGCTTCACGATCCTGGGAGAATAGGCTAGATGCAGGACATCATGGATAAACGTCCCCGCAAGGTCTTCGTAAAGACCTATGGTTGCCAGATGAATGTCTATGACAGTGCCCGCATGCATGACGTGCTGGAGCCCCTAGGCTATTCGGAGGCGGCAAATCCGGAAGAGGCTGATCTGGTTATCCTTAATACCTGCCACATTCGTGAGAAAGCAGCTGAAAAAGTGTATTCGGAGCTTGGCAAGCTCAAGAGGATGAAGCGGATCAAGGCCGAACAGGGCGGCGAGATGTTGATCGCTGTTGCCGGCTGTGTCGCCCAAGCCGAGGGAGAGGAAATCGTGAGGCGAGCTCCCGCCGTCGATCTTGTTTTCGGACCACAGGCCTATCAACGCTTGCCTGAACTCCTCGCGCGTAGAGAGGCTGGATCGATCCCGATCGTCGAGACGGAGTTCCCTGCAGAAGACAAGTTTGAGAAACTCAATGTGGGTGGGGCTCTCAAGCGGAGCGTTGCGGCCTTTCTCACCGTTCAGGAGGGATGCGACAAATTCTGTACTTTTTGTGTGGTTCCATATACCCGCGGTGCGGAGTTTTCGCGGCCAGTCGAGCAAATCATCGCCGAGGCGCGGAAGTTGGCTGCCCAAGGTGTCCGGGAGATCACCCTGCTCGGACAGAACGTCAACGCCTATCATGGTAACGATGCCAATGGCCGGAGTCTGGGCCTTGGAGGGCTCGTCGCCGAACTGTCACGCATCGAGGGTATCGAACGGCTCCGATACACCACCAGCCACCCGCGGGACATGAGTGAAGACCTGATAGCCGCACATGCCATAAACCCCAAACTCATGCCTTATCTTCATCTGCCAATACAATCTGGTAGCGATACGATACTAAAATCTATGAATCGTGGTCACACGGTAGAGAACTATCTACGCCTGGTTGAGAGAGTTCGAAACGCTTGTCCTGACATTGCAATGTCCGGAGATTTCATTGTTGGTTTTCCCGGAGAAACAGAAGCGGATTTCGAGTCGACACTAAAAGTCATAGCTGACGTAGGCTATGCAAGCGCTTATTCCTTCAAGTACTCACCGCGTCCCGGCACTCCGGCATCGGAGGCACCGGGTCAGATTCCCGAAGCCGAGAAAGACGCGCGGCTTCAGACCCTTCAGGCCCTTGTCATAGCCCAGCAAACAGCATTCAATCGTAAGATGATCGGTCGCACTTTGCCCGTGCTGCTCGAAAAGACCGGCCGGCAACCGGGCCAACTGGTTGGCAGGTCGCCCTATCTCCAGCCAGTGCACCTGCTGGCGGAGAGCCACCTTATCGGGAAGATCGTGGACGCCCATATAACGGGGGTTGGAAGCAATAGTCTTTCAGGCCATTATCGTCCATCGGTTTAGCTAAGGAGACGTAGTTCATTGAATCCCCCCGTCACTGCAGCTCAGCTTGGATCCCCAAAGGCTGGACACCTGCAAGAAGATTCCGACGTTCTTACGCTCTCGTTTGACGATAACCGATTGTTATCATTGCTGTGCGGCGAACATGACGAGAATCTTGCCGTGCTCGAACACAAGCTGCATGTTGATATTACACCTCGTGGCAACAGGCTTGCCGTGCGGGGCGCTGATTCGGCGCGCAACGTCGCCCGCGATGTATTGATGGGGCTCTATAATCGGGCCCGGCGCGGTCTCGATATCAGCAAGGGTGAGGTCGAAGGAGCGATCCGCATGCGAGAGGCCCAGGATGCGAATGTTCCTGGTGGTGCGATCCGCACCCGCCGCAAGCTTGTCATGCCGCGGACCCCAACCCAGGGGGCATACATCGAGGCCATCCGCAAGAATGAACTCGTCTTTGGAATTGGGCCGGCGGGAACCGGCAAGACCTATCTCGCTGTGGCCTGCGCTGCAGAAGCGCTGATGAATGGCGAGGTTGACCGCATCGTACTTTCTCGGCCCGCAGTTGAGGCAGGTGAGCGGCTAGGGTTTCTTCCAGGTGACATGAAGGAGAAGGTCGACCCGTATCTGCGCCCTCTTTATGATGCGCTTTACGACATGATGCCGGCGAGCCTGGTCACCAAGGGGATCGCCGAAAACCAGATTGAGATCGCACCGCTTGCATTCATGCGCGGCCGTACACTGTCATCGGCCTTCGTCATTCTCGATGAGGCACAGAATACCACGCCGCAGCAAATGAAGATGTTCCTGACGCGGCTCGGCGAAGGAAGCCGTATGGTCGTCACCGGAGATCCCACCCAAGTGGACCTTCCACCCGGTGTCATGTCGGGTCTGGGGGATGCCGTAGGGATTCTGAAGGGCGTGCAGGGCGTCGCCTCTATCGGGTTCGGCAACGCTGATATTGTGCGCCACGCGCTTGTTGGACGTATCGTGGCAGCCTACGATAAGAAAACCCCGAAACAAAAGTGATGACTGTGACGATCGAGGTTGAGGAGCCTGCATGGCTCACGCTCGGCAGTATCGAGGCGGTGGCGCAGCGTGCAGTATCAGCAGCGCTCAGGGCTCTCAAGTTTGACGAAGGCTTGGGTCAAATCTCTATCCTGCTCACAGATGACGAGTGCGTTGCCGAAATGAATTCAATGTGGCGCGGCAAGCCTTCGGCGACAAATGTCTTGTCGTTTCCAGCACCGGCCAACCTCCCGGTACCGGCCGGTGAAACTCGCCCGATTGGTGATATTGTGCTTGCTTATGGAGTGGTGTTGCGAGAGGCGGAGGAGCAAGGCAAGAGGCCCGAGGATCATGCAACTCACCTGATCGTCCATGGTGCGCTCCACCTGTTGGGTTTTGATCACGCGACAGAGGATGAAGCCAGCAGAATGGAACAGCTTGAAGCCGATATTCTCAGCAGCCTTGGAGTTGCCGATCCCTATGACCGACACTGACCGGGAAGATGCAACCCTGCAGTCCGAACGCGGGCATGAAAGTCTTTGGCAGAGGCTGAGGACTCGCTTTGCGAGGGGCAGGGACAAGGGCCTGCGCGAAAGTCTGGCTGGTGCAATTGAAACGCACGAGGCACAAAATCCAGGTGAAGCCGTAGGCCAGGAAGCGAAGTCGATGATGCTCAACATCATCGAATTCTCCAGCCTGCGAGTTGATGATGTGATGGTGCCACGGGTTGACATCGTGGCCATCGAAGAGACCGACACGATGCAAGATCTGCTGGCAAAGTTCATTGATGCCAACCACTCGCGCATTCCGGTTTTCCGTGACACGCTCGATGACGTGACCGGCATGATCCATGTAAAGGATTTCTTGCGCTGGATGACCGCGCGCGGGACGAGAAAGCGCCGTTCCAGCGGGGCGGAAAAGACGGATAAGCCGGGGACGGTCGCCGGGCTCAGCATTGCGGCGTCCACGCTCGCAACCAACGTCAATCAAGCCGGGCTTAATCGCGAAGTATTATTTGTGCCACCCTCCATGCCTGCCACCGACCTGTTGGTCCGGATGCAGGCCAGTCGCACTCACTTGGCGATTGTCATTGACGAATATGGCGGGACGGAAGGCCTGGTATCGATTGAGGACCTCGTCGAGGTCATTGTCGGTGATATCTCCGACGAACATGACACGGACGAGGATCTTGAAGTGAGGCCGGTCGAAACCGGTATCTATATGGCGGATGGCCGCGTGGACCTCTCCAAGCTCGAAGCCCTGCTGGCGGTGGACTTGCTGCCTGAAGACGAAGAGGAGGAAGCGGACACGCTGGCAGGGTTGATCTTCAAGATCGCTGGCCGGGTGCCGATCCGCGGTGAAATCATCCGGCACGGGAGTGGATTGGAGTTTGAAGTCCTGGATTCGGATGCGCGACGGGTAAAGCGCGTGCGCATCAATGCACGCAGTGTTCACGCCACGCACCAGGAAGCCGCTGATCGCAATACCGACACTTGATGTTCGTGAAACGTTCTTGACCTTTACGTAAAGAGCATATAATCTGGTCGCGAGGGAGTCTTTTATGACATCGCGAGCCTCTACCATTGCCTTTCAGGGGATCGAGGCCCTCGCGGTCGATGTTCAGGCACAGTTCCTGTCCGGGCTGGTTCAATTTAGCGTTGTAGGTCTTGGAGACAAGGCAGTTGCAGAAAGCCGGGAGAGGGTGCGGGCAGCCTTGCATGCTATTGGCCTGGGACTTCCGGGCAAACGGCTGACCGTCAACCTGTCACCCGCTGACCTGCCCAAGGAGGGCAGCCATTTCGATCTGCCTATCACGCTTGCGGTACTGGCCGCTCTGGGCATTGTGCCCCAGGATTTTCTGTCTCGTTACGTCGTCATGGGGGAACTGGCGCTGGATGGCGGTATCGTTGCAGTATCCGGCGTGCTGCCTGCCGCCATTGCCGCAAATGCCCGCGACATGGGACTGATCTGCCCAAAGGCCTCGGGCCCGGAGGCAGCCTGGGCCGGTGAAGACGCCGATATTCTCGCCCCGGAAAATCTTGTTCAGCTCATTAATCACATCAAGGGAAGCCAGGTTCTGACCCGGCCAAGGCCGGCTGTGGCTCCGGAACCTGACGGGCTGCCGGATCTCCAGGACATCAAAGGTCAGGAAACAGCCAAGCGTGCCCTTGAAGTGGCAGCCGCAGGTGGCCACCATTTCCTGATGGTAGGGCCGCCGGGAGCTGGTAAGTCAATGCTTGCGCAGCGCCTGCCCTCCATCCTTCCGCCCATGGACTCCCGCGAAATGCTGGATGTCAGCATGGTCGCATCCCTGGCGGGCGAACTTTCAGGTGGTCGGCTATCCCGGCGACGCCCTTTCCGCGCGCCCCACCATTCGGCGTCGATGCCGGCTCTTG
>NZ_JBIIDX010000057.1:0-19217 GCF_044238155.1 Aestuariivirga sp. | reverse complement strand
CCAGCCGCGGGCCTGGCGCGGCCTGTTCGAGATGATCCTGGCGCTGCTGCGATTTCTGACAGGAGGAGGAACGAGAGCATGATGACGCTTCCGCTTGGCATGGCAACGGGGTTGGCGCGCGGGCTGATCGAGGGCCCGGTGATGAAGCTGCTCGATGCGCATATCGCCGACCAGACGCTGCGCCGGACGCTTGCCGCCGAACTGGAAAAGCAGGCGGTTGGCTATTTCACGCGCAACGCCGAGCTGGGAGCGGGCGTGGTGCTGGCGGAAGTTCAGTCCGAGCACTGGCTCAGCCGCAGCTGGCGGCCGCTGCTGATGCTGCTGCTGATGGGATTTCTGGTGCTGGCGGGGTTTGCGCTGCCGCTGGCCGACGCGATCGCGGGGCGGACCATTCCCTTCGAGCCACGCTGGCAGGCCTTGCCGCAGGGTTTCTGGGACTTCCTAACGGTCGGCATGGGCGGCTACATCGGCGGCCGGTCACTTGAGAAGGTGGCGGGCGCGGTGACGGGTGCGCGGACGGCTGGCGGCCGGCGCGGCGGGTTTTCGTTCATGCGCCGTTCAGACAGGGAGGGCTAGACCTGCCGGCCACAAGAAACAGACGTGAGACCATGCCCAGAATCCTGACACTTGCCACGGCCATGCTGGCCGCCGCCCTGCTGAGCCTGCCTGCCGCCGCGCAGGAGGAGATTGCTCCGTCGGCCGCCGTGAAGCTCGCCGTGGCGGCCGTTCCAGGCGCCGAGCCGCTGGACGTCAAGCGCAAGGGCACCATCTATGTCGTCAAGCTGAAGCAGGGCGGAAATGTCATCCGGGTGGGCGTCGACGCCGTCACCGGCGATGTGATACCCATGCAGTAACGCCAACAGGGAAAGCCCAACATGCGTCTGCTCGTGGTCGAGGATGACCCGGACATCAACCGCCAACTCGTCACGGCCCTGCAGAATGCCGGCTATGTGGTCGATTCTGCCCGCGATGGCGAGGAGGGGCACCATCTGGGCGACACGGAACCCTATGATGCCGTGGTGCTCGATCTCGGCCTGCCCGTGCTCGATGGCGTGAGCATTCTTGAAAAATGGCGCCGGGCCGGGCGCAAGATGCCGGTTCTGATCCTCACCGCGCGTGATCGCTGGAGCGACAAGGTGGCAGGCTTCGATGCCGGTGCGGACGATTACGTCGCCAAACCCTTTCACATGGAAGAGGTGCTGGCGAGGCTCAGGGCGCTGCTGCGGCGAAGTGCCGGGCACGCGACCAGCGAAATCACCTGCGGTCCCGTCATGCTCGATACCAAGGGTGCGCGGGTCACGGTGAATGGCATGGCGGTGAAGCTCACGTCGCTCGAGTTCCGGCTGCTGGCCTATCTGATGCACCACAAGGGCAAGGTCGTCTCGCGCACCGAGCTGGTCGAACATCTCTACGACCAGGACTTCGACCGCGATTCGAACACCATCGAGGTATTCATCGGGCGGCTGCGCAAGAAGCTGGGCGCCGATGTGCTGCACACCGTGCGCGGCATGGGTTATTGCGTAAGCGAAGCGGGCGATGCGGCCTAGCTCGCTTTCGAGCCGCCTGATCCTGTCTTCGGCCCTGGTCAGCGTCGTGTTGCTGGCCGCGATCGGCCTGTTGCTGTCCAGCCTGTTCAGCGCTGCGCTCGAGCGCAACTTCGACCAGCGGCTCAGCGCCGTGATGGATGGGCTGCTGGCCAATCTCGAGGTGTCAGGTGATGGAGCCCCGCGGCTGGCCGGCCTGCTCGCCGATCCGCGCTTCGAACTGCCGCTGTCGGGGTGGTACTGGCAGGTGGTGCCGCTGGGCGATGGCGCCGACCTCGCCTCGGCATCACTGCTGGAGCAGCGTCTGACGGCACCTGCCGCCACGCGTGGCGCCGACGGGGTTGCCGCGTTCTTTCTCACTGACGTCAATGGCGTAAGGCTCCGCGGAATCGAGCAGGTGTTCCGCCTGCCTGCCAGCACGCGGGATTTTTCCGTTCTGGTGGCAGGTGACTATGACGCGCTGAGCCAGGAGGAGAGGACGTTCACCCGTGCCCTGGCAATCAGCCTGCTGGGGCTTGGTCTGGGGTTGCTCGCGGCGATCTTTTTTCAGGTGCGCTTCGGCCTGCGGCCGCTCGGGAGCCTGCAGTCAGGTTTGCTGGCCATCCGCCAGGGCGAGGCGGAGCAGTTGAAAGGCAGGTTTCCGGCTGAAATCGAGCCGGTGGCGGAAGAGCTCAACCTGCTCATCCAGGCCAATGCGGAAATTGTCGAGCGGGCACGCACGCAGGTGGGAAATCTCGCGCATGCACTGAAGACACCGCTCAGTGTACTGACGAACGAGGCGGCAAGCCAGGACAGCCAGCTGGCTGGCAAGGTGCGCGAGCAGACGGCGGTGATGCGCGATCAAGTGAACCTCTATCTCGACCGGGCGCGGCGCGCGGCGCGCGCCCAGGGGCTTGGCGCGGTGACGGAGGTGAAGCCGGTGCTCGAGGCGCTGGCGCGCACACTCGCCCGCATCAACCGCGACCGTGAGATCGCCATCACGCTGGACTGTCCGGCCGAGCTGCGCTTCCGCGGCGAGCGGCAGGACCTCGAGGAAATGGTGGGCAACCTGCTGGACAATGCCTGTAAATGGGCTGGAGGCCGCGTCGCGGTGACGGCCGCCCCGGCGCCGGATCTTGCCGCCGCCGGACGCAGCTTCCTGCGCATTGAAGTTGACGATGACGGTCCGGGCCTTGCGCCCGAGGCGCGTGCCGAGGCGCTGAAGCGCGGCCGCCGGCTGGACGAGAGCAAGCCAGGCTCCGGCCTGGGCCTGTCGATCGTTACCGAGACGGCTTCGATGTATCAGGGCCGTCTGAACCTGGATGCAGCGCCACTCGGCGGCTTGCGGGCACAGCTGGTGCTGCCTGCCGCGGGGTAGAGCCGGGCGGCCTCACCCCATCCGTCAAAACAACCCATGCTTGCAGAACCGTGCTGACGGTCCTATAGAAGGTGCCCAGAAGATCAACCTTAGATACGGATTCGGTCTCATCGAATGGTGCTGTTCGTCTGATCCCCCCGGTCGCGAACGCACTTTGAGAGGAGCGGGCCAGCAATGGTCCGCTCCTCTGATCATTCGCGTGGCGTGTCAATCACCGGAATGCCGCGCTCGCGATAGGGCGTCCGGCCATAGAAGGCGCGGTAGCATTTGGAAAAATGCGATGGCGAGGAGAAGCCGCATGCCAGCGCCACATTGATCACCGACATGTCGGTTTGCAGCAGCAGCGAGCGCGCTTTCTTGAGACGGAGTTCGAGATAGTAGCGCTTGGGCGAACGGTCCAGGTAGCGGCGGAACAGTCGCTCAAGTTGGCGCGTGGAGAGGCCTGCCTGCTTTGCAAGAAGCGAGGGCGAGAGCGGCTCTTCGAGATTTTTCTCCATTTCCTCGATGATGCCGACGAGCTTCGGATGCCTTGCGCCGATGCGCGCGGGCAGCGACATGCGCTGGTGCTCGCTGTGGTGCCGGATCGGGGAATGCAGAATGCCTTCGGCCACGGCCGAGGCCAGCTCCGGTCCGTGCTGGCTGGCGATCAGCGTCAGCATCATGTCGAGCGCGGTGGTGCCGCCTGCGCTGGTGAAGCGGTCGCGATCAATCTCAAACAGGCCACCGGTGGCGTCGATTTCCGGAAAGGCTTCGGTGAATCCTGGCAGGTTTTCCCAATGGATTGTGCATTTGTAGCCATCAAGCAGCCCAGCCTCGGCGAGGATGTGCGCGCCGGTGCAGACCGCGCCGATGTTGGTACCCTTGCGCGCCACCTTGCGCAGCCAGGAGACCAGTCGCTTGTCGGTGTGGTGCTGTACGTTGAGGCCGCCACAGATCAGGATCGCCGCGGAGTCCGGCACCGTGCTGAGATCACCGTCGACCATGGCGAGAATGCCGTTGGAGGCCGCAACCGGCTGGCCGTCCACCGAATGCATGGTCCATTTGTACAGCGATTTCTCCGACAGGCGGTTGGCGACCCGTAGTGGTTCAATCGCCGAGGTGACCGGCATCATGGTGAATTCCGGCACCACCACGACCGCCAGGTGCTGCGGAAGCTTGCCGGGGGCATCGCCGAACATGGGTCTCTCCTGTTTGATGCCTTGTCGCGCAGAATTGGAGCATTGTCCAGAAGCGCCATCGCCGAGGCTGAAAACGACACGAGCCGGGAGGTCCGGTCGCATTCGTAATGGTGCTGTCGCAATCATCCGGGCGTAGCGGGCGGGGCGAGCGCATTGTCCGGCGCAATCAAACCGGAGCCTTTCCACCATGAACGCCCCGACTGCCGCGCCCAGCCTGTCACGCGCTGAGGCCACTGCTGCATTTCTTCGCCACCAGTCCGTCGAGATCACTCCCAAGCAGATCGAGAAGCTGGCCCTGCTGCGCCAGCACCTTGTGCCTGGTTGTCAGGTGTTCATTGCGCTGATCGACCCGGCCGATCTCTCGGCGCAGATCGAGGCAACCCGGCAACTGGCCGCGGCGGGCTTCGTGCCGGTTCCGCACGTGCCGGCGCGTTTCGTGCGCGACGAGGCGGATCTGAGGGATCGTATCCGGGCGCTGGCCGGTGCAGGCGCCACAACCATGCTGGTGCTGGGTGGCGGTGCAGCGGCGCCCATTGGCTGCTATGACGCCTCAATCCAGCTCCTCGAGACCGGCGTGTTCCAGGCCAATGGCGTGACGACGATCGGCCTTGCCGGCCACCCGGAGGGCAATCCCGACATTGCCAAGGCACGGGGCGAGGGCGCACTTCTCGAGGCGCTCGTCCAGAAGCAGGCCTATCTCAAGGCGCATGGGCTTGACGGCTTCATCGCCACGCAATTTCTGTTCGAGGCGGAACCGGTCGCAGACTGGGCGCGCGGGCTGCGCGGGGCAGGCATCGACCTACCGATCCATGTCGGCATTCCGGGGCCCGCGACCATCAAGACGCTGGTGAAATATGCCGCCATGTGCGGGGTTGGAAACTCGGCCCGCTTCATCCGCAAGCAGGCGCTGAATATCACCAAGCTGCTGACGGTGAATACGCCTGACGACTTCGTGGCAGATCTTGCGCAGATCCATTTTTCCCGCCCGGAGCTTGGCATTGCCGGGCCGCATCTCTATCCGTTTGGCGGCTTCGACAAGCTGTTCGACTGGCTGGCGCAAACGAGCCGCTGAGACGCGTTTCAGACTGGCGCGGACTGAGAGCCGAACAGCCTGAGCCTGGCGGGTTCGCGTGCCGTGGCGCAGAGGAAATCCCAAGTGTAGCGTGCATAGGAGCGGAAGACGAACACGTCGAACACGTTTTCGTCCACCACGTTCAACAGTGCTGCGATTTCGGCATAGCGCATGCGCTTGCAGAAGCCGGGTGGAGAGTTGCCGTCGAGCAGGTCAAGCGAGGTGCCCTTCATCAGGATTTCGCGGCAGCCCTCGCCTTCAAGCCTGATTACCGTGCGCATGTCAGAGACGTCGACCGCAAGGCTATGGATGCCCTGGAGCGCAGCGCGCAGGCGGCCAAGCATCTCCTCGGTCCTGCTGCGTGGACAGAGCACCAGCCACTGGTCAATCGACAGCCACAGCAGCGTGACGTCTCCAGAGGTCACCGAGCTGCGGGGCTTGAGCGGCAGCTGAGCACCAAGCACGGCGCTGACGGCCGCGATGAAGGCTGAATCAGAGGCAAGGCCGCGCAGGTCGATCATGCCGCGGTCGGTGACCTCACGCAGAGATATCGCCAGCCCCGGCGGGGCGATGACCCCGGCGAGCGGGGTCTCATAGGAGAGCTCAGACATTCAGCTTGGCCCCTTCCTTGTCATAAAAGACCGTGTCGGTGATCTTGGCGCGCACCACCTTGCCGCCGGGAAGCGGGAAGGACAGGGTTTCGCCCATGCGCGAGCGGCCATTTTCGATAAGCGCCATTGCAATGGAGCGGCCCAGAGTGGGTGACATGTAGCTCGAGGTCACCTGGCCGATCATCTCCATCGGTGGCTTGTCCTTCACATGCCGCACCGCATAGGCGCCATCAGGCAGCACCTCGTTGGGGTCCTCCGTGAGGAGGCCCACCAGCTGCTTGCGGTTCGGGCCTTTGAGATAGGACTGTTCCAGCGACCGCTTTCCGATGAAATCCGCCTTCTTCTTGGAGACCAGGCCATCAAGGCCGACATCGATGGGTGTCGTGGTGCCATCTGTTTCGTCGCCGACCACGATGTAGCCCTTCTCGGCGCGCAGCACATGCAGCGCCTCGGTGCCATAGGCCTCGATGCCGAATTCCGAACCAGCCTCGAGGATTGCCTTCCACAGGCCGAGGCCGAAGTTTGACGGCGTTGCCACTTCATAGGAAAGCTCGCCCGAGAAGCTGATGCGGAAGACGCGCACCGGATAGGCCCCGAGCCTGCCCTCCACGAAGGACATGTGGGGCAGCGCCTCGTTCGAGAGGTCGAAGGAGGGATCGAGCTTCTTCAGGACATCGCGGGCGCGCGGCCCGGCAATGGCGAACTGCGACCATTGCTCGGTGACCGGCGTGACGAATACCCGGTAGTGCGTCCACTCCGTCTGCAGCCATTCCTCAAGCCAGGCGGCGATACGGTCCGCGCCGCCCGATGTGGTGTGCAGCAGGAAGTGATCATCGGCGAGGCGCACGGTCACGCCGTCATCGGTGAGGAAGCCCAGCTCGTTCATCATCAGGCCGTAACGGCACTTGCCGACCTTCAGCGTGGAGAACAGGTTGGTGTACATGCGGTCGAGGAATTCCGCCGCATCGGGACCCTTGACCTCGATCTTGCCGAGTGTCGAGGCGTCCAGCAGGCCCACCTTGTTCCGGACACTGAGGATTTCACGAGCGATCGAGGCATGCTTGTCCTCGCCGCTCTTCGGATAGGTATAGGCGCGCCGCCACTGGCCCACCGGTTCGAACACCGCTGCCTGGCCCACATGCCAGTCGAAGATGGCGGTGCGGCGGATCGGCAGGAACAGGTCCCTGGTGAGGACGCCTGCCATCGACCCGAAGGAGAAGGGCGTATAGGGCGGGCGGAAGGTGGTGACTCCGATTTCCGGGATCGACTTGCCGGTGGCCTCGGAGAGCACGCCGAGGCCGTTGAGGTTCGAGGTCTTGCCCTGATCCGTGGCCATGCCGAAGGTGGTGTAGCGCTTGGTGTGCTCGACTGACTCATAGCCTTCGCGCTGGGCGAGTTCGAGGTCAGCCGCCGTCACGTCGTTCTGGTAGTCGATGAAGTGCTTGTTGCCCTCGTTGTATTTGCCGGTGGCAGGCGCGAACCACAGGGGCTCCATCGCATGCTGGCTGGCCTGAACGACGGCGGGAACGGCGTGCACATTGCCGGAGCCTGCCAGCCGCGAGCCGGCGGCGTAAGCCTCTTCAAGACTCTGCGGCAGGCTGAAGACGCCATTGGCAGCGCCAACCGCTGTAATGCGATCGGCGTGGCGGTCGGGACGGTAGGACTGCAACTGCTCGTCAAAGCGGATCTTGCCGCCGTTGTGGCACCAGAGATGCAGGGCAGGGTTCCAGCCGCCCGACATGGCGATGAAGTCGCAGGCGGCACGGGTTTCCCTGACGACGCGGCCCTGGCCCTTGCGGTAGGAGGCGATCTTTACATCGGTGACCGACAGCCCGCCGAAAGAGGAGTTGACGGCGGAGACCACCGAGCCTGAATCAATCTGGATGCCCTGGTCGCGTGCCTTGGAGGGCAATGGGCCTTCGGCGCGCGCGCGCGCGTCCACCACCCGCACGCCGACGCCTGCAGCCTTGAGAACCAGGGCCGTTTGATAGGCATCGTCATTATTTGTGAAAAGAACGCCGGCAGCGCCTGGCGCCACGCCATAGCGCTCAACCATGCCGCGCGCGGCAGACGCCAGCATGATGCCGGGACGGTCATTGTTGGCGAAGGCGATGGGCCGTTCGATGGCGCCAGTCGCGAGGATCACCTGATGGGCGCGCACCTTCCAAAGGCGGTGGCGCGGAGCGCCGGACTTGAGGAGTGCCGGATCATGATCAGCCAAGCGTTCGAACAGCATCACGAAGTTGTGATGCCAGTGCCCGACAACTGTGGTGCGGTTCAGCACATGGACATTGTCCGCCGCGGCCAGCTTCCGGGCTCTGGCGGCAGCCCAGTCGGCCTGCGAGAGGCCGTCAATGGTGCCGCCCGAGATGTCAGCCAGCCCGCCAAAGCACGGGTTCTCGTCGGCGATGATGACGCGCGAACCTGCTGCAGCCGCTGCCTCCGCCGCCGCCAGTCCTGCCACACCGGCGCCCACCACGAGCACGTCGCAATGGACATGAATCTGCTCATAGCGATCCGGGTCGCGGCCTTCGGGCGCCTTCCCGAGGCCTGCCGCACGCCGGATGAAGGGCTCGTAGACATGCTTCCAGAAGGAGGCAGGCCACATGAAGGTCTTGTAGTAGAAGCCGCCGGGAATGAATCGCGAAAAGGTGTTGTTGACCGCGCCGATGTCGAATGTGAGGGAGGGCCAGCGGTTCTGCGAGACGGCACTCAGACCGTCATGGATCTCGATCTGGGTGGCACGGAGATTGGGCTCATGGCGGGCGCCTTCGCCCACCCCGATCAGCGCGTTCATTTCCTCCGAGCCAAGGCCTACCACGCCGCGCGGCCGGTGATACTTGAAGCTGCGGCCGAACACCCGCTGGCCGGAGGCCAGAACCGCCGATGCCACCGTGTCGCCGGCAAAGCCTGTGAGTTGCCTGCCATCGAAGGAGAACGTGACCTTCCGGGTGCGGTCGAGAAGCCGGCCGCCGGAGCCGAGCCGATAGGGTTTGCTCATGACTGCTTCTCCGCCGCCAGCCGTTTTGCAAAATAGTCCGCCCACTGACCTTTCGCCTGGGCGATGACATCGGCCGGAGGCAGTTCCGTGATGCCGTAGAACGCCTTGAATTCGAGGCTGACAGTGTCGCGGGCGGCATGAAACCACTTGCCGCAACCGCGGTCACAGCGCCAGCGTTCGAAGTGGAGGCCCTTGGGATTGATGCGAATGAACAGGTAATCGCGCTGCTCCTCGTCGCTGACGTGAGCCGGGTCATGGGTGGCGGGCCGACGAATGTGCGCCTGGCCGCCGGCGTGGAAATCCGTCTCGTCGCCCTCGGCTCCACAGACAGGACATTTTACGACAAGCATCTGTTCTCTCCTAGTGGGCGACCGCCGCCGCGACGCTCTCGTCGATCAGGCGGCCTTCCTGGAAGCGGTTGAGGCCGAAGGGCTCGGCGATGGGGTGCGGGCGGTCGTTGGCGATGGTATCGGCAAACACCCAGCCGGATCCCGGAATGGCCTTGAAGCCGCCCGTCCCCCAGCCGCAGTTGACGTAGAGGCCGTCAACCGGCGTCTTGGAGATGATTGGCGAGCGGTCGCCGGTCATGTCGACGATGCCGCCCCACAGCCTCAGCATGCGCAGGCGCGAGATGATGGGGAAGGTTTCCACAAGCGCCGTTACCGTGTGCTCGAGGGCGGGGAAGGAGCCGCGCTGGGAATAATTGTTATAGGGGTCGGTGCCGCCGCCGATCACCAGTTCGCCCTTGTCGGACTGGCTCATGTAGCCATGCACAGTGTTGGCCATGACCACGCAGTCTATGACCGGCTTGATCGGCTCCGAGACCAGCGCCTGCAGGCACTGGCTCTCGATCGGCATGCGCACCCCTGCCATGTCCATGATGGTCGAGACATGACCTGCTGTGACGACGCCAATTTTCCGCGTACGGATTGTTCCGCGGGTTGTTTCAAGGCCGGTTACCCGGCCGCCGTCGCGCAGGATGCCGGTGACCTCGCAGTTCTGGATGACGTCGACTCCCATGGCATCGGCCCCGCGGGCATAGCCCCAGGCCACCGCATCGTGGCGGCCGGTGCCGCCACGCGGCTGATAATAGGCGCCGAGGATCGGGTAGCGGCAGTTGGGATCATCATTGATGATGGGGACGATTTCCTTGACCTCGGCGGGCGTGACCATGCGGCAATCGAGGCCTGCCAGGCGGTTGGCGTGGGCGGTGCGCTGGAAGGCGCGGAACTCATGCTGCGTCTGGCAGAGCATGAGCACGCCGCGTGGCGAGAACATGACGTTGTAGTTCAGGTCCTGCGACAGATCCTCGTAGAGGGAGCGGGCAAGCTCATAGATGGCAATCGAGGGATCCTGCAGGTAGTTGGACCGGATGATGGTGGTGTTGCGCCCGGTGTTGCCACCGCCCAGCCAGCCCTTTTCGACCACAGCAATGTTGGTCATCTTGTGGTTCTTGGCGAGGTAATAGGCTGTTGCGAGGCCATGGCCCCCGGCGCCGACGATGACGGCGTCATATTCCGGCTTGGGATTGGGCGAACGCCAGGCGCGCTCCCAGTCCTTGTGGTAGTTCATGGCGTTTCGCGCGAGCGAAAAGAAGGAGTAGCGCGGTTTCATGGGGTGCAATCCTTGCAGCTGCAGGCTATGTAACAAAAGCGCAGCTTGGCTACCAAGGGTTTTCCGACGCCCAGCGGCCACCATGCGACAATGCGACCGGGACGTGTTGTGCAAGGATGAATTGCATTAATATGCGCTAGGGGAATATCTCATAGTTCACCATGATCTGGTTTGTTCTTGCGGCAATGACCGCGGCGGTGCTTGCCGCGCTTCTGTTTCCAGCCATCCGCGAGGGGCGGGCGGAGGCGCGCGCCGACCGCAACGCCTGCGACCGGGCAGTGTTCCGCGACCAGCTTGCCGAGCTTGAGCGCGATGTTGCACGCGGCTTGATCGGGCCTGCCGAGGCCGAGGCGGCGCGCAACGAGATTTCCCGCAGGCTAATCGCCGTGGCGGGCGCCGAGCCCGAGCGCCGCGCGGGCCGTGCGGCGCAGGTTGTTGCGGTGGCGGCGGCGGTGCTGGTGCCGCTCGTGGCGGTGCCGCTCTATCTCTCGTCGGGCAATCCGGGCATGCCGGACGTGCCACTTGCCCAGCGCATGGCTGCAGCCGAGGATGCGGGTGATTTCGATGCACTCATCGTCAAGGTTGAGAGGCACCTGGCGCAGAACCCGGATGACCTCGAGGGCTGGAAGGTTCTGGGCCCAGCCTACCGCCGCGGCCAGCGCTGGGCTGATCTGGTGGTGGCTGAACGCAATATCCTGCGGCTGTCGCCACCCTCTGCTGCGCAGCTTGCGGATTATGGCGAGGCGCTGGTGCTGGCCGGAGAGGGCATGGTTTCGGCCGAGGCTCATGCCGAGTTCAAGAAGGCGCTGGCACTCGACGCGGGGTTGCCCAAGGCCCGCTTCTATGATGCGCTGGCCCTCAAACAGGAGGGCCGTACCGATGAGGCGAGGGCAGCGTTCGAGGCATTTCTTGCCGATACGCCCGCCGATGCCCCGTGGCGGCCGATGCTGACGGCGGAGCTTCAGGACATGAATGCCAAGCCCCCCGCGCTTGACCAGCAAACCATCGAGGATGCTGCCGCCATGAGCGGCGATGACCAGCAGGCCATGATCCGGTCCATGGTCGACGGGCTGGAAGAGAAGCTCAAGGCCAATCCGGATGATCTTCCGGGCTGGTTACGGCTGATCCGCGCCCGTGCCGTTCTGGGCGATGCAGACAAGGCAAAGGCCGCCTACGAGTCGGCCCTCAGGCAGTACAGTGGCAATGAGGACGCGCTGGCCCAGATTGCCAGCCTTGGACGGGAAATGAAAATTCAATGACCCGCAAACAGAAACGACTGGCGGTGATACTGGGCGGCCTCGCCGTTCTCGGGCTTGCTGCCGGCCTCGTGCTTTATGCACTGTCCGGTACCATCACCTTCTTCCACACGCCGAGCGATCTTGCGGAAACCGGCGTCAAGCCTGGCCAGCGCATCCGGCTCGGTGGCATGGTGGAGGATGGCAGTGTCGAGAGGGGGCCGGGCACGCGCACCACGTTCGTGGTAACCGACCAGATCGATACGATCAAGGTCGCCTATGACGGCATCCTGCCCGACCTGTTCCGCGAGGGGCAGGGCGTGGTTACTGAAGGTAAGCTGCAGGAGGACGGCACGTTCGTGGCCGACACCGTCCTGGCCAAGCATGATGAGAACTACATGCCGCGCGAATTGGCGCAGAGCCTGAAGGAAAAGGGCGTGAAGCTGGGTAAGGGGGCCGAGCAATGATTGCCGAGACCGGACATTTCGCCCTGATCCTTGCGGTGGCGGTGGCACTGTACCAGTTTCTCGTGCCGCTCTATGGCGCGCAGACCGGCAGCATCGGGTTGATGCGCGCGGGGCTTTCGGCCTCGGTTCTGCAGCTTGGCCTGGTGGCGGTGGCCTTCGCGGCTCTCACCCACGGCTATGTGGTGTCCGACTTCTCGGTGGAGAACGTCGCTGCCAACTCGCATTCGGCCAAGCCGCTGCTTTACAAGATAAGTGGCGTCTGGGGAAACCACGAAGGCTCCATGGTGCTGTGGGTACTGATCCTGGCGCTTTATGGAAGCGCGGTGGCCCTGTTCGGCGGCAACCTGCCGCTTGGCCTGCGCGCCCGCGTGGTGGCGGTTCAGGGTTCGGTCGGACTGGCCTTTCTGCTGTTCATCGTTCTGACCTCCAACCCGTTCCTGCGGCTTGATCCACCGCCGATCGAGGGCAATGGCCTCAACCCCATCCTGCAGGATCCCGCACTCGCCTTTCATCCGCCTTTCCTCTACGCGGGCTATGTCGGGCTCTCGATTGCCTTTGCCTTCGCGGTGGCCGCGCTCATCGAGGGCCGGGTCGATGCCGCGTGGGCACGCTGGGTCAGGCCGTGGACGCTCGCCGCATGGATGTTTCTCACGGTTGGAATCGCCATGGGATCATGGTGGGCCTATTACGAGCTGGGCTGGGGAGGATGGTGGTTCTGGGACCCGGTCGAGAACGCCAGCCTGATGCCGTGGCTGGTGGCGACCGCGCTCATCCATTCCTCCGTTGTGGTGGAAAAACGCAATGCGCTGAAGATCTGGACGGTGCTTCTGTCCATCCTCGCCTTTTCCCTGTCGCTGGTCGGGACCTTCCTCGTCCGCTCGGGCGTGCTGACCTCGGTGCATGCCTTTGCCGTTGACCCGGAGCGCGGTCTCTTCATCCTGATCATCCTTTGCCTGTTCATCGGCGGATCGCTGGCGCTGTTTGCCTGGCGGGCGCCCTCGCTCAAGGCGGGCGGCCTGTTTGCACCCGTGAGCCGCGAAGGCAGCCTGGTTGCCAATAATCTGCTGCTGTGCGTGTCCTGCCTGGCGGTGTTCGTCGGAACGCTCTATCCGCTGGCGCTCGAGACGCTGACCGGTGACAAAATCTCGGTCGGCCCGCCCTATTTCAACCTCACCTTCGGCCCGATCATTCTTCCCCTGCTGCTACTGGTGCCACTGGGCCCATTCCTGGCGTGGAAGCGCGGCGATCTGGGCGTGGCTGTGCAGAGGCTTTGGCTGGCGCTGGTGGTTGCCCTCGCGGTTGGCCTTGCGGTGCTGTCCTTCTCGGTGCGCGGGCCGTGGCTGGCTCCCGCTGGCATGGCGCTGGCGGCCTGGCTGATCGTGGGTGCGCTCACGGATCTTGCTGCCAAGGTCAGCCTGTTCAGGGTGCCCCTTGCCACGAGCCTGCAGCGCCTGCTTGGCCTGCCGCGCTCGGCACTTGGAACCGTGCTCGCCCATGCCGGACTTGGCGTCATGACTGCCGGCATCATCGCGATTTCGCTGTGGCGCATCGAGCTGATCGTGGCGCTGAAGCCCGGCCAGTCGGCATCGGTTGGCGACTATACCGTGACCTTCATCGGCGAAGCGCCACTGACCGGGCCGAATTACACGGGCAGGGTGGGCAGTTTCCGGCTCTCATCCGGCGAGCGCGAGATTGCCACGCTGCGTTCTGAAAAGCGCATATTCCAGCCCTCGGGCATGCCAACCACCGAAGTGGGCCTGCATCAGACGCTGATGGGTGACGTCTATGTGGTGATGGGCGACGAGGCAGCAGACGGCGCGCGGGCTGTGCGGCTCTATTACAATCCGCTGGTCAACTTCATCTGGCTCGGTGCCGCGTTTCTGTTTGCGGGTGGGTTGCTGTCGCTCTCCGACCGGCGCTACCGGGTTGGTGCGCCGCGGCGCGTTGCGGCCACCCAGGCGGTGGCAGCCGAATGAGACGGCTTTCCGCCATCCTGCTTGTTCTGTACGCGCTGGTGTCTGCGCCAACCCTGGCGCTGACGCCGGACGAACTGCTGGATGACCCGGCGCTGGAGGCGCGCGCCCGGGCGCTTTCGGCAGAGCTGCGCTGCCTTGTCTGCCAGAATCAATCGATCGATGATTCGGATGCTCCGCTCGCCAAGGATCTGCGCGTGCTGGTGCGTGAGCAGTTGGTGGCCGGCAAGACCGATGCCGAGATCATGGCGTTCGTCGTCGACCGTTACGGCCAGTTCGTGCTGCTGAAGCCGCGGCTGGCGCCGGAAACAATGCTTCTGTGGGCAACGCCGTTTGTGGTCCTGCTGCTGGCTGGAGCGGTGCTTCTGCTGCGACGGCGGCGGCCGGGCGCAGCGCCGGAGGCGCCTCTTTCGGCCGAAGAGCAGCGACTGCTCGAGAAGGCCCTCGAATAGCCTCCGGTTTGACGCAAGACTTACTGAAGTTTCATCCTCCGGACAGGTCACGGTAAGGAGCCGCAACCTAGCTTGGGACCATCGAGACAATAACTTCGATGGAGACTAGGAATGACCTCGAATTCAACACGCACTTCTCCCGTGGCGCTTGGCGCCTTTGCTGCCGGCCTGCTGGCCGCCACCGCTCTTGTGAGTGCCATTTCGGTTCTGCCGTCCACGCCGGCAACGGCGCAGATCCAGCTGAACGCCGAGGCGATCGACCCCAGCAAGGGCTTTGCCGATCTCGCCGACCGGGTGATGCCGGCCGTGGTCAATGTGCAGGTGAAGTTCACCAACGCTTCGGCAGGCGATGAAGACGCCGCACCGCAGATGCCGAACCTGCCGGAGGGCTTTGGCGAGTTCTTCAAGCAGTTCCCGCAGTTCCGCAACGGCATGCCAGGCGGCCGTGGCGAGGGCGAGGGTGAACGGCCGCGCAGTGGCATGGGTGTGGGCTCCGGCTTCATCATTTCCGCCGACGGCTATGCGGTGACCAACAACCATGTGGTCAAGGATGCCGATCAGGTATCTGTGACGATGAAGGATGGCACGGAGTATGATGCCGAGGTGATCGGCACCGACCCGAAGACCGACCTTGCGCTCATCAAGATCAAGTCCGACAAGCCCTTCGATTATGTGAGCTTCACCAAGGAGGAACCGCGTGTCGGCGACTGGGTGATGGCGGTGGGCAATCCGTTCGGTCTCGGTGGCAGCGTCACCACCGGTATCATTTCGGCGCGTGGCCGCGACATCGGTTCGGGACCATACGATGATTTCCTGCAGATCGACGCGGCCATCAACCGTGGCAATTCGGGCGGTCCGGCTTTCAATCTCGAGGGCGAGGTGGTTGGCATCAACACAGCGATCTTCTCGCCGTCCGGTGGCTCGGTCGGCATTGGCTTTGCGATCCCGGCCTCGACCGCCGAGAGCGTGATCGCCAGCCTGAAGGAGAATGGCAAGGTCACGCGTGGCTGGCTTGGCGTGCAGATTCAGCCGGTGACCGAGGACATTGCCGAGGGGCTTGGCCTTGAGGATGCAAAGGGCGCCATCGTTGCCGACGTGACCGAGGATTCGCCTGCGCTCGCAGCGGGCATCCGCCAGGGTGACACGATCCTCAAGTTCAACGGCAAGGATATCAAGGACTCCCGCGATCTCGCCCGCAAGGTGGCGCAGGTGAAGCCGGGAGACAGCGTGCCAGTGACGCTGGTGCGTGACGGCAAGACCATGGACATCGAAGTCAAGATCGGTGACATGCCTGCCGATCCGAAGATGGCCTCCAAGGACAGCGGCGAGGACTCCGGCAAGGGCGTCACGCTCTCGGGACTTGGCCTCAAGGTTGCTCCGGCCGAGGATGGCGCTGGGGTGGCGGTGACGGAAGTGGCTCCCGGCAGCCCGGCAGAGGAGCGCGGCCTCAAGGCTGGCGACATCATCCTCGAGGTTGCCGGTGCAGAAGTGCACAGCCCCTCCGACGTCCGCGATGCGCTAAAGTCCACTGACAAGAAGCGCGTCCTGATGCTGGTCAAGACCGAGGAGGGGCAGCGCTTCGTTGCGGTGCCTTCCGCCAAGAGCTGACCTCGAACGGGTGCGCGAGACAACGCCCCCCAACCCCGCTCCCCGTCTCGCGTGACCTGAGGCGCGGAGGCTCATGATCCCAGGATGGACCGTGACGCTTCCGCGCCGCCCCCTTTTCTCCGGAGTTGGAACATGCAAGTAAGAGAGACCGATTCACCCATCTGGACAGCCAAGGCCACCCGCCAGCCCATGCGCATACTTGTCATCGAGGACGATCGCGAGGCTGCTGGCTGGCTGGTGAAGGGCCTCGCCGAGGCCGGCCACGTGGCAGACCACGCCGCCGACGGCGAGGAGGGCCTCGGGCTGGCGCTTGAGGGTGTGCACGACGTCCTGATCGTTGACCGCATGCTGCCGAAGATCGACGGCCTGACCATCGTCCGCAAGCTGCGCGAGCATGACATCAAGACACCGGTCCTGATTCTGTCGGCCCTGGCCGACGTCGATGAGCGCGTGAAAGGGCTGCGGGCAGGCGGAGACGACTATCTCGGCAAGCCCTATGCCTTTTCCGAGTTGCTCGCCCGTGTCGAGAACCTCGGCCACCGCGCGCGGGAAAACCCGCCTGCCACCAAACTGCGTGCGGCGGACCTCGAGATCGACCTGCTCACCCGCAGCGTGACGCGGGGCGGCAAGCCCATCCTGCTGCAGCCACGCGAGTTCAAGCTGCTCGAGTATCTGGTGCGCAACGCCGGCCACATCGTGACCCGCACCATGCTGCTGGAAAATGTGTGGGACTATCATTTCGATCCGCAAACCAATGTCATCGACGTTCACATCTCGCGGCTGCGCGCCAAGATCGACAAGGGCTATGATGAGCCCATCCTGCAGACGGTGCGCGGCGCAGGCTACATGATCCGCGACTCGTGAACGCCAGGATCAAGCTACTTCGCAGTTCGACATTCCGTCTGGCAGCGCTCTATCTCGTGCTGTTCGCGCTCTCAGTGAGCGCGCTGCTTGGCTATGTCTACTGGAATACCGCGGTGCTGCTCGAGCGGCAGACCGACGAGACGATCCGCGCCGAGGTTCAGGCGCTCGCCGACCAGTACCGCCTGCGGGGCCTCAACGGCATCATCGACACCGTGCGGCGGCGCAGCGCAGATGATGGCGGGGCGGTCTATCTGCTGACCTCGCCGTCGGGCGAGCGGATTGCCGGCAACCTCGACAACCTGCCCTCGGCCTCGCGGGGCGAGGCCAGCTGGATCGAGTTTCCACTCAATGTCGAGAAGGGCCGCTTGCGCGAAAACCATGTTGCGCGGGCCTTCCACACCCAGCTGGCGGGCGGCTTTGATCTGCTGGTCGGCCGTGATGTCGAGGCGCTCCGGCAATTCGCCACGATCATCCGCCAAACGATTTTCTATGCCCTGGCCATTGCACTCGTGCTGGGGCTGGGTGGCGGTCTGCTGATGAGCCGCAACTTCCTCAGGCGGGTTGACGCCATCACCGAAGCCAGCCGGACCATCATGGCCGGGAACATGGCCGGCCGCATGCCCGTGGCAGGTTCCAATGATGAGCTGGACCGGCTGGCGCTTGCCCTCAACGAGATGCTTGAGCAGATCGAGAGCCTGATGGCGGGCATGAGGGAAGTTTCCAGCAACGTGGCTCATGATCTGAAGACGCCGCTCACGCGCATCAAGGCGCGTGTCGAGGCTGCGCTGCGCTCGGGCCGCAGCGAAGACTACCGCCAGGCGCTGGAGAACACTGTCGACGAGTCCGACCGGCTGCTCGAGACGTTCAATGCTCTGTTGTCAATCGCGCGCGCCGAAGCAGGGCAGGCGCGGCAGGGCCTCGCCGTTATCGATGCCAGCACCATCATTGCCGATGTCGTGGACCTTTATGAGCCCATGGCCGAGGAGGCCGGTGGCCAGCTGACGAGCGATGCAGCAGCTGGCCTGATGGTGCTTGCCGACCGTCAGCTTCTGGCGCAGGCGCTCAGCAATCTTGTCGATAATGCCCTGAAGTATGGCGCGACGGAGGGTGCGACCCCAGAGATCAGAGTTTCAGGCGCAATCGAGGGTGAGAATGTTGTGATCAGCGTTGCTGACAGGGGCCCCGGCATTGCGGCGGAGGATCGCGGCCGGGTGACCGAACGTTTCGTGCGACTCGATGCCAGCCGCTCAAAGCCAGGCAACGGGCTGGGGCTGAGCCTTGTCTCGGGTGTGATGAAGCTGCACAAGGGTTCGCTCGTGCTTGATGACAACGCCCCGGGCCTCGTTGCGAGGCTCGTCCTGCCTCTCAACGCGGTTCAGGCAAAGGGCTGAAGAGCGGCAGACAACTGGGCGGGTCAGAACGTGTTCGGTTCCGGCTGACCGAAAATGAAGCCGGTGCCATCGAGGTTGTAGACATCGGGTCGGAAATTCACCCGGCCATCTTCGGTGGCCCAGGCCGTCAGATACATCCAGCGCACGTCGGGGCCATTCTGGATGGTCTGGTCGAATTGCTCTGTCGAATTGATGAGGCGCTCATAGCTGGCCTGATCGAGCGGGGCCACCGACCGGTCAAGAATCCATCTGACGACTGTCTGGACGTCGTCGATTCGCACGCAGCCCGAGCTTTCGAAGCGCACATTGCGGCCGAACAGCTCACGGTGTGGCGTGTCGTGCATATAGACCATGAACTCATTGGGGAAGTTGATCTTGACCGACCCGAGGGAGTTGTGCGGCCCCGGATCCTGGCGGAAGAAGTAGCGCTCAGGATCGGTTACCGACCAGTCGATGAGAGCAGGGTTGATCTCCGGGCCCTCGACTCCATCAAAGACGCGGATGTGGTTGGCCTGGAGGTAGTTCGGGTCTTCCAAGTATTTCGGCACGATGTCGCGCTCGATGATGGAGGCGGGGATCTTCCAGAACGGATTGAAGTTGATGTCGCTGACCTTGCTGGCAAGGGTGGGCGAAGGCCGCTCAGTCTTGCCGACGACGATGTTGTGGCGCGAATAGACGCGGCCGTATTCGACGGTCTCAAGTTGCGCTGCCGGAATGTTGACAAGGATCGCGAATTCACCAAGCTCCCGGCCGTAGGCCTCGATCCGAGGCAGATTTTCCCAGAGCATGGACAGCCGTGTTTCGGCCGACACATTGAGCTGGGCAAGCGTCTTCTCGGCAACGATGCCGG
>NZ_JBIIDX010000192.1:0-5618 GCF_044238155.1 Aestuariivirga sp. | reverse complement strand
TTCCAAAGTCTGTCTTTTTCTTCCGCCGTGCTGCAGTCATTCGTGCTGCAGTCATTGATGAGTGATGTCATTCAAATTTGCGACGGAAACACCATGCCAAGCAAACTTCTGCAGAAAATCATTGCTCATCAGGAGTGGCGGCAGTGCTGCCGGCCAAATGACAGCGCAGATGCGGAGAAGTTTGGGGGCATAGGCCTTGCTGACAGAGTAAATTCACAAATCACCTGCGTTCTAATTCAACGCTCCTCTGTGGGATGAGCCATTATTACTCACGGACTGATGTCGGACAAAGAATGGGCGTTCTGCGTAGTGCAGAGGCATAACCTGTCTGCGCAGGATTGCCCGTGAGGTGATGGCCAGGAAAGTCGAACCTCGGCGCATCGGCAAACGGAACGTCCTCTAGGTCACGAAATCGTTGAGGCGCATAGGGCTTTAGCAGCAAAGCCCCATCACGGTCGAAGGCTAGGATGAGCGTGTGGGAAGTCTTGCCTTCGAGTAGGTGGTATAGGGGCTGTAGATTTGCGGACCCGCAGTTGTATGTGTCCTTGCGCGAGGTACGCCTAATCCACTACAACAATAAAATATTCTCAATGAGAGCAAGGGCGGGTTTGAAAGACGATGAGAAATACAACAATAGCACCCGAGCATTAGCGAACAAACTGCGAGGTCATCCATCGCCTTAAATCTGTGAACGTACTGCTCGACGAATAGAATGTTTCAAGAGATTTTTTCACGTCGAGAGGAATGTTTTTGTTTCTCGTCGCGCGGTCACATCCAGCATAATGAATTATGAAAGGGTCAGAGCCCGAGGAAATAAAAGGCAAGAAATTCCAGGATTCCGGAAGAAACGTAATGTGAGACAGCATTTCATCGTTGAAATTGTTTTCGCCTGCATTGAGTAACTTGTTGTAACCCAGAAGTTTTATGAGCGCCCCATTCTCCCACCAGTAATGCTCCAGGAACTCTGTCATATTCCACAAGGTATTGAATAGATCGACAGACCATTGAGAATTTCGAATCAGCATTACGCCAGTATTCGGCACCGGTGTTGGACGCTGTCCTTCGATGTCATGCTGCACAAGATAAAGGTCAGAAATTCCGTTGATCACGGTACGGATATCAAGGTCGTAGCGAGCGAACAAAGCGTCCGCATCTAGCCACATCACATATTCATAACCCTTCTTGAATAACTCAGGTATGTATCTGACCCTGTGCCAAGCTGGCTGTCGATTGATAGCAACCTCTGGCTCGATCTGTACAGAAAAACCGTATCGTTTTCCGTAAGCGCACAGTGTTTGCGCAGAAAGGTCTCCTATCTGGGAAAATCTCTCGTCATAGCTTGTGCAGATACATATGTCCTTAGCCCGGCTTGTGCAGATACATATGTCCTTAGCCCGCATTTTGCCCCTATTGACTTCTCGTGCCATTCACGTGTGGGCCTGTCTAGCTTCACGCTTCATATGGAGAGAGGAAGAAAGCTGAATTAAAGAGTAATATACATTGCATAGATATATCAAGACTAGTCTGCACACTAGCCACAATCATTGAGGTACGATTACTACAATCCGCTAAGGCGATGCGCCTACAATGACGAAATAGAAACTCTATCCGGCGTCATTTATAAAATCCGACGCTAAAATCGTGCGCGGCTCTGAGAAGGCTAGCGTGAGCTGAGGGTGTATTCACCTGACAGTCTGGCCCGCTGGTGGGGTGCGCGGGCCACAGAAGTGAAGCACCCAAACCAGTCTGGCCATGCCGCTCGGATGAGGGTTTAGGATGGCGTTGCGGCTTTAAACCTCAACCTCGACGGAGATTAACATGACCACAAGCGGGGAGATAGCACGCCAGAAGCTTTCTTTGCTCGAGCTTGCTTCAGAACTTTCGGACGTTTCGAAGGCTAGCAAGCTGAAGGACGAATCCCGACAGCAATTCAACCAAATCAGGCGGAACTTCTAGACCTACGGCGCGGACGGCCCGATCGACCAGCTGCCGGGCGCCGAGGGACCGCATCCGGAATGTCGGGCAAGAGCGTCAGAGTGCCGATCAGCACCGCCAGGGCGAGGGTTGGTGAGGGGTGGATTGCTACGAGCGCATTACTCCCCTCTAGGCGAAGTTGCTGGGGGCGAGAAGGCGGGTCGCGGCGCTGATGCATGTTGATGCATCTGTGAAGCTCAACCGATCACCAGCCGCATGGCCACCCTCGAAGCCGAGATCAGGGAAACCTCCGACAAGCTGGCCCGGCTCTACCGCGCAATTGAAGAGGGGGTCGTGGACCTCGACAGCCAACTCAAGGAGCGCATCACCGCCCGCAAAGCGACCCGCGCCCTTGAACAGGCTTCGCTCGAGCGCATCGCTGAGCAGGCACAAACTTCCAACGCCCTGCCCCCTGAGCGCATTGACGCCTTCGCGTTGCTTCTCCGCGACAAGTTCGGCACTGCCGACATCCAGGAGATCCGCGTCGATGACCGCAAGATCCAGATCATTGGCGACAAGGCTTCTCTCGCAGCCGTCATCGCAGGACAGCATACTAGCGCTGGAAAAGTTAGTGGTTTTGTTCGCAAATGGCGCGCCCGACAGGATTCGAACCCATGACCCCCAGATTCGTAGTCTGGTGCTCTATCCAGCTGAGCTACGGGCGCTGACCGGGCCTGTCTGTAGTCCGCCGCCCGGAGAAATGCAAGCCTGATCGGCCAGCCGGCAGCTCCACCTCAGATGCAAGAAACCCCCGGGATTTCTCCCGGGGTTCATCCGTTTCAGCCGATGGCTGAGCGAGGACTTAGAAGTCCATGCCGCCCATGCCGCCGCCCATGCCGCCAGGGGGCATGCCGCCGGCGGGCTTGTCCTTGGGCTTCTCGGCGATCATCGCCTCGGTGGTGATGAGGAGCGAGGACACGGAGGCCGCGTCCTGCAGCGCGATGCGCACCACCTTGGCCGGGTCGATGATGCCCTTGGCGACCATGTCGACATACTCTTCGTTCTGGGCGTCGAAGCCGTAGTTGCCTTCCTTCTCCAGAACCTTGCCGACCACGATCGAGCCCTCGACGCCGGCGTTCTCGGCGATCTGGCGGATCGGAGACTCAAGCGCCTTGGACACGATGTTGATGCCAGCCTGGATGTCCGGGTTGGACGACTTCAGGGCAGCCACCGCCTTCTTGGCGCGCAGCAGGGCGACGCCGCCGCCCGGCACGATGCCTTCCTCAACCGCGGCCCCGGCGTCATCTCGCTCGACCATCTGATCGACCGCTGGTTCCAGAAACGCTGACGCTGCATGTTGTTCTCGTCATCGCCGGACTTGATCCGGCGATTGATGATGTATGAAATATGTGGGCAAAACGCCTTCAGCGGGGCTCGCCCAGGGCGGGGATTTCCTCGATCCCGAAATAGATCTGAAGGCCGCGGCGGCGTGCAATGGCAACGTCGTTGTCAGCCCCTTTCGACTCGCCCGGAAGCCTCAGCACCGCATCGCAATGTTCAAGCAAGCGGGCTGCCGTGGGGTGGAGGACCCGTTCGTAGATGGCATCCCCCACCTCTCTGCCGCCCGCCATGTGCCATACGGGCAGCGCCACCCATTCACCGATCATGGGCACGTGGCCCTTCTCGAAGATCGGCCATGCGGCCTCTTCCAGGCGCTTGAGATTGGCGGCCATTTGGGCCGGGTCATCTCCGGTGCCGGAGCGGTAAGGGCCGGCAATGAGGATCATCATGGGGCGTGTCATGTTTGTGCTCCTTGTCAGAGGCCCCCCTATCACTTCGTGACATATCGTGCAAGATCGTGTAATTTCGTGCGATGCTGACGGAGCAACGCAAACAGCTAATTCTCGACCGGCTCAAATGTGACGGCCGCGTCGTGGCGAAGGATCTGAGCGCGGAGCTTGCCCTTTCGGAGGACACGATCCGACGCGATCTCCGTGAACTGGCGGCGGCAGGCCTGCTCACGCGGGTCCATGGCGGGGCACTCCCGGCCTCGCCCACCGTCGTCGGCCTGCCGGCCCGCCGCGTCATGGCGGTGGAAGAAAAGCAGAAGCTCGCCGCCGCGGGCGCGGCCCTTGTGGAACGCGGCCAGACAGTGTTCATCGACGGCGGCACCACCAATCTGGCGCTCGTTCGCCACCTGCCCCTGGCAGTCGAGGCCACGGTGATCACCCACAGCCCGCAGATCGCCGCAGCACTGGAGCCGCATGAAGGCGTCAAGGTCATTCTTGTGGGCGGAACGCTGCTGCGCCACTCGATGGTGTGTGTCGGGGCCGCGGCCCTTGAGGCCGTCACCCGGCTGCGAGCCGATCTCTTCTTCCTGGGGCTCACGGGCCTCCATGCGGAGGAGGGTGGCACCACGGGCGACTATGAGGAGGCGCAGATCAAACGCGCCATTCTCCAGAGGTCGGCCGAAGTGGTCTCGCTGCTCACGACCGAGAAGATCGGGGCCGTGTCGCGCTTCCTCGTCTGCCGGGCCAATGCACTGTCTTCCGTCATCGTTCCCCGCAGGGTCCCCCACGCGGCCCTGGCTGCAACCGGCATCCGTATCCTGGAAGTCTGAAGAGACGCTCCGCCAAAAAAAACCCCGGGATTTCTCCCGGGGTTCATCCGTTTCAGCCGATGGCTGAGCGAGGACTTAGAAGTCCATGCCGCCCATGCCGCCGCCCATGCCGCCAGGGGGCATGCCGCCGGCCGGCTTGTCCTTGGGCTTCTCGGCGATCATCGCCTCGGTGGTGATGAGGAGCGAAGACACGGAGGCCGCGTCCTGCAGCGCGATGCGCACCACCTTGGCCGGGTCGATGATGCCCTTGGCGACCATATCGACATACTCTTCGTTCTGGGCGTCGAAGCCGTAGTTGCCTTCCTTCTCCAGAACCTTGCCGACCACGATCGAGCCCTCGACGCCGGCGTTCTCGGCGATCTGGCGGATCGGAGACTCAAGCGCCTTGGACACGATGTTGATGCCGGCCTGGATGTCCGGGTTGGACGACTTCAGGGCCGCCACGGCCTTCTTGGCGCGCAGCAGGGCGACGCCGCCGCCCGGCACGATGCCTTCCTCAACCGCGGCGCGGGTGGCGTTCAGCGCGTCATCGACGCGGTCCTTGCGCTCCTTCACCTCGACTTCGGTGGCGCCGCCGACCTTGATCACCGCAACGCCGCCGGCGAGCTTCGCCAGGCGTTCTTGCAGCTTCTCGCGGTCATAGTCCGAGGTGGTCTCCTCGATCTGCGCCTTGATCTGGGCGCAACGGCCCTGGATGTCGGCCTTCTTGCCGGCGCCGTCGACGATCGTGGTGTTCTCCTTCTCGATCTTCACGCGCTTGGCGCGGCCGAGCATGTCGAGCGTCACGTTCTCAAGCTTGATGCCGAGGTCTTCCGAGATCACCTGGCCGCCGGTGAGGACGGCGATGTCCTCCAGCATGGCCTTGCGGCGGTCGCCGAAGCCCGGCGCCTTGACGGCCGCGACCTTGAGGCCGCCGCGCAGCTTGTTGACGACCAGCGTGGCCAGCGCCTCGCCCTCGATGTCCTCGGCGATGATGAGGAGCGGCTTCGAGGTCTGGACGACGGCTTCCAGCACCGGCAGCATCGACTGCAGCGAGGAGAGCTTCTTCTCGTGCAGAAGGATGTAGGCCTCGTCGAGCTCGGCC
>NZ_JBIIDX010000191.1:0-5621 GCF_044238155.1 Aestuariivirga sp. | reverse complement strand
TGTGCATCACCTGGCTGTAGTACTCAAGGATGAACTGATCGGTAACCTTGATGCTTCCGATCTCTGAAACTCTGCCCACGTCGTTCCGGCCGAGATCCAGAAGCATCAGATGCTCTGCGCGTTCCTTTGGATCGGCGAGAAGCTCGGCTGCAAGCGCGCGGTCCTCCGCGGGCGTGGCGCCGCGGCGCCGGGTGCCTGCGATTGGCCGTATGGTGACCTTGCCCTCGCGCACCCTGACCAGGATTTCCGGGCTTGAGCCGATTACCGAGAAACTGTCGAAATCAAGATAGATCAGAAAAGGAGATGGATTGACCCGGCGCAACGAACGGTAAAGCGCAAATGGTGGCAGTGCAAATTCGGTTTCAAAGCGCTGCGACAGCACCACCTGAAATATATCGCCGGCAGCGATGTATTCCTTGGCTTTAAGTACCATCGCCTTGTAGTCCTCGGGCCTTGTATTGGATCGTGGAGCGCTGATCGGTGGAGTATCGGGCTCCCGCAGGGCGAGGTGATCCAGAGGCCGGTCCAGAGCATCCACGATTCCGGAGATGCGTTCGCGCGCCTGGGCATAGGCCGCCTTTGCTGAAATGCCGGGGTCCGGATAGACCGGTGAGGTAACGCTCACTTCGTCCTTCACGCTATCGAAAATCGCCATGATCGTGGGGCGGATCAGCATCGCATCCGGAAGGCCAAGGCTGTCGGGCTTGGGTTGTGGCAGTTCCTCCATGAAACGGACCATGTCGTAACCCATGTAACCAAAGACCCCTGCAGCCATGGGGGGCGCATCCTCGGGCAGCGCAATGCGGCTTTCCGCCAGCAGTGCCCTGAGGGCAAGCAGCGGTGGCAAGTCAAGAGCCTCAAACGATGCATCGGGATCCTGCCCGGCGCGACGGTTGATCCAGGCTTTTCCGTTTTCAACCTTCCAGATCAGGTCTGGGTTAAGGCCGATGATCGAATAACGGCCACGCACCGCGCCGCCCTCGACTGACTCCAAAAGAAAGGAATATCTCGCATTGCGTGCCAGTTTCAGCTTGGCCGATACCGGCGTTTCAAGATCCGCGACGAGCCTCGTTGCCACGATCTGTGCTTCGCCGGCTTCATAGGCCTGCGCGAAGCGGTCATAATCGGGAGAGAGGTTCATGTATGTGCTCCAGTCGAACTCACGCCTGGATGTCAGTTCGTCGGCTCGCCGGCGATGGACTGCCAAACCGGTTCATTGATGCTGACACCAGCATCCTTTTCAATGGCTCCAAGGTACGCCGTCAGGAGATTGTCCGACAGTTTAGGTTTCAGGCGATCGGCGATAGCGCGCCCCTCGGGCGAACCTGGATCAAAGGCTGGCAACAACACTGGTTCGGCCTGCATCAGGCGGGCTGAGCGGCCATCAGGCTCCAGCGAATATGCAAAACCATTGTTTGGCACAGCAAACAGTGCTGCTACGGCAGCAGGGGGGAAGCGGTCGCTGGACTCGGTCCGGCGCAGGCCTTGTGCGGTTTCGAGTGTTGCCTTGCTTTCGGTCGCGAGAGTTTCGAGAGGTGTACCGCTGCGGGCCCGTTCAAGGAGTGCCTTGGCTTTCTCCTCCGATAGGGCGCGAACCTTATTTGCGGTGACAGCCGCAGTTGCCTGAGACTTCACTGCCTCGAGAGGCTTCAGGGCCGCAGGGATCACCTCGCGGACCTCGTACCACACATATCCATTGTCCAGCACGAGGGCATCGGTCTCTACACCAACGTCGCTCGCATAGGCTGCCTCGACAACCTGTGCCTTGTGGGGCACTGTGGGTTCAGTTCCATCCTTGCTTTTGCCTGACGCATCGATGGAGCCGATCAGTTGGAAGGGAATATTGGCTTTTGCTGCAATGTCTTCGAATGTGGTTTGCGCTGCACGTGCATCCTCGACGGCGTCGTAGATGGACTGGATCTCTTCATTCGCCCGGTCGAGGCGCAGCCTCTCCTCAAGCGTGCTGCGAACCTCCGCAAGTGTCGACTGATGCTCGGGGGTGATCGACACCACTTTGATCAAGACGGTCGAGAGATTGCCTTTCACCGTATCGCTGACAGTTCCGACCGGTAAGGAAAAAGCCGCTTCCGCGATTGTCGGGTCGATTAAGTCATCTCTGGTCTTGTCAGCAAAAGTGATATCTTTCTCGGTGAAACCTCGTTCTGTCGCCAAAGCCAGGAAATCGGTTCCAGAGTCGATCTTCTGCTTCGCGGATGCCGCCTCGGCCTCCGTCGGGAAACTGAGCTGAATTATGGTGCGCTTCTCAGGCGTGAAATAGTCACCTTTATACTTTTCATAGCCATCAGACACATCTTGATCAGTCAGCACGATGGCTGCCGCTATATCGGAAGGTTCGACCTTCATGATGGCCACGGACCGGTATTCAGGCGCTGTATATGCAGAAGGGTTGGCCTCGTACTCTTTCGTGATCTCTTCGTCCGTAGGCGCTGCAACTTCCGTATCTGATGACGAGACGATGAAGTAGCGAGCATCCCGTTGCTCAGTTTCGTAACGGTATTGTGCCTCCAGCAAAGCCGAATTGACCGGTACTGCAGTGCTGGCTGTATCCGTCAAAGCCTGCCGAAGCCGACGTTGGCGTTCGTCAGCAAAGAATCCTGCCTCGGTGAGCCCGTTTTGCGCGAGAAGATCCTTAAAGCGGTTGGCATCAAAAACGCCTTGGGCATTCCGGAAAGCTTCATTCCGCATAACGGTCTGGGCAAGGAATTCGTTCGAAACCCCCAGATCCAGACGCTGGGCCTCGTCATCAAGCGCCGCAGTTTGTACGAGGCTATCGAGTACTGCCCTGTCTATGCCCATCGTTCGCGCCTGCTCAGGAGTGAGACCCTGGCCCGTCTGGCGGGACAAGGCCTGCAGATACTCCTGAAAAGCGCGGTTATACTGATCAGCCGAGATGGTGGTCTCGCCAACGGTTGCGAGAGTCGATCCGGCCGACCCCCTGAAAACGTCGGCAATGCCCCAGACACCGAAGCTCACCGCGAGCAGGCCAACGAGCAGCTTTGCCACCCAGGTCTTGCCAGCATTGCGCAGGGACTCCATCATCAGGGACTTTCCTTTCCGAGAATAAACCGTGCCGAACCGGGCGCACTATAGGTAGACGTCTCACCCCTCGCAAGTGCGGTATGCATCTGCTAAAAGGCCTTTTTCGGGCATAACACACGCGAGGGAACATGGCTGGCGAAGTGCCAAGGGCTTTGGTTGCGGGGAACTGGAAAATGAACGGCGGTCTGGCCATGCTCAAGGAGCCGCGCCTTCTTGCTGGAATGTTGAGGGATGTGAAGCTGAGAGCGGACGTGATGATCTGCCCTCCGGCGGTGATCCTGCGGCGGGTCAAGTCAGTGGTAAAGGGGTCGAAGATCAAGATCGGGGGACAGGACTGTCACTGGGAGCCGTCTGGGGCCCATACCGGGGACATTTCTGCCGAGATGCTGAAGGAGGCCGGCTGTTCAGCCGTAATCGTTGGCCACTCCGAGCGACGCACCCAGCATCATGAGGGGGATGAGGTCGTTCGCAGGAAAGCCCAAGCCTGCCATCGTGCAGGTATCAGTTCGATCATCTGTATCGGTGAAACGCTTGAGGAGCGAAAAGCGGGGCAGACCCTTGATGTAGTAAAACGTCAGCTCAAAGGTTCGCTACCGGACCTAGCCACCGCCGCCAACACAGTCATAGCCTATGAGCCAGTTTGGGCGATTGGTACCGGACTGACACCCAGCACGGCCGAGGTTGCCGAGGTGCACGCACACATTCGGGCGGAACTTGGGCGGATCCTGGCTGCCGAGAGCGGCCAGATGCGGATCCTGTATGGAGGCTCTGTCAAGCCCTCCAATGCGGCCGAACTCATGAGCCAGCCCCACGTCAACGGTGCCCTGGTTGGAGGCGCAAGTCTAAAAGCCGCCGATTTCCTCGGTATCATAAAGGTTTATGCATGATAAACGAAATCCCAACACTGACCAAGCGCAAGCTCCAGGCAGAGGTTATCGGGCCGATTTATGCCGAAATGGTTGCTCAGATCGGCGAAGATAAGGCCTCGGCTATCTTGGAAGCGGCGATACGCAAGGCTGCGATCGCTGAGGGCCGTTATTTTGCGGAGAGAGCGGGCGGCAACACCAGCATGGCTGATTTCGCGAAGCTCTACGAACTCTGGACGGCTGATGGTGCGCTGGAGATGAAAGTACTTCGACTGGACGATCAGCACTTCCACTTCGACATAACGCGGTGTCGCTACGCGGAAGCCTATCGCGCTATCGGGCTTGGAGAGATCGGCCATCTGCTTTCCTGCAATCGAGATGGAGCCTTTTGCCAGGGCTATGACCCAGCGATTGAACTGGAGCGAAAACAGACGATCATGGAGGGTGCGCAGTGCTGCACGTTCCGATATCAGCGAAGTACCGGGGAATCTGCCTAATCCCTCATGTGGGCGTTGTCCTGGGTCGATCAGGGAGAGACAGTCATGCGGCCCGTGTTGTTTGCCTTGCTGGTCTTGCTGATCGCAAAGCCTGCAATTGCCTTGCAGAGTGATTGCCTCGCAATTGCCGGGCGAACCCCGGAATTAATGCCCGCCTCATATTCGGAGAACGACCTGACCGGCGAGCAAGTCCGCATTACCTTCGTCGGACATGCGACGTTCATCATTGAGAGTCCAGAAGGCACTCGGATCGTCACCGACTACGCCGGACAATCTGGCGGGATCTTGCCGGACGCAGTGACGATGAACCAGGCTCATTCAACTCACTACACTGATACGCCGGACCCCGCCATTAAGCATGTTCTGCGTGGTTGGAACCCCGAGGGCGGGGCTGCCGCTCACGATGTTGAGATTGGCGACATAAGGGTTCGCAACGTGACAACGGACCTCCGGGCAGGCCTGGACGGACGGATCAAGGATGGAAATTCCATTTTCATCTTTGAAACGGCAGGACTGTGCATCGGCCATCTCGGCCACCTCCACCATCTGCTCGGCGATGAGGATCTTGGCCTCATCGGCCGTCTTGATATCGTCATGGTTCCGGTCGACGGCGGATATACTCTTGGCCAGGAAGCCATGCTCGAGGTGTTACAAACGATCAAGCCACGTGTGGTGATCCCAATGCATTTTTTTGGGCCTTCAACCCTAAACCGCTTCATCTCAACTGTGAGACAGGATTTTGAACTCGAAACTCTGACAGCGACGACCACGGTCTTCTCGGCTGCGAGCCTGCCTGACACGCCAAAGTTGATCGTTTTTCCAGGGCGCTGACAGCCTATTTGTGGTCTGCGGCTTCTGGTTGCTTTCATCGCGTCGAGGCGCTAAAGCGCGACCGTAATCTGAAATTCCGGAACATTTCATGGAAACCGTCGTTCTTATCGTTCACCTCCTCGTTGCACTTGCCCTGATTGGCGTCGTCCTGCTTCAGAGGTCTGAGGGTGGTGCCCTGGGTATTGGAGGCAGCGGGGGAGGCGGCGGAAATATCTTTTCGACGCGGGGAGTAGGAAACGCTCTTACCCGGACGACAGCCTATCTGGCCGTGGCGTTTTTCTGTACCTCGATTGCGTTGACTGTCATTGCAACGCAACGCGGCGGGGGGTCGGTTATTGACGCGGTCGATACAGTTCCACCCCCGGCT
>NZ_JBIIDX010000190.1:0-5635 GCF_044238155.1 Aestuariivirga sp. | reverse complement strand
GGCGGGCGGCAAGAGCTGCGCGATGCGGCCCGGCACGCGGGGGCCTGCCAGCGGAAAGCGGGCGATGTCTTCGAGCGTCACTTGGTTGCGCCCGGCAAGCGCGTGGCTAGCCCTGACGATGAAGCTGCCTTCACGCTCGGGGAACGGTTCCTTGACGAGGTCCGGATTCTTGTTGGCTTCACTCAGTTCGCCCATGGCGAGATCGAACTCGCCACTGTGAACGGCATCCGACAGTTTCCACCAGTCGAGTTCGCGCAGGCTGATCGCAATGCCTGGATCGGCCGCCTTCATCGCGGTGACGGCAGAGGCCGCCCAGGACTGCGAGATGAAGGCACCCACCGCGATGCGCAAGGTCTCGGAGGAGGCGTTGCGCAAGCTCTCGATCTTGCCACGAAACGCGGCCTCCGCCTTGACGAGCACGGCGGCTTCCTTGAGCGCCCGGCTACCGTCCGCCGTGAGGATGACGCCCTGTGACCCACGCTCGAACAAGGTGATGCCGATGTCCTTCTCAAGCGACTTGATGAGCCGCGTCAGATGCGGCTGGCTGATGCCCAAGCGCTGTGCGGCACGGTGGAAGTTCAGGGTTTCCGCAAGGGCGAGCGCGTATTTCAGACGGTCGATCATGAACTCTCGCGATACCAATTCAGTATCGGCAAGCTAGTATATCGGTATCGCGTGTTCAAGTAAGCGTCGTGCTCTGCCAAGGAGTGACAACGCATGACCATTTTCTGCAATCTCCACAAGCTGGCACTGATGGCGACCGTGGCGGCAAGCCTGTGGACCGCTGCCCCGCTCCCTGCGGTCTCGGCCGATGTACAGAAGGTGCCGACCCGCCTTGGCGATCTCACGCTGGAAAATGGCTATCCCAGCCACGACACCGCCGACCGCCTCTATGACGAGATGGATTTCCAGCGCGCCACGCAGGCCTATCTCTGGGCGCTCCCCGCGGTGGGCTTCAAGGCGCTCTATGGTGCGCAGACTAAGACCCTGGGCGCCGCCAATGGCGACATCATGTTCTACCGCAGCCTTGCCGACAAGGCGGGCATGCTCACCCCCAACATCACCACGCTCTATGCCTTCAGCTTCTGGGACCTCGCGAAACAGGGGCCGATGGTGGTGGATGTACCCGAGGGCCTGACGGCGGGCGGCGTGCTGGACATCTGGCAGCAGCCGATCACCGACATGGGCCAGACGGGGCCTGACAAGGGCAAGGGCGGCAAGTACCTGATCCTGCCGCCGGGCAGCCCCGACATTGATGCGCCAGGCTACCTGGTATTCCGCGCCCCATCCAACCAGGTTTGGTTCGGCACGCGCGGGCTCGACCCGGACAAGGCGGTGGCCGAAGCCACGCTCCGGAGGTTCAGCATTTATGGGTGGGACCAGCGCGACACGCCTTCGCCAACCAAGTTCGCCGAGGTTGGCGGGCGCCCCTGGCAATCCGCGCAACCCGACACGCTGGACTACTGGAAGCTCCTCGCCGAGCTCTATGCCAATGAGCCAGTGGCCCCGCGCGACCGCATGATGTTCGGCATGCTGGCGCCGCTCGGCATCGCGCCCGGCAAGCCCTTCAATCCCGATGCACGGCAGACGAAGATCCTCACCGAGGCCGCCAAGGTCGGTGAGCTGATGGCGCGCACCGTGGCCTATGACAAGCGCTACCAGGGCGCCACCGTCTATCCCGTAAAGCAATGGGAATATGCCGTGCTGTTCGACCTTGACCAGGAAACACCGGACAAGACCCGCGTGCAGTTCGACGAGCGGGCATCGTGGTTCTACGAGGCGATCGGCATGTCAGCCGGCATGCAGGGCCGCATCGTTGGCTTCGGACAGGTCTATCTCGAGACCTCGAAAGACAAGGACGGAAACTGGCTCGACGGCGGCAAGACCTACATGCTGCATGTCGATCCCAACCCACCGGTGAAACAGTTCTGGTCCATCACGCTCTACGACAACGTCACGCGTGGGCCGCTGATGACCGACCAAGGCGCTGCCGACCTGAGCTCGCGCAAGCCGGACCTTGTGACCAACGCCGATGGATCGGTCGATGTGTTCTTTGGGCCGGAGCGCCCGGCCGGTGCAGCGAACTGGATCAAGACGGCATCGGGCAAGGGCTGGTTTCCCTATTTCCGCTTCTATGCAGCAACCGAGCCCTATTTCGACAAGAGCTGGCAGCTCAACGACATCGAACTCGTGAAGTGAGACATGGATAAGCGGGCTTGCAGCGCGGAGAAGATGACATGCCGATCTCGATTAGCAGGCGCAGATTTTATGCCATTGCACTTTCAACGATGATGCCGTTGGCCAGCTCAACAGGTCGGGCCGAAACAAGCCTTACAGCTGATGAGGCGCGATCCATCACGCGGGGGGCTTGGTCCTATGCCTATGCACCCCTGCAGGGCTACCAGACCATGTACAACCAAACGCAGAACAAATCGTTTGCTGGCTATGTTGGCGGGTTCAACCGGTTCCGTCACTACGCGCGCTCGTCAACGCCAGCCGACACTGACATCGTCACCCCCAACAACGACACACCCTATTCCTGGGCATGGCTCGACCTGCGCGCAGAGCCTGTCGTCCTGTCACTTCCAGCCGTGCCGGCCCCGCGTTACTACGTAAACCAGTGGTTCGATCTCTATACCCACAATTTTGCCTATACAGGCGTACGCGCCACCGGGCGGGAGGCGGGAAACTACCTGTTCGCCGGACCTCGCTGGAAGGGCGAGATCCCGACGGGCATCAACAAGGTATTCGTTGCCGAAACTGAGTTTGTGGGAACGCTCACGCGCACACAGCTGTTCGGCCCGGATGACGTGGCTGCGATGCAGGCTGTACAGTCTGCCTTCAAGCTCACTCCGCTCTCAGAGTTTGCCGGCACGCCGGCACCGGCCCCCGCCCCTGCAGTCAACTGGCCGGTGTGGGATTCGGCAAAGGCCGAGGGGATCGACTTTATTTCTTATCTCAACGCGCTCCTGCCATTCATGCCGACGGTGCCTGCCGAGCAGGATATGTTCGCGCGCTTTGCCCGCATCGGCATCGGGCCCGGAACGCCCTTCGATACGGGCAGGCTGTCGCCGGAGATCAGGGCGGCAATGGAGGCAGGCATCGCCGAGGCCGCCACGGCCTTGAAGGAGGGGGCTATCCAGCAGAAGGATTCCCGGGCCTTGTTTGGCACGCGCCAGGAACTGGGTGACGGTTACATCACCAAGCGCAATTATGGCGCCATGCTCGGCATCTACGGCAACACAAAGGAAGAAGCCGTCTATGGCAGCCAGCAGACGGATGACAACGGCAAGCTTCTCGACGGCAGCCGCCATTGGGTATTGCGCTTCGAACCGGGCCAGTTGCCGCCCGTGACCGAGTTCTGGTCGATCACCATGTACAACCTGCCGCAGCGCTTCCTGGTTGATAATCCGATCAACCGCTATTCCATCGGCAGCCGCACGCCGGGCCTCACGCTGGGCGCGGACGGTTCACTCGAAATCTATATTCAAGTTGAGAATCCAGGTCCCGAGAAGGAGGCGAATTGGCTGCCTGCGCCCGAAGGTCCGTTCTTCTTCGTGGGCCGTTTCTATGGCCCGAAGCGACAGGCACTTGATGGCACCTGGGCCTTGCCACCACTGATCGAAGCAAAATGAACTACAGTGAAGATGACATTTGTTGAAATAGTAGGCCGTTCTCTTGGCTGATACCATAACAGCGTCGGCTCACGCAGCGACGGTCCATGCAGCTGCACGCAAATCTGCGTGGCTATCACACCAAGAGCCAGCAGTTCGCGAGCGAATTCTATCCAATTCCAGAATCGTTAAGTTTTCGAGGGGTGAGCGGATCATCCGCCTAGATCAAAAGGGATCCAACCTTTACTTCCTGTTTGAAGGAGCTGTTCAGGTCTTGGTTCCACGAGGTGACCTCGACGTTGTCCAGGCGCACTTGGTATCCCCGTTTGAATGGTTTGGCGAGTACGGGGCGTTTACAAAGCGAAACAATATTGCAGAGTACCGCGCCCGCATACCGAGCTCCGCTCTTGTTGTGCTGCAATCAAGACTCGCAGCACTAGAAGGAGACAATGATTTTTGCAGAGCCGCTACCGATCTCATCGCGGATTCGTTCAAGCGCTCTATCGACCTGTTTGCCGGATTTACGAGCCTGAAAGGTGACGAAAGAGTTCGCATGAAGCTCCATGCCCTCGCTGGTTCACGACGGTCAGCAGAAAGCGAGGAGCGCAAGATCGTAGTATCGCAAGATGAGTTAGCTGCGATGTCCTGTGTTTCACGTTCGGTGGTTTCAAAGGTACTTTCGGAACTCTCGAACGAGGGAACCATTATCGCTGAATATCGAGGTGTCGTTGTTCTCCATCGCGAGAAATTGCTCAGAGAGTAGAAGAGGGCTTTCGGCGACGCCATTTCGTCTGCCCGATCTCAGACGAGGCTGCCCCTTCCGCCGGGTAAAAGCTCATGATCCTCTACCCTGTGGCAGCAAGCGAAAGCCCTGGAACCCAGGGTTTACTTGAAGAACGCCTACGGCGCTCTTCTGACCAGGGTCCGTCAGGGAATGGCGATCTTCGTGCCGACTGGGCACGACAGCGATCCTACGCGTCCCAGCAGTGTCTATGATCCAGCCTACGAGTACTTGCTCCGGTGTGGCCTGCCATTGCTTCCTTGAGTTGTTAGATGCCAGTTTGCACTCCAGACCACTTAGACGGCCTGAATCAACAGGTTCTTGCTACAAAAGGCCGTTACAAATCAGTCGGTTACAATCCCGTACTAGTTTCGGCTATGTCCTCGAACATGGGCGCCTCCCAACAGGAGCGTACAAGATTGAAAAGAGCCACGGCACACCCTTCAATGTGAACTTCGACGCCTTTCCCGCTTGAACCATGCTGCTGCCAAGGCCTGGCGGAAGCATGAGAGACCATCCGATCTCAAGGCGCGAGGGTCAAGTTTGCCTAGTCCGTAGGCGTCTCGTTGATGATGCGGAGACGGCGGCGCTGCGCGATCTCCTCAAGGACCTTGAGATGCGCCTGCTGAACACTGGTCGTCTCGACCTTGGCGTCCGTCACCTGGGTCGGCTTGCCGAAAAGCCTGTCGAGCACGGCGTTGGACGCCATCAGGGCCACCCGGGGATCGTCGCTGTCGACCAATTCCACAAGGCGCTTTGCGGCCCGTTCCGAGGCAGCCTCCAGGGCTTCCTTCACCTCGGCTGGCATTCGCCGGGATTGCCGCTCACGCCCTTCTGGAAACGTCCGCTGACGGCTTTGCTGGGAGGGATGATGTCCATGTCGGCAGCTCCTGAACCGGCTCTGATCTGAGGTGTTATAATATAACATTTTTGTAGATTTCCAAAGGCGCTAGCGTTTGAAAATCACCCAATTCGCCTGGTGCCTTGGTACACGGCCGTAATCTTTACCCCTATTCGAAGGCACGACGTGCTCCTGAAAGAGTTGTGATAGAAAATACTTTTCAGACTTTTGCCAGCACCAGACCTTCTGATCTGCGATGCAGTCTCGCCAATCTTGCTTGAATGCCAGCGCGCCGGTTAAACTCGATACCGGAATGTATTTGTTTACAGTCCGCAGACCTCTCCCTATCGGGAACACGTAATCGCTAAACTGAACAAAGCCGATATCTCATTGCCAGAT
>NZ_JBIIDX010000189.1:0-5656 GCF_044238155.1 Aestuariivirga sp. | reverse complement strand
CATTGCCGCTGCGGCGGCGGCCGCGCACAAGGCGGGTGCCATACTGGCGGTCGATGCCACCGTCACGGCGGCGGTCACCACGCAACCATTGAAGCTTGGCGCCGATATCGTGTTTCACTCGGCCACCAAATATCTGAATGGCCATTCAGATGTTCTTGCCGGTGTGCTGGTGACGGCAACGGAAGACGCGCGCTGGGCCGAGCTCCGCATGCTGCGCACCAAATCGCAGGCGCCGCTGGCGCCCTTCGATTGTTACTTGCTGATGCGCGGCCTGCGCACACTGTTCCTGCGCTACCGTCAGGCCTCCGCTAATGCGCTGGCAATTGCCCGGCATTTCGAGGGCCACCCAAAGCTGGAGCGAGTGCTATATCCGGGCCTTGCCAGCCATCCTGGCCATGTGGTGGCCGCACGGCAGATGCGCGATGGTTTCGGGGGCATGATGTCGCTTCTGCTGCGTGGTAGCTTCACTGATGCACAAAGGTTCTGCACCAGCCTCAAGGTGATCGTGCCCGCAACCTCGCTTGGTGGCGTGGAAAGCCTTGCGGAACATCGCAAATCGGTGGAGGGCCCGGAGAGCCCGCTGCCTGACAATCTGGTCCGGCTGTCGATCGGCATCGAGCATGTTGACGATCTGGTGGCCGACCTCGAGCAGGCGCTGGCGCGGTTCTAGCTCTAGACCGCCCTGGCATGGCGGTTGGGTGCCGATACGAAGTGCGTGTCGAACGCCGCCGCCACATTGCGCAGGAACAGCCGCTGTTCCGCTGGCACCGTGACGTGCGCCCCATTCAAACTGGCGATGCCGGCGGCAATGGCGGGCGCCATCCGCTCGCCCAGATCGGAGAAAACCGCAGCGTCCAGACCATGCCGCGCCGCGATCTCTGCCACATTGACGTTCAGATCGCACATCAGACGCTCAATGGCCTCAGCGCGCATGCGGTCTTCCGGAGTAGTCACGATCCCCCTCACCACCGGGCTCTCGCCGCGCTCGATGTGCTGCGACCATTCCAGCGTGTCGCGCGCCGACTGCGCAAAGCCATGGCTGAATTCGCCAATGGCCGAAGCACCGAAAGCAATCAACGCGTCCGAGACATCCGTGGTGTAGCCCTGGAAGTTACGGCGCATGGTTCCGTTGCGCGCCGCCCTGGTGAGTTCGTCATGCTCGAGCGCGAAATGATCGAGCCCGATCGAGGCATAGCCCTGCGCGTTGAGCCCGGTTTCGATCATGGTGGCCTGCGCATAGCGGCCGTGGACGCCGGGAAGATCGGCGTCGTTGATCATCTTCTGGTGTTTCTTGAACCATGGCACATGGGCGTAGCCGAACACCGAAATACGGTCCGGCTTGAGCCCTGCCGCCTGCTGCGCGGTTCGCGCCACGCTCTCCACCGTCTGGCCGGGAAGCCCATACATCAGGTCGAAATTCACCGAAGCGAAGCCTGCCTCGCGCAGGTAGTCATTGGCGGCCGCGACAAGGCCGTATGTTTGCAACCGGTTGATCCTCATCTGCACCGGGGTTGCAAAATCCTGAACCCCGAAGCTGATGCGGTTAAAGCCCATGCGGGCCAGCACTCTTGCGCGCTCACGCGTCAGCGTGCGCGGGTCTGACTCCAGCGCCACTTCGCCGCCGGGCGCCAGGCCGAAGCCCGTGTCGATGGCCTCAACAAGTTCGGCGATGTGGAAGTCATCGAGATAGGTGGGGGTGCCGCCACCGAAATGCAGATGCGTGACGAGGCCCTTGCGCCCCCCGAAGATCGAGGCTGATCGCCTGATGTCACGCACCAGATATTCGACGTAGCGCGCGGCACGGTCATAGCCATTGGGAACGGAGGTGTGGCAGCCGCAATACCAGCAGAGCTGCCGGCAGAAGGGGATGTGAACGTAGACCGAGAGGCGGGTCTCCGGCGCAAGGCCGGAGAGCCACTCATCGGCGGTGCTGCCCGGAAAATCAGAGTCGAACTGCACCGCGGTGGGGTAGCTGGTATAGCGTGGAACGTCCTGGGTGGCGAAGGCGATGAGCTTGGAATCCATGGCGCTGGACCTTAGCCGTCAGGCATCAGCGGACCTTGACCTCGATCAATAGAGACCAGTCTTGTAATCGCCCTCGACGCTTTCATCGGCCGTGGCGGCTTCCGCCTCATTGACGCCCGCCCCGCAGGTCTGGGCCAGGATGATGCGGGCGATGGAGGGAAGCTGGGCGCGGTCCTGGCGATAGTCCGGCTGCCACAGCCGAGAGCGCTTCAGGGCCTTGGCGCAATGCATGAAGACTTCCTCGACCGCAATCAGAATTCCAACCGTCGGCACCTTGCCGTTGACAGCGCAGTGGCGCAACAGCCCAACATCATCGATGATCCGTGCCTTGCCATTCAGCCTGAGCGTATCCTCGAAGCCCGGAATGAAGAACAGGCAGCCGACATTTGGGTTGGCCGTGATGTTGGCCATGGTGTCGAGCCTGTTGTTGCCCGGCCGGTCCGGGATCAGGATGGTGTTGTCGTCGATGACATGCACGAAGCCTGGCGGATCACCGCGCGGGGAAAGATCGGCCTTGCCGGATGCATCCGCCGTGGAGATGACGAGGAAGGGCGACATGGCGATGAATTGCCGAGAATAGATGTCAAGCCCGGGCCGTGTCTTGGCAATGGCAAGGGGGTGAACCTCGCCAAATTTGGCCCGCAGCCCTGCCTCGTCGGCAACGCTCATGCTGCCCTCGCGTTTTCCTTGCGTACCCAGGCTTCCATGGCATCCAGTCCCCTTTCGAAGACATCGAACATTTCGTGGATCTGGTCGGTGGTGATGATCAGGGGCGGGCAGAGCGCAACCGAATCCTGAATGTTGCGCACGATGAGGCCGAGTTCCTGCATGGTGTTCACGGTGTTGGCGCCCACCATCTTCTTGGGATCGAAGGGACGCTTGGTCGCCTTGTCAGCCACCAGTTCCACAGCACCTATGAGGCCAACGCCACGTGCTTCGCCGACAAGCGGATGATCGGCGAGCTTCCTGAACCGCGACTGGAACACCGGGCTCATCTTGGCGGCATGTTCCATGATCTTCTCGCGCTGATAGATCTCGATGGTCTTGAGCGAGATGGCGCAGCCCACCGGGTGTGCGGTGTAGGTGTAGCCATGGCCGAAGGTGCCGAGCTTGCGGCTCTCGTCCAGCATCGCCTGGTAGAGGTCCTCCTCGATAGTGAGGGCGGAGAGAGGGAAATAGGCCGAGGTGATGGCCTTGGCCATGGTGATCGAGTGTGGCGTCATGCCCATTGTGGTGGAGCCGAACCAGTTGCCGGTACGTCCGAAGCCACAGATCACCTCATCAGAGATGAAGCGGATGTCGTACTTTGCGAGGATGGCATTGACCTTCTGCCAGTAACCCTCGGGCGGCACCAGCACGCCGCCCGCGCCCATCACCGGTTCGCCGATGAAGGCCGCGATTGTGTCCGGCCCTTCCTTCAGGATGAGCTGCTCGAGATCGTCCGCCATGCGCTGGGAGAACTGTTCCTCCGTCTCGCCGTCCTGGCCGAAGCGGTAGTAGTGCGGGCAGGAGGTGTGGAGCACATTGGCGATCGGCAGGTCGAAATCATTGTGTACCCAGGGCAGGCCGGTGAGCGAGGCGGACGCGATCGTGACCCCGTGATAGGCGCGCACCCGGCTGATGATCTTCTTCTTCTGCGGCCGTCCCCTGGCGTTGTTGTAGTACCAGGACAGCTTGATCTGCATGTCATTGGCTTCGGACCCCGACGAGCCGAACAGCACCTTGGAGGCTGGGCAGGGCGCGATCTCCTTCAGCTTTTCGGAAAGCTCGATGACCCCATCATGCGACTTGCCGCTGAAGGCGTGGGTGAAGGAGATCTTGCGCAGTGCCTCGGCGCCCGCCTCGGCGATTTCCCGGTTGCCGTATCCCAGCGCAGTGCACCACAGGCCCGCCATGCCTTCGATGTAGCGCTTGCCCTGGTCGTCGTAGAGATAGATGCCGCGGCCCTCGTTGAGGATGAGCGGCCCAACCTCGCGATGGCGTGCCAGGTTGGTGTAGGGGTGGATCACCGTCTCGATGTCGCGGACGGCCATGTTGGACAAGGGCATTTCCGGTTCCTCCTGAAGTCAGCGAGTATATCTCGAAAGCTTCAGGCTGAACAGGCAGGTTGTAGCTGGCGGCATTTCACCCTGGCCTGACCCCGGCGCTGCCTGGTTTCAGGCCGGGTCGGCGGAACGAGCGTTCAGTTGCCGAGCAGGGCGCTTTCCAGAATGTCGAGACCTTCCTTGATGACCATTTCGGAGGCGGTAAGTGGTGTCAGCATACGCACCGTATCCGAATAGACACCGCAGGTGAGGATCAGGAGCCCGCGTTCCAGGCATTTGGCCGCCAGCGCCTTGGCACCTGCGGCATCCGGATCATTGCCGCCGTGCTGGGTCACCAGCTCAAAAGCGCACATGGCCCCGAGACCGCGGATGTCGCCGATCGGCATGCCCTTGCCCTTGGCCTTGATCGACCGCAGGCGCTCCATGATCATCTTGCCTTGCTTCTCGGCCTTCTCGAGCAGGTCCTCCTGGGCGAAGGCGTCGAAAACGCCAAGCGCTGCGGCGCAGGCGATGGGGTTGCCGGCATAGGTTCCGCCGATGCCGCCGGGCTCCGGCGCGTCCATGATCTTGGCGCGGCCGACCACGGCAGCCAGCGGAAACCCGCCGGCCAGTGATTTCGCAGCCGTCATGAGGTCTGGCTCCACGCCATAATGCTCCATGGCAAAGAACTTGCCGGTGCGGCCGAAGCCGGACTGGATTTCGTCGGCGATGAGCAGGATGCCGTGATCATCGCAGAGCTTGCGCAGCCGCACCATCAGTTCCTTGGGTGCAATGTAGAAGCCACCCTCGCCCTGTACCGGCTCGATGATAATGGCGGCAACGCGCGAAGGCTCGACGTCGGCCTTGAACAGCCATTCGATCGCGTGCATCGATTCGTCCACCGTGTGGCCCTTGTGTGCCACGGGGAAGGGCACGTGCCAGATGCCCGGCGCCATCGGTCCGAACTTGGCCTTGTAGGGCACGACCTTGCCGGTGAGCGACATGCCGAGCAGGGTGCGTCCGTGGAAGCCACCGTGAAAGGCGATGACGTCCGAGCGGCCGGTATAGGCGCGGGCAAACTTGATGGCGTTCTCGACCGCCTCGGCTCCGGTGGTCACGAGCGCCGATTTCTTTTCGCCTGAAATCGGGGCTACCGCGTTGAGCCGCTCACACACCTCGATGAAGGGTGCATAGGGCATGACCATGGCGCAGGTGTGGGTGAAGGCTTCGAGTTGCTCATACACGCGCTTCATGACGGCCGGGTGGCGATGACCGGTATTGACCACCGCAATGCCGCCGCCGAAGTCGATGTAGCGATTGCCCTCGACATCCCAGATCTCGGCGTTTTCGGCCTTTGCCGCAATCACCGGGGCGCCGGCGCTGATTCCACGCGAGACGGCCTTGGCGCGACGTTCCACCCACTGCTTGTTCATGCCTGGGGCTGCGACCGGTGCGTTCATGATGATCTCCCTCGAACTGTGATCGGAGGCTTTTACGCCGGTTGACGGGGTGGCGGCAAACGGATTTCATGATGGGCTTTGCGGCAGGAGGCCCCACATGACCGAGCTGATCCATATGACTGCCCTCGACGTCGTGGCTGGTCTGAA
>NZ_JBIIDX010000056.1:0-19389 GCF_044238155.1 Aestuariivirga sp. | reverse complement strand
GCAGCTGCCGCCTGAGCCTCGAAGCCCATGCGGCCACTGCGATGCCGCATGTGCGATATTGCATTGCAACCGGGGCGAGGCTGTGGTTTCCTGACTTTGGGCGTTTGCCCGCTATGTCTGCCCAACCCTTCGCGTACAACGGAAAATCCGTGTCATGGCGATGTCATCTCCGAAATATGTCTATCGCTTCGGCGGCGGCTCGGCCGAGGGCCGCGCCGGTATGAAGGCGTTGCTGGGTGGCAAGGGCGCCAACCTGGCCGAGATGGCCAATCTGGGCCTTCCGGTTCCGCCGGGCTTCACCATTTCGACTGAGGTCTGCACGGTCTATTCCAGCCGCAACAAGACGTACCCTACAGGGCTCGACACCCAGGTGGCGGACGCGCTCACCAGCGTGGAACATATCACTCAGGCGCGTTTCGGCGAGGCGGCCAACCCGCTGCTGGTGTCCGTTCGCTCAGGCGCGCGCGCCTCGATGCCGGGCATGATGGACACGGTGCTCAACCTCGGCCTCAATGACCAGACGGTGGATGGGCTGGCGGCCCGCTCCGGCGACCGGCGCTTTGCCTATGACAGCTACCGCCGATTCATCAGCATGTATGCCGATGTGGTGCTTGGCGTCGAGCATGCGGAGTTCGAGGACATTCTCGGTGGTTTCAAGGAAGAGAAGGGCTATTCCCTCGACACCCAGGTCACGGCAGAAGAGTGGCAGGGCCTGATCGCGCGCTACAAGGTGCTGGTTCAGCAGGAGACCGGACAGCCCTTTCCGCAGGACGTGACGGCGCAGTTGTGGGGCGCCATCGGCGCGGTATTCTCCTCGTGGAACGGGGCGCGTGCCATCACCTACCGCAAGCTCAACAAGATCCCGGAGGACTGGGGCACGGCGGTCAACGTCCAGGCCATGGTGTTCGGCAACATGGGTGAGAACTCGGCGACCGGTGTCGCATTTACACGCAACCCGTCGACCGGTGCGCGGGAAATCTATGGCGAATTCCTGGTCAACGCGCAGGGTGAGGATGTGGTGGCAGGGCTTCGCACGCCACAGTCCATCACCGAACGGGCGCGCAAGGAAGCCGGATCGGCGCTGCCCTCGCTCGAGGCTCTGATGCCGGAGACCTTCTCCGAACTCCGGCACACATTCGCGTTGCTCGAGCGCCACTACCGCGACATGCAGGACATGGAGTTCACCATCCAGAGCGGAAAGCTCTGGATGTTGCAGACCCGAACGGGGAAGCGAACTGCCAGGGCCGCACTGAAGATTGCCGTCGACATGGCAGGCGAGGGCCTGATCAGCCGTGAAGAGGCCGTGATGCGGATCGACCCTGCCTCGCTCGACCAGCTGCTTCATCCAACGCTCGATCCCGGCGCGAGGCGCGAAGTGATCGCCACGGGGCTACCCGCCTCGCCTGGTGCGGCATCAGGCGAGATCGTGTTCGATCCCAATGAGGCCGGGCGCCTCAAGGCCCTCAACCGGCGCGTCATTCTGGTGCGGATCGAGACCAGCCCCGAGGACATTCACGGCATTCATGCCGCGGAAGGCATTCTCACCACGCGCGGCGGCATGACATCGCATGCCGCCGTGGTGGCGCGTGGCATGGGCAAGCCCTGCGTCTCAGGCGCCGGAGCGTTGCGTGTCGACTATCAGGCGGGGACGCTTGCCGTGATGGGCCTCGTGCTGCGCAAGGGCGATACGATCACCATCGACGGCGGCTCGGGCCAGGTGATCCGGGGCGAGGTCGCCACCATCAAGCCCGAACTCTCGGGGGATTTCGCAAAGCTCATGGGCTGGGCGGACGGCATGCGGCGCATGGGTGTGCGGGCCAATGCGGAAACTCCGGTGGATGCCCGCGCCGCGCGTGATTTCGGCGCCGAGGGCATTGGCCTGTGCCGGACCGAGCACATGTTCTTCGAGGCTGGCCGCATCGTGGCGGTGCGCGAGATGATCCTTGCCGACAAGCCTGCTGCCAGGCGCACAGCACTCGCCAAGCTGCTGCCGATGCAGCGCCAGGATTTCATCGAGCTGTTCGAGATCATGGCAGGCTTGCCCGTCACCATCCGCCTGCTCGATCCGCCGCTGCATGAGTTCCTGCCCCAGGCCGACCATGAGATCGAGGAGGTGGCCGAGCAGATGAACGCCAGCCCCGATGCGCTACGCGCACGGGTGGCCGAGCTCAAGGAATTCAACCCCATGCTGGGACACCGGGGGGTCAGGCTGCTGATTTCCTATCCGGAGATCACCGAGATGCAAACCCGTGCCATTTTCGAGGCGGCAACCGAGGTCGTCCGTCGCGGCGGAAAGGCCCCGATCCCCGAGGTCATGGTGCCGCTGGTTGCCTCGCGCAATGAACTCGACCGGGTAAAGCAGGTGGTGGTCGCCGTCGCCCAGCAAGTCGCGCGGGAAACCGGTGTGGGCATCGACTATTCGGTGGGTACCATGATCGAGTTGCCGAGGGCAGCCCTGTGCGCGGGCGAGATCGCCGAGGCAGCGGATTTCTTCTCCTTCGGCACCAATGACCTGACCCAGACGACCTTCGGCATCAGCCGTGATGATGCCGCGCGCTTCATCGGCGAGTACACGGCCAAGGGCGTGTTCCGGACCGACCCCTTCATCTCGCTCGATACGGAGGGGGTGGGTGAATTGGTGCGGATTGGCGTCGAACGCGGGCGGCGGGTGAAGCCCGGCCTCAAGACTGGCATCTGTGGCGAGCATGGCGGCGACCCCGCCTCGATCGCGTTTTGCGAGGCGCTCAAACTTGACTATGTGTCATGTTCGCCCTTTCGCGTGCCGATCGCACGGCTCGCAGCAGCTCGCGCAACCCTTTCTAAAGACTAAATTTTTTCAAATTGTGCCAGGCCGTTAACCAAGCCTTTACCCTATCCTGTTTCGAGTTGAAAAACGGAGCCGCCGGGTTGCCCGGATGGTTAAGCCATGTTAAACGCGGTTTCGAAAGACGACCGCGCTTTAACAAAGCCGCAACAAATGCGGCCCACGGTATGTCGAGGGGAAGTGACGAAAACGCCGCGAACATCCGGGCCCGCCGCCCACCGCACCCGCATCGAACACCGCGCCCCAACCCGTGGGCGTGCATCGGCGGCTGGATATGCCACAATGGTGCTGGGCGGAATGATGTTGGTCGTGGCCTTCGCCTTTGCCGGCCATTACATGGGCCAGAATGCGATAGCCCATAATGCCGAACCCGGAGAGACGCTGGACAATCAGGCGGCGCCATCTTCCAACATCTTGGCAAAGGGTTCGCTGATACCTGGCGCCGACAGCCTCGACAGCGTGAACAAGGCCAGCCTTGCCCAGCAGGTCGTGACCGGCACCGGCAAGGGCGATCTCGTTGAAATGCAGCAACAGGTTGTGAAAGTGGTTCCGGCTGCCGTCAACCTCACCGAAGATGCTGAGGAGCCTGGCAGCAGCACCCTGGCGCTTGCACCGACCCCGGCCAAGGTCCAGCAGGTGATCATGCTGGAGCGCAGCACGGTGGCCAAGCGCGCCAAGACGGCGAAGAGCAAGGAGGCGCAGAAGGCCATTGCCCAGCGCCGATCGCAGCAGGCGGAAGAGAACTGCCTGGCGCGAGCGGTCTATTTCGAGGCGCGATCAGAGTCCGATCTGGGCCAGCTGGCGGTCGCCAAGGTGATCCTCAACCGCGTCAAGGATCCGGAATACCCCAAGACGATCTGCGGTGTCGTTTACCAGGGATCAGGCCGGCGCAATTCCTGCCAGTTCTCCTTCGCCTGTGACGGCTTGCCAGACGACGTCAGGAGTGCTCAGTCCTGGGCCCATGCCAAGAAGATCGCCCGCCAGGCCATCGCCGGAGATGCGCAGGTAGCCGCGATCAGCACGGCCACCAATTATCACGCCGACTACGTCAAGCCCAAATGGGCAAAGAGCATGAAACGGCTGATCAAGATCGGCCGGCACATCTTCTACGAGGATTCGTGACCCCACAGGTCACGGCCGCAGGATGAACGGCGCCCCCTCGTAGGCGTCAGCGCCGCGGCCGATCCTTGAAATTGCATTCACCATCCTGCCGCCACGGCCAAGCACATCATCAGCCAGCGACACGATCAGCCGGTTGGGCGTGGCCGAGGGTGAGGCAGCGCGCAGCTCCTGGGCCAGCGCGTCCTCGTCGGCATCAGGCCTGAACAGGCAGAGCGCGGTATAGGCCGCCGCGGTGGACCGGCTGATGCCGGCCCAGCAATGGATCAGCATCGGGTCAGACTTGTCCCAGCTTTCAAGGAAGCGGATGAGCCGTTCGGCATCCCGCGCCGAGGGCGGCGTGTGCCCGTCCATCGGCGCCACGATGTCATGGAAGTGAAGCTTGAGGTGTCGGCCGGGAGCGATGCCGCGTGGGCTTTCGCTGGGCGTGTCGGGGGCGAGCAGTGTCACCACATGACGCGCACCATGGGCATCGATGAGAGGCTGAACCTGGCTCAGGGGACCGACGATGATCATGTGGCAAGCCTCGCGAAGGCGGAGAGATAGAGTTCAGATGCTGCGTTGGGTGCCAGGGGGTCAAGCCTGACAAAACGCGCAGAGCCTTGGCCGTCCAGGCCAGCTGGACGGCCAAAGAACTTCGCTGCCTCAGGCAGGCTGAAGCCAGCGAGCTGGGTGGCCTCGAGATAGGCCGCGATACGGTCGCAGCGCTTGATGAAGGTTTCAAGGCGCGGAGGCGATGCGGCATGAAGCCCGAAGCGCAGATGAATGGCCGCCAGCAGCCGCTTCTCGAAATCCTTGTAGTCGAGACCCAGCGCGGCCTTGAACGGCGAGATCATGTCTCCCACCACATATTCCGGCGCATCGTGAAGCAGGGCTGCGAGCCGCTCTGGACGGCCGAGCGCCGGATCGAGGTGAATTGCAATGTCATGCACCAGCACGCAATGCTGTGCGACCGAGAAGGCATGGTCACCCTTGGTCTGGCCGTTCCAGCGGGCGACGCGCGCCAGGCCATGGGCAATGTCCTCAATTTCAATGTCGAGCGGCGACGGGTTCAGGAGATCAAGCCTGCGTCCCGACAGCATGCGCTGCCAGGCGCGGGGCGGTTCAGCCTTTCGCGGCATGCTTTACTTCCTCATGCCGGTGGCAATCCACCAGATGATCGTTGACCAGCCCGCAGGCCTGCATGAAGGCATAGACAATCGTCGGGCCCACGAACCGGAAGCCGCGCTTCTGCAAGTCCTTGGAGATCGCTTCGGCGAGCGGCGTCTTGGCGGGAATCCCGCTCATGCTGCGGATGCGGTTCTGCACCGGCCTGCCGTCCACGAAATTCCAGAGATAAGTCGAGAAGTCAGGGATCGCCAGATAGGCCTGCGCATTGGAAATACTGGCGTTGATCTTCAGGCGGTTCCGCACAATCCCTGAATCCTGCATCAGGGCCTCGCATTTTTCCGGCGTGTAGCGGGCCATCTTCTCCGCGTCGAAGCCGTCGAAGGCGCGGCGGAAATTGTCGCGCTTGCGCAGGATGGTGATCCAGGAGAGCCCGGCCTGAAAGCCGTCGAGCAGCAGCTTTTCGAACAGCGCCCGCGAGTCATATTCCGGCACGCCCCATTCCTCGTCGTGATAGGCCACGTAGAGCGCATCCGTGCCGCACCAGTTGCAGCGGCAGAGGCCGTCGGCATGGCGGAGCGCTGTCATGCGGCCCCCGGCACGTCATAACGCACCCATTGGGGCTTCAGCACCGTCACAGCAACGCCGCCCGCCTCAAGCGGCGCCGCTGCCTCGGCAAGGCGGTCCAGCCGGATCAGCGCCAGAGCCTGATCACCCTCGCCTGACAACAGCGTGCCCACCTGCTTGTCGCCCGCGCGGAGATCGGTTCCCTTCGGCGGTGTGCCGCCCGCCAGCGTCACCGGCAGAATGCGGCTGCGCGCCGTGCCGCGATGCTCCATGCGCGACACCACTTCCTGGCCCACATAGCAGCCCTTCTTGAAGCTCACGCCGCCCAGCTGATCGAGATTGGCCTCATGCGGGAAGAATTCGCCGGACCCGAGATCGGCCTCCGAATCGGCGAGGCCCGCCGCAATGCGGGAGGCGTAATAGCCATGAGCCTCGTCACCTGGCGCTTCGCCGATCATCCGCCAGCCCACGGTCGGCGTGCGTGGGTCCGGGAAACCACCCGTAATCTTGCTAGGCGACACTCCCACCGCCAGATCATCCCTTGGCGTGATCTCGACTTGGGCGCGCAGCTTGTAGAGCCCGAGCCGCTTCAGCAGCGCATCGCGCTGGCCGGCGGCACAGTCGATCAGAAAGCCCTCGCCCCTGCGCAGCACCAGCATATCGAACAGGATCTTGCCCTGCGGCGACAGCAAGGCGGCATAACGCGCTTCGCCATCGGCCAGATGTTCGACATCCGCCGTCAGCAGATTGTGCAGGAAATGGCCGGCGTCCGGCCCGCTGATGGCCAGCACCGCACGGCCGGCCAGCCGCCCCGCCCCGAATTGAATGTCACGCATCGCTGTTGCTTCGTTTCCAATCCACATTTACGAAGAGCCAGCACGGCATTCAAGGAGCGCCATGACCATCCACGCCGAATTGATCCTCAAGGGTGGCACCGTCGTCAACCATGACGGCACCGGCCAGCGCGACATCGCGGTCGCGGGCGGCCGCATTCTGGGGCTGGGGTCTTTCGCGCCGCACCAGGCGGGCGAAGTCATTGATTGCACCGGGCTTCACATCCTGCCGGGCGTCGTGGACAGCCAGGTGCATTTCCGCGAGCCGGGGGCTGAGCACAAGGAAGACCTCGAAACCGGCGGCCGCGCCGCCATCATGGGTGGCGTCACGGCGGTGTTCGAGATGCCGAACACCAACCCGCTCACCACTTCGGAGGAAACGCTGGCCGACAAGGTCCGCCGTGCCACGAACCGCATGCCTTGCGACTTTGCCTTCTTCATGGGTGGCACGCGGGAGAACGCGCATCAGCTGGGCGAACTCGAGCGGCTGCCGGGCTGCGCGGGCGTCAAAGTGTTCATGGGCTCTTCCACCGGGGCGCTGCTGGTCGAGGATGATGACGGTGTCGCCGCCATCCTGAAGAACATCCGCCGCCGCGCGTCCTTCCATTCGGAGGATGAGTTCCGGCTGAATGCCCGCAAGCATCTGCGTGTGGAAGGCGATCCCGCCAGCCATTATGTGTGGCGTGACGCGGAAGCGGCGCGGCTCTCGACCGAGCGGCTGCTGCGGATTGCAAGGCAAGAGGGCAAGCGCATTCACGTGCTTCACATCTCGACGGCGGATGAGTTCCCGCTGCTGGCCGCCAACCGCGACATCGCCACAGTGGAGGTGACGCCCAATCACCTAACCTTCACCTCGGAAGACTATGCGCGGCTCGGCAATTTGATCCAGATGAACCCGCCGATGCGCGAGCCGCATCACCGCCAGGGCATCTGGCAGGCGCTGACTTCAGGCCTTGTCGACGTGCTGGGCTCGGACCACGCGCCGCATACGCTGACGGAGAAGGCCAAGCCCTATCCCGGCTCGCCGTCCGGCATGCCGGGCGTGCAGACGCTGGTTCCAGTCATGCTCGATTATGTCAACCGCGGGCTTCTCACGCTGGAACGCTTCGTCGATCTCACCTCGCACGGGCCCAACCGGATTTTCGGCATGGCCGGCAAGGGCCGCATCGCCGAAGGCTATGACGCCGACTTCACCATTGTAGACATGAAGGCGCGCCGCACCATCAGCAATGACTGGATCGAAAGCCGCTGCAAATGGACCCCGCATGACGGCCGCACCGTTACCGGCTGGCCCGTCGGCGCCATGCTGCGCGGCCGGCTGGCCATGTGGAACGGCGAAATCATCGGCCCGGCCCAGGGCCAGCCTGTCCGCTTCACCGAATCTCTCTGAAAGGAACATTCATGTCTTTCCGCGGCATTCTCATTACCAAGACCGACAGCGGCCAGAAGGCCGAACTCACGAGGTTCGAGGAGCAGGACCTGATGGAGGGTGACGTCACGGTGGATGTCAGCCATTCCTCCGTCAATTACAAGGATGGGCTCGCCATCACGGGCAAGGCCCCGATTGCGCGGCGCTTTCCGCTGATCCCTGGTATTGATTTCGCCGGCGTGGTGCGGGCCTCCAGCCACCCGCGCTGGAAGGCGGGCGACCAGGTGGTGCTCAACGGCTATGGCGTGGGCGAGGGCCACCATGGCGGCTTTGCCGAAGTGGCACGGGTCAGCGGTGACTGGCTGGTGCCGGTGCCGAAGGGCTGGACGGCGGCCGACTGCATGTCGGTGGGTGTCGCCGGCTACACCGCCATGCTCTGCGTGATGGCGCTGGAAGAGCAGGGGGTGAAGCCCGCGGACGGCGACATTCTGGTCACAGGCGCGGCGGGCGGCGTCGGCACCACGGCGATCGTCATCCTTGCCAAGCTCGGCTACCGGGTGATTGCCTCCACGGGCCGCACCTCCGAAGAGCCGTTCCTGAAAGGCCTCGGTGCGGCGGGCGTCGTTGACCGCAACGAGTTCAACGGCCCGGTGAAGCCGCTCGCCAAGTCGCGCTGGGCGGGCTGCATCGATTCGGTGGGCTCGGTGACGCTGGCCAACGTCATCTCACAGATGAACCCGGACGCAACCGTCGCGGCCTGCGGCCTCGCCCAGGGCATGGACCTTCCCACCAATGTCGCCCCCTTCATCCTGCGCGGCGTGAAGCTTGTGGGGATCAATTCGGTGTCGACACCGATGCCGCGGCGCCTGAAAGTGTGGGATCGGCTTGTGCAGGACCTTGACCTCGCCAAGCTCCATGCCCTCACCACCCATGTGAAGCTCGATGACGTGCCGCAAGTGGCGGCTGACATCGTGGCCGGCAAGGTCAAGGGCCGGGTGGTGGTCGACATCCGCTAGGCGATGGAGGCAGCGCTTTTCCTGATGGGCGTGGCCGTCGGCCTCGCCATGGCCGCGCCGGTTGGGCCTGTCAACCTTCTGGTGGTGCGCGAAGCGCTGCGCGCTGGCTTTGGCCCGGCGTTTCTGGTGGGGCTTGCCTCCGTCGCTGCCGATGCAATGTATGCCCTCGTCGCTGCCTTTGGGGTGAGTGCGGTTGCCAATGCCATCGAGGAGTATGAGCGGCCGCTGCTTGCTGCAGGCGGTCTGTTGCTGGTGGTGATGGGCGTGCGGCTTGCCCGCGCCCGAACCGTGGTTGCGGCGGGACAAGGGCAGGCGCTGCCCACAACAGTCGCCACGGCCCGCAAGATGCTTGCCGCCTTCATGCTGACGCTGACCAATCCTGGCGTCCTGTTCGGCTTCGCCGCCATCTTCGCCACCCTGAATTCCATGCTTCAGCTGCATGTCGATCCGCTGCGGCCAGTGGTTTTGGTGGCTGGCGTCATGGCAGGCGATGCGCTGTGGTGGCTGTTCCTCAGCTCTACCGTGGCGCGCTACAGGTCACGCATCGGCGACACGGCGCTCGGACGCATCAACCGCTGGACCGGCCTGCTGATCGCGGTATTCGGCTTCCTGCTGCTGTTCGAGGCGGCGGGCTGAGGTGGCAGGCTACTGGCGGCTGCGGGCGAGAGTGAATTCGCCGGCGCGCACCCGGTCCGGCAGACGCCCGCACATCAGGGCAACGGGCTCTTCGCCATAGGTGGTGATCAATTCCGACAGCGCGGCGAAGATCGCCGTAGTGGCCAGGCAGTCCCGGTCGACGCCTTCATAGGCGGCCTCCTCCCAGGCATCGAGCAGGAATTGCAGCGCAAGCTGCTTTTCCTCGGCTGGTGTCGGCTTGGTCCGTTCGTTGATCTTCAACATGCTGTCCATCAATCCGGCGTGGGTGCATTCCATGCCTGTTCTGTGCCGGGACCATAGCAACGCCGGGGCGCAGGGCCACACCATCCTTAAACGAAGGTTAACGGGCGAGCAGGCGGCGTGCGGCGGCGATGGCATCGGCCATGTTGGGAGCAAGCGGGTAGCCGGCAAGCCGATCCGGATCGGCCCAGGCGACGGCTGCGGCATCGCTGGCGGCTACCGGCTCGCCCGGCCCGGCAATGCCGGCGTAACAGGCGATCACATAGTGTACCGTGACAAGACCTGCGGCATCGCGGCGGATCACGTCATACAGTCCTGCGAGCCCTGCGAACTCGGCCGTCATGCCGGTTTCCTCGTGGAGTTCGCGCGCCACCGCCCTCACCAAGGGCTCTCCCGCCTCGACATGACCGCCCGGAAAGGCCCAGATGCCGACCGGTAGTCTGGCACGCTCCACCAGCAGCACCTTGCCGTCCCTCCATATGGCGGCGGAGACGCCAAGCTTGGGCATTTGTTGGTCTGGGCTCATCGATGCTAAGTTTGTGGCCATGTGCGGTCTCTATAGCCTGACACGAAGCCCGCAGGAAACCCGGGCCTGGTTCAAGCATGCGAACGATGCCGATTATCCGCCCCGCCCGCATGTGGCGCCGGGTCAGCCCATCGGCGTGGTGCGCATGGACCATGGCGAGCGCCGCTTCGCCCTCGTGCGCTGGGGCTTCGTTCCTGCGTGGCAGAAGGAGATCAAGCCGGGCAAGCCGCCAATCAACGCACGCGGCGAAACCGCGCTCGAAAAACCAACTTTCCGAAACGCCATGCGCCGCCGCCGCTGCCTCGTACCCGCCGATGGCTTCTACGAATGGTCAGGCGAGGCAGGGCACAAGACGCCCCATTTCTTCTCACGGCCCGATCATGGCCTGTTCGCCTTTGCCGGGCTTTGGGAGCACTGGATGGGAGCCGACGGCTCGGAACTCGAAACCGGGGCGCTGATGACCATATCGCCCAATGCCGAGGTGGCCGCGATCCATGATCGCATGCCAGTCATCATTCAGCCTCAGGACTATGAGGTCTGGCTGACGGGAGCTGTCGAGGACGCTGCGCGCCTCATCAGGCCGGCTCCTGACGGCACTTTCTCTGTGGCGCCCACCACCATTGCGCGCGGGCGGGCGGCCACCGCCGACCCGCCGCGAACGCGCGTACGTCAACTTGACTTGTTCTAGCCCTTTTCTCAGAGCGGCAGAACCCTGCCAGGATTGAGAATGGTGTGGGGATCGAGTGCGGATTTCAGCTGCCGCATCAGGTCCAGCGCCACCGGATCCTTGATTGCCGGCATGCGGTGGGCCTTGAGCCGGCCGATGCCATGCTCGGCGCTGATAGAGCCCCCGAAGCGTGCCACCACCTCGAAGACCACATCGTTCACCTCGTTCCAGCGGGCGAGGAAGTGGTCCCTGTCCATGCCGACCGGCTGGGAAATATTGTAGTGGATGTTGCCATCGCCCAGATGGCCAAAGCTCACAAAGCGTGCGCCCGGCATCAGGCTCAGCACGGCGGCGTCGGCGGCGGCAAGAAACTCCGGCACCCTGGAAACAGGAACGGACACATCATGCTTGATCGAGCCGCCCTCCGGCTTCTGTGACTCCGATATGAGCTCGCGTGCGGCCCAGAATTCGGAACGCTGGTTCTCTGACTGGGCAACAACGGCATCGCTGGCCAACCCGCGCGACATCGCCTCTTCGAGAAGCTGCAGCATGGCGCCCGGCACGGGATCCGCGAGTTCAGCCAGCACATACCATGGTGCCGGGCCAAGCGGCCGCCTCACATCTGCGTGCCGGACGGCAAAGTCGAGCGCGAGCGCGGCGATCAACTCGAAGGCCACGATGCGGTTGCCGCTCATGTCGCGCATCAGCGACAATAGCTCTATTGCCGCGTGAGGCGAGGGGAGCGCGATGAAGGCCGTCTCGCGGCTGCGCGGCTGCGGAAAGAGCTTGAGCACGGCCGCTGTGATGATGCCGAGTGATCCTTCCGCGCCAATGAACAGGTTGCGAAGATCATAGCCCGTATTGTCCTTGCGCAGGCGGCTGAGGCCGTTCCACACCCGTCCGTCTGCCAGCACCACCTCGAGGCCAAGGCACAGGTCGCGGGCATTGCCATAGGCGATGACGTTGAGGCCGCCCGCATTGCTCGCAAGATTGCCGCCGATTCGGCACGAGCCCTCGGAGGCAAGGCTCAGGGGAAACAGCCGGTCCGCCGCCGCAGCCGCCTGCTGAACGTCATGGAGAATGACGCCGGCCTCAACCGTCATGGTATTGTTGGCAGGATCAACATCGAGAATACGGTTCATGCGCTCGAGAGAGAGCACCACTTCGCGGCCCGACTCATCGGGGATCTGGCCGCCGCAGAGTCCGGTATTGCCGGACTGCGGCACGATTGCAGTGCGTGTTTCACTGGCAATCGCCAGGATGCGGCTCACCTCGGTGGTCGATTGTGGCCTGAGCACAAGCGGCGAGCGGCCGACCCAGATCTGACGCCACTCGCGCATGTAGCGGTCCATCTGCGCGGGATCGCGGATGGCATGGGCTTCACCGACCACTGCCGCGAGACGCTCGAGAGTCGACTGGGAGGGGGTCATGCGGGCTCCCGCGGGGCGGCTGCCCGGAGCAGGCGGTCATTGATCGCTTCACCGAGGCCGCGGTGGGGCACCGGAGCCACGGCGATGCAGGCAACCCCGGTCGCATCAATATCGTGCAGCAGGCGGAAGAGATTGGCGGCAGCTTCGACGAGATCGCCCGAGGCGGAGAGCGTCCAGGAGCCGTGAGCATGAAGTGGGCCGAAGCCGAGATAGGCTTCGCCCGCGCGCGGCGCCTCGGCATTGAGGCGGAGTTCGGCATGCGGTGCGTAGTGACTGAGGAGCTGGCCTGGCCCATGCGGTCGTGCGGCATGGGTTTCGGCAGGGATCGAGTGGCCCAGCACCTTTTCGATCGCGGCACGCGGCACGCCACCGTGGCGCAGCAATTTCGGACCGCCATCCAGCAGGCTCACCACGGTTGATTCGACGCCAACCGAGCAGCGGCCTCCATCGAGGACCACTGCCACCCTGTCCCTGAGATGACGGCGGACATGTTCGGCCGTGGTCGGGCTGATGCGGCCAGACGGGTTGGCACTGGGCGCCACCACCGGGCGGCCGGCGGCGGCGAGCAGAGCAAGGGCTGTCGGGTGGGCCGGAACGCGAATGGCGATGCTGTCCAGCCCTGCACTGGCCAGCAGCGATACCTTGCAGTCGGCGGTGCGGGGAACGACGAGGCTCAGGGGGCCTGGCCAGAAGGCCCGGGCGAGAGCCTGCGCTTCCGGGCCGAACTCGCCCAGTTCGAAGGCTGCATCGGAACTTGCCACATGTGCGATGAGCGGGTTGAAGGCCGGCCGTCCCTTGGCGGCATAGACGCGCGCCACCGCCTGATCGTTGGTCGCATCCGCGCCAAGGCCGTAGACGGTCTCTGTAGGAAAGGCCACGAGTTCTCCCTCGCGCAGGGCCTGGGCGGCAGCGGCAATGTCTTGCGCGGTGGCGGTCATCCTGGCTCCTATAGCAGTCCTGCCGGGAAGCGGATAGAAGCGAGCCATGACGACCCTGTTGTTCACCCACAAGGCCTCGCTTGGCCATCAGACGCCAGACGGTCATCCGGAACGGGTCGACCGTATCCGGGCGGTCGAGCGCATTCTGGCCGGTCCGCTATTTGGCGATCTCGTCCGTCGCGAGTCCCCGCTTGGCAGCGACGAGGACATCCTGCACGCCCACGCCGCCGAACATCTGGAGCGGGTGCGCGCCCTGGCGCCCAGTGAGGGCCTTGAGTATCTCGACCCGGACACCGTGATGTCGCCCGGCTCGCTCGAAGCGGCACTGCGCGCCGTGGGTGCCGCCACGGCAGCCGTGGATGCGGTTTTTTCGGGAGAGGCAGACAACGCATTCTGCGCCCTGAGGCCGCCTGGCCATCATGCCGAAACCCGCCGGGCCATGGGCTTCTGCCTGTTCAACCAGGCAGCCATCGCCGCCCAGCATGCCCGCCACCGCCATGGAGCAGAGCGGGTGGCGGTCATCGACTTTGACGTTCACCACGGCAATGGCACGCAGGATATCTTCTGGTCAGATGCTGACCTGTTCTACGGTTCAACCCACCAGATGCCGCTTTATCCCGGCACGGGCGCGGTACAGGAAACGGGGGTCGGAAACATCTTCAACGCGCCATTGCGGGCGGGCGATGGCGGGGCAGAGTTTCGCGAGGCGATGAATTCCGTCATCCTGCCCGCACTCGACGTGTTCAGGCCGGATCTGGTGATCGTGTCTGCTGGCTTCGACGCCCACCACCGCGACCCGCTTGGAAGCCTGCGCTTCACGGAGGAAGACTTCGCCTGGGTGACGCTCAAGCTGATGGAAGCCGCAGAGATTCACTGCAGCGGGCGGATCGTGTCCGTGCTTGAGGGCGGCTATGATCTTCAGGGGCTTGCCGCATCGGTGGGCATCCACGTTCAGGCCCTGATGCGTGGCAATGCCGGTGAGGTGGAAACAATGATGGATGAGAGCGAGGACGACATCTGATGACCAATCACGCCGATATCGCCAGCCTGCCGTTCGAGAAGGCGCTGGCCGAACTGGAGCAGATCGTGACCAGGCTCGAGTCCGGCAAGGTCGATCTTGAACAGTCGATCGCCATTTATGAGCGTGGCGAGGCGCTGAAGAAACATTGTGAGCGGCTTCTGAAGGATGCCGAGGCACGCATCGAGAAGATCACCCTGAAGCCGGACGGTACGGCGGCCGGAACCGAACCGCTGGATGCCGGCTAGGCAGCGGCTGGATGAGGCGCTCGTGGCGCGTGGGCTTTATGCTTCGCGCGCCCGGGCTCGCGACGCGGTGCTCCGCGGTGTTGTGCTGGTTGACGGCAAGCCTGCCGTCCGGCCATCGCAGCCGGTTGCTTCGGCGAGCAAACTCACCACAATCGACACGGCGAAGGATTATGTGTCGCGCGCCGCGCTGAAGCTCAAGCATGCGATTGCCTTCTTCGGGCTTCAGGTGAAGGGCAGCCGCTGCCTCGATATCGGCGCGTCAACCGGCGGTTTTAGCCAGGTGCTGCTCGAGGAGGGCGCCGCCCATGTGACGGCCATCGACGTTGGCCATGGTCAGATGAAGCTGAGCGATCCACGCCTCAGCCTCATCGAAGGCCTCAACGCGCGTGATCTTTCCGCCAGCCACCTGTCACAGAATCCAGACCTCATCGTTTGCGATGTAAGCTTCATTTCGCTCAAACTGGCGTTGCCGCCTGCCCTGGAGCTGGCAGTGCAGGGAGCAGCTCTGGTGGCGCTGATCAAGCCTCAGTTCGAGGTGGGCCGCGAGGGCGTGGGCAAGGGTGGCGTGGTCACGTCCCATGCTGAAAAGGCACGCGTCTGCAAGGAGATCGTGGCGTTTCTGATGAACGAGGGCTGGTCGGTTCTCGGCGTCACCGACTCGCCGTTGCTGGGCGGAGATGGCAATCAGGAATTCCTGGTCGCGGCACGGAAGGCCTAGCCGCCCATCTGGCCGCGGTGACGGAGAAAATGATCGGCCAGCACGAGCGCCATCATCGCTTCGCCCACCGGCACGGCACGGATGCCCACGCAAGGGTCATGGCGACCCTTGGTGAAGATGTCAGTTTCCGTTCCCTCAGCCGTGATAGTCTTCCGCGGACTGAGGATCGAGGAGGTGGGCTTCACCGCGAAGCGAACCACCACATCCTGGCCCGTCGAGATGCCGCCCAGAATGCCGCCGGCGTGATTGGACAGGAATTCCGGTTTGCCCCCTGCCATGCGCATTTCATCCGCGTTCTGCTCGCCCGAAAGCTCCGCCGCGGCGAAGCCGTCGCCGATCTCCACGCCCTTCACCGCATTGATGCTCATCATCGCGGCAGCGAGGTCCTGGTCGAGCTTGCCATAGAGCGGTGCGCCCCAGCCTGCTGGCACGCCGCTGGCCACCACCTCGATCACGGCGCCAGCCGAGGAGCCCGCCTTGCGCACACCGTCGAGATAATCTGCGAAACGCTCTGCTGCCTTCGCATCGGGCGCAAAGAAAGGGTTGTTGTCAACTGCTGCCCAGTCCCAGCGTGTGCGGTCGATCTTGTGCGGTCCCATCTGGATCAGCGCACCGCGGATCGTGACCCCTGGAATGACCTTTCGGGCAACCGCCCCTGCGGCCACACGCGCCGCCGTTTCGCGCGCTGATGAGCGTCCCCCGCCCTTGTAATCACGAATGCCATATTTGGACTGATAGGTATAATCGGCATGGCCGGGGCGAAACTTGTCACGGATCTCGGCGTAGTCCTTTGAGCGCTGGTCGACATTCTCGATCATCAGCATGAGTGGAGTTCCGGTGGTGACCGGGCCACCAGTACGCTCGTCCTCGAAGACGCCAGACATGATGCGGACGTTATCGGGTTCCTGCCGCTGGGTGGTGAAGCGCGACTGGCCGGGCCGGCGCTTGTCGAGGAAGACCTGGATATCTCCTGCCGTCAGCGGAATGTTCGGCGGGCAGCCGTCCACCACGCAGCCGATGGCGGGACCATGGCTTTCGCCGAAGGTGGTGATGCGGAAGAGATGGCCGAAGCTGTTGTGCGACATGAGTGCTGGTGTGGGCCCTGGCGTCTATTCACCGCCGCCATTCACGGTGATGTCGGGCGCATCCGGATTCTTCATGCCGACGATGTGGTAGCCGGCATCAACATGCAGGATTTCGCCGGTGACGCCGCGGCCCAGGTCCGACAGCAGATAGAGGCCGGAATCGCCAACTTCATCAATGGTTACCGTGCGGCGCAGCGGCGAATTATATTCATTCCAGCGCAGGATGTAGCGGAAATCGCCGATGCCGGACGCAGCGAGTGTCTTGATCGGGCCTGCGGAGATCGCATTGACGCGGATCGCCTTAGGACCGAGGTCGGCGGCCATGTAGCGCACCGAGGCCTCCAGACCCGCCTTGGCCACACCCATGACGTTGTAGTGCGGCATCCATTTCTCCGCCCCGTAATAGGTGAGGGTGAGCAGAGAGCCGCCATTGTTCATCAGCTTCTCGGCGCGCTGGGCAACCGCCGTGAAGGAATAGACGCTGATGAACATGGTCTTGGTGAAGTTATCCGCCGTGGTGTCCACGTAGCGGCCGGTGAGTTCGTCCTTGTCTGAGAAGGCTATCGCATGAACGAGAAAATCGAGAGAGCCCCATTTTTCCGAGATGGTGGCGAAGGTGGCATCGATCGAGGCCATGTCGGTAACGTCACATGGGGTGACAACTGTCGAGCCCAATTCGGCGGCAAGCGGCTCCACCCGTTTCTTGAGCGCTTCACCCTGATAGGTGAAGGCCAGCTCCGCGCCATGTTGCGCGCAGGATTTGGCGATTCCCCAGGCAATCGACCGGTTGTTGGCAACGCCCATGACAAGGCCCCGCTTGCCAGCCATCAACCCCTTGTTATCGCTCATGATTATTTGTCCGAAATCAAATCGTTCCTGAGGTTAATTGCACAAGTCCCGAACCAGGTCCACTGAAAAGGGATGTGCGGTGGCCAGGCCCGGTGTGCCAGTGCTGGTCTGTGGCCGTGCTTGATCCGTAGGGGATCAGGGTGGCATAAGCGCTTCTCATCCCGAGCAATCTGGGCGACGGCGCCCCTGGCAGAGCACATGGCCCAATCTGACATTTCCAAGCTGACCGCTGCGGCGGGCTTCACCGAGCGCAACGATCCTTTCAATCTGTTCGGGGAATGGCTGCAGGCAGCTGAAGCCTCCGAGCCCAACGACCCCAATGCCATGGCACTTGCCACGGTGGATGAGGAGGGGCTTCCCAATGTGCGGATGGTTCTGCTCAAGGGCTTCGACGAGCGCGGCTTCGTGTTCTACACCAATTTCGAAAGCCAGAAAGGCCAGGAAATTCTCGGCACCATGAAGGCGGCGTTGTGCTTCCACTGGAAATCCCTGCGCCGCCAGGTGCGGGTGCGAGGCATTGTCGAGGAAGTGTCATCCCGGGAGGCTGATGACTATTTCTCCTCGCGCCCTCGCGACAGCCGCATCGGCGCCTGGGCCTCGCAGCAGTCGCGCCCGCTTGAAAGCCGTTTCGCGCTGGAAACGGCAGTGGCGCTCACAACGGCGAAATATGCGATTGGAGAGGTGCCGCGGCCGCCTTACTGGTCTGGCTTCCGCATCCGTCCGCGCTCGATGGAATTCTGGCACGACCGGCCATTCCGGCTTCATGACCGCGTGGTGTTCCGCCGCGCGGACGAAGACAGCGGCTGGTCCAAGGCAAGGCTTTATCCATGAACACCACTGCCGAGTCCGACCGCAAAACCCTCATCCTCACGGGTGCCTCGCGCGGCATCGGCCATGCCACGGTGAAACGTTTTTCGACGGCTGGCTGGCGGGTGATCACCTGTTCGCGCCAGCCCTTTCCCGATGACTGCCCGTGGGACGCTGGCCCCGACGACCACATCGTAGTCGATCTCGCCTCGTCCACCGACACACATGCCGCCATTGCCCAGATGAAGCAGCGTCTCAAGGCGCAAGGCTCCAAGCTGCATGCGCTGGTGAACAATGCGGCGATCAGCCCGAAGAAGCCGGGTGGCGCGCGCCTCAATACCATTGAAACCTCCGAGGATGAGTGGAAGAGGGTCTTCCAGATCAATTTCTTTGCGCCCATCATGCTGGCGCGCGGCCTCATGGATGAGCTGGTGGCGGCCAAGGGCGCGGTCGTGAACGTCACCTCGATTGCCGGCTCGCGCATGCACCCTTTTGCGGGCGCGGCCTATTCCACCTCCAAGGCGGCACTTGCTGCGCTCACCCGCGAGATGGCGGGCGATTTCGGCCCGCATGGCGTTCGGGTGAACGCGATTTCGCCTGGCGAAATCGAAACCTCGATCCTCTCGCCGGGCACCGAGAAGCTGGTGGCGCAGATTCCGCAGCGCCGGCTGGGCCAGCCCGAGGAAGTTGCCAAGGCCATCTATTTTCTGTGTACGGAGAGTTCGAGCTACGTGAACGGCGCCGAGCTTCACATCAACGGCGGCCAGCATGTCTGAGCGGGGCCTCAGGCCCGAGACGCTCGCTGCCCATGCGCTGATCGCGGTTGACCCGGAAACCGGCGCAGTTGCTCCTCCGCTGCATCTTGCCACGACCTATGCCCGCGATGGCGAGTACCGGCCCCGGCTGAGGGAAAACTACATCCGCAATGGCAGCCCGACCTTATGGCAGGCGGAGGCCGCCCTGGCGACGCTCGAGGGAGGGCAGTCGGCGCTGCTGTTCGCCTCCGGCATGGCAGCGCTTACAACCGTGTTCGAGACCGTGCCGCATGGAGGCCATGTGGTGGCGCCGGGCATCATGTACTATGGCACGCGCGACTGGCTCAAGCGGCTGGAGGGGCTGGGCCGTATCCGTCTCACCCTGTTCGATGCCGCCACGACAGGCGCACTGGAGGCCGCTATCCGGCCAGGCGAAACCGATCTCGTATGGATTGAAACGCCCCTCAACCCGACATGGGATGTGATCGGCATTGCCGCTGCGGCGGCGGCCGCGCACAAGGCGGGTGCCATACTGGCGGTCGATGCCACCGTCACGGCGGCGGTCACCACGCAACCATTGAAGCTTGGCGCCGATATCGTGTTTCACTCGGCCACC
>NZ_JBIIDX010000188.1:0-5725 GCF_044238155.1 Aestuariivirga sp. | reverse complement strand
CCATCTTCATAGCGCAGCGCCGTCTTCGGGACCCGCGACAGCAGAGCGCGCATGTCGGCGCGGGCACGGTTGGCGGCATAGTCCTCCAGCAGCCGCCCGCTGGCATACATCAGCGCCACGACAACCGCGGCCAGGGTCTCGCCAAACAGCAGTGCAGCGGAAATCGACATGCCCGCCACAATGTCGAGCCCAACGTCACCACGCATAAGCGAGTTGCCGATTTCCAGGAGCAGCGCGGCGAGGACCAGCCCGGCGGCCGCACCCCAGATCATGTTCTGGAAAGTCTCCAGACCAACCAATGGCGCCGCCAGCCCGAGCGCAAGCCCGAGCATGGCGACGGCAAACAGGCTGATGCGAACCAGGCTCAATGTACCCTCTTTGATTGTTCATTGCCTTAAACAATGCAGGCAATGCAATGATCATTACAGGAACGCGCAGCTTGTGGCGATCAGGACTGTCCCCAAACGTGGCTCGCTGTTAACAGCGCCTTTACCCTTCGCTGGCAGCCTGTGGACGAGAGAACGGCGAGTCGCGCAAGGTCCGGATCATCCACCGCGAACTTCGGCTCTGCCGGCCAATAGAATTAGAAGAAAGAAGCTCAAAAGCGCATGGCTGTCCGCGTTCTCATCATCGAAGACGATCCCGCACAACGCAGAATTCTCGAAGAAATGATCCGTCGGTTCGGCTGCGATCCGATGCCGGTCGATGGCGGGCACAAGGGCATCGAAGTGCTCCGCAGCCCATCCGGCGCCAGCATCGAACTCGTCATCCTCGATCTCAACATGCCCGGAATGAGCGGACTGGAGTTTCTTGACAGGATGCAGGCTATTCGCGGTGACCTGCCGGTGATCGTTCAGACCGCCCAGGGCTCTATTGAAACCGTCATTACCGCCATGCGTGCCGGCGCCGATGACTTCGTGGTCAAGCCGGTCAGCCCGGAACGGCTGCGGATCTCGGTGCAGAACCTCCTCAAGGTCAATGCACTCACGGAAGAGGTGAAGCGACTCAACAAGAAGGTTGGAGGGGCGTTGAGCTTCAGCGACCTCATTGCCTCCTCGCCGGCCATGGCAAATGTACTCAGGCTCGGACGGCGTGGCGCCCAGTCCAACATTCCCGTGCTGATCGAGGGAGAATCCGGCGTCGGCAAGGAAATGATTGCCCGGGCCATCCAGGGCGAGAGCGAGCGCGCTGGCAAGCCCTTCGTTGCAGTCAATTGCGGGGCCATTCCAGCGCACCTCGTCGAATCGATCCTGTTTGGACACGAAAAGGGTGCGTTCACCGGCGCCACGGCCCGCCACTCGGGGAAATTCCAGGAGGCGGACGGCGGGACTTTGTTCCTCGACGAGGTCGCCGAGATCCCGCTCGACATGCAGGTAAAACTGCTCCGCGCCATTCAAGAGGGCGAAATTGACCCGGTGGGCGCCCGCAAGCCCATCAAGGTCAGCATCCGGCTCATTTCCGCCACCAACCGCAACATGATCGAGATGGTCAAGGCCGGGCAATTCCGAGAGGACCTCTACTACCGGCTCAATGTCTTTCCGATCATGGTGCCGCCGCTCCGCGACCGGAAGGAAGACATTCCGGAACTGGTGGAGCACTTCATCACGCGATTCGCGGCGGAGGAAGGCCGGAAAATCCGCGGCATCACACCCGAGGCGCTGGACCTTCTGCGTGCCTATGCCTGGCCCGGCAACGTGCGACAACTCGAGAACACGGTCTTCCGTGCCATGGTCCTCTGCGAAGCCCGGCAGCTTGGAATTGAAGACTTCCCACAGATAGCCTCGCTGGTTGAGGGTTACGAAATAAGGATTCCGCCCGCGCCACAACTTGCCCCCCGGGCCCCGCTGCCCCGCGGCACGGAGGCGATCGCCAGTGGTTCACCGCTGCCGCGCAAGGGCGGACCAGCCGTTTCAGATGGCATCGCCTACGGCATTCCCGCGGTGACCGAGGGTGGCCACATCCGCAAACTCGAAGAGGTGGAGGCGGACATGATCCGGCTGGCACTGTCGCGCTATCAGGGTCAGATGTCGGAGGTAGCCCGCAAGCTGGGGATCGGCCGATCGACCCTCTATCGTCGCATGAAAGACCTTGGCCTTGAGGAGGCCGCGAGCTAGTCTTCCCTCCCGTGGCTTAGTGTATTCGTCGGGTGAGGCTCATGCATAGATCTTTACGCTTGGCGATATTGACCGGCCTCACGGCGCTGCTGACAAGCGGTATCTCCGCCGGCGAGGAACCCGCCAAGAAGCGCACGCCTGGATTTTTCGAACAGTTGCTTGGCCGAGCATCGCAAGGCTCCGCCGAGAACACGCGTACAAACCGGCGGACGATGAACCGGCGGGCTGAACGCGACATGCTGCTGGGCGAAAGCGTGCCGAGCAACAGGAAGCGTGTGGCGATCGTGGTTGACGATGACCCCGAAGCCGACCCTGGCCTGGGCACGGGCAACCTCACCTACATGCCGCCAAAACTCGTACCGCTGAGCGGCATCGCCCTTACCGAGCCACGACCGTTCGAGGCCGGTGCCGCCCACATCCATGATCAGCTGACAGCAGCCGGCCCGGCACTTCGCCTTTTGCCGGCGGCACGCGAGGCGCTGGTGGCACAGTATGTTGCGCGGGGCTTCCAGCCACTATGGCTTGAGAACGGCACGCTCGGTGCGCGGGGCGCGTCGGTGCTGGCTCTTCTGGCAGCCGCCGACCAGGAGGGGCTCGATCCTGCGGCCTATCTGCCAACCCCGCTTCAGACCTTCAACGACAGGCCACCCACCCACGATGCCGCGGCCATGGCGCGGCTCGACCTTGATCTGTCAGCAGCCGCACTCCGCTATGCGCATGATGCTTCGGGAGGACAATTCGATCCAAGAAAGCTGTCCCGGTACAATGACATCACACCACGGTGGATTGAAGCACCGGAGGCCTTGAAGGTGATCACCTGGTCGCCGTTCGCGGCCGACTACCTGAAGAGCCTCCACCCCACGCATCCTGCCTATGCGGCAATGAAGAACGCACTCGCCAAGCTCATCGCCACCCAGCGCGACACGCTTGCAGAGCAGCCGATCGCCGACGGCGAGATCATCAAGACGGGCGACAGCGATCCACGCGTTCCGGCCCTTCGTCGCAGGCTGGCCAGCCTCGGTTACCCGTCCGCGCCTGGTCCGGATGCAGACCGGGATGTGCTTGAGCCAGCGCTATCCGAGCAACTGCGCTCCTTCCAGAGGGCCTCGGGCATCAAAGCTACGGGAGCAGTCGGGCCGAAGACGCTGGCGGCCCTCAATGCGGGGTCAGTGCCGACAGATGCGAACCGGCTCATCGACAACATGGAACGCCTGCGTTGGCTTCCACGAAACCTTGGTCCACGCTACGTGTTCGTAAACCCACCTGCCTTCGCGGCCGAAGTGATCGAAAACGGCCGGACAGTTTGGGAGACCCGGGTCATTGTCGGCAAGCCGAACACGCAGACGGTCTCCTTCTATGACGAGATGGAGCTTGTGGTCTTCAACCCATCCTGGGGAGTGCCGCCCTCCATCATAGCAAATGAATATCTGCCGAAGTTGCGGCGCGACCCAGGCTACCTGGATCGCATTGGCTTCAAGGTTGTGAACCAGCAGGGCAAGGTGGTGCCGTCACGTTCCATCAGCTGGTCGAGCTATGGCCGTAAGGTGCCTTATGGCATCCACCAGCCGCCAGGCTCCGACAACGCGCTGGGTGAGATCAAGTTCCTGTTTCCGAACTCGCACAATATCTACATGCATGACACGCCCAAGCGTGAGCTGTTCACGGAAGATGTCCGCGCCTTCAGCCATGGATGTGTCCGGGTACAGAACCCCCGTGAGTTCGCTTCTGTGCTGCTCGGCTGGAGCGCTGAGGACGTTACAGAGCACGTCACGTCCAAGAAAAGCGAGACGGTCCGCATGAAATCCAAGATCCCGGTCTATCTGACCTACTTCACGGCCTGGCCGGATGAATCGGGTAACATCCAGTACTTCAACGACATTTATGGCCGTGACCGGTCCATGGAGACGGCCCGCTCGGCCACATTCCTGGCCCGCAACTAACCCGCCCGCAACAAAACGGCATGATTAAGCGCTTGTTAAACATAGTCATTTACCCTTCGTGAATGCCGCCTCACCGCGGCCTTATTCTTGTTCAAAACGCGGTTTCAGTGTAAGCCGATGCCCGGGGATGGGGTTGGCAGCCTGGACGGATACCAGAGGAACCGGTTTACCGGTCGTTAGTGGGGTATGGGTTTGGACTGCAGGGAAACCGGTCGTCGCATCTTTTTCAAGCGCTGGATGAAAGCCGCAGCAACCACGGTTCTGGCGGCATCCATTGTTTTGTCGGCTATTTTGGGCGGGCAGGCCCCCGCGCTTTCAGGTGGCGAGACGAGAACGCTGTCCCTGTACCAGGTGCATACCAAGGAAAGCATCACCATCACCTACATGAAGAACGGCAAGTATGTGCCGTCAGCTATGAAAAAGCTCAACTATTTCCTGCGTGACTGGCGCCGTAACGAGGCGATCACGATTTCCCCCCGAACGATTGACCTGATGTGGGAACTTCACGCAGACCTCGGCTCCAAGGCCCCGATCCACATCATTTCCGGTTACCGTTCGCCCAAGACCAACGCCTTTCTCAAAAAGATCGGGCGAAACGTGGCGCGAAAGAGCCAGCACATGATCGGCCACGCGATCGACCTCTACTTTCCCGATGTGCCGACCGTGAAGGTTCGCAACTCGGCACTGGTGCGCCAGGTCGGTGGCGTTGGCTATTATCGCTCGGGCGGCGGCCCCACGGGATTTGTCCACATTGACTCTGGCCGGGTGCGCCACTGGGGACCAGCCATCAGCCAGGCACAGATGGCCAAGATCATGCGAGACTACCGCAAGACCGTTGGAGCCCGCTTGAACAAGAAGGGTATGAAGGCGGTTCCGGAGGTCGAGGTGGCAGAGGCTGATGCAACAGCTGCCGGACTGCCCTCGCAGCAAGATGGAGCCGATAACACGGCGGCGCCGGCCAAGAAGAAGATCCCGCTCGAGACAGCCTATACCGAGGATGACGAAGAGTTGGCAGGCATGAGTGCGGATGCGTCTGCGGTACCGGCCACGCCCCGCAACAAGCCCGTTTCCGAAGACACTGCGGATGGCAGCAACATGATCGCCGACTCAGAAGGTATCAATCAGGGCTATCCGGTTCCGAAGCCGCGGCCAAAACCCATCGAGGTCTTGATGATGGCGGCTGTGAATATGAAGATAGAGCCTGCCTCAGCGCCGCCACCAGACGCCAGCACCCGCCAGGCGCCCTCCCCGCTGGACGGCAACTCGATTGGGGTTGTGATTGCGGCTGAAACCATGACCGAGACGGACGATACCGCTTCGGCCAGCGGCGGCAAGACAAGCCTGCCCGAAGAACTGCGCAACGGCCAGTCAGAGGGAATCCCAACAATCCGGTCGATTACCGCCTCGGCGGCCGGCGAAGACCTGTTCTGGTGGCCACAACAGCTGGTATTCGATACGGCCAAGGCAGTGCGCCGCGACGGCGCGCCTCAGCAATTCGATGATGTGGCACTCGCCGACGCATTGCCAGGCTTCAGCGACACCACAGATGCATCTGAGCCGCTGCTGCCAAAGCTGGCCGTCGCCGGCCTGGCGCAGAGTTCCGCTGCGGGCAAGGGTGACCTGCAGGTGGTCAATCGCGAGGGCAAGGGAAGCCTGCTGGTTACACCCGAC
>NZ_JBIIDX010000187.1:0-5751 GCF_044238155.1 Aestuariivirga sp. | reverse complement strand
AGAGGGCGAGCATGCACAGGCACGACCCCAGTGCCGCCACACCAGCTGCGAGCAGCGACGTCTCGGGCGTAGCCACATCAAGCAGAAGCGCCATGAGCAGTGGCGCTGCGGCATTGAGTATAAGGTTCGGCGCAGCCACGAGCCCCAGTATTTCGCCATAGCCGCGTGGCCCAAACAACATCAGGGGAACGGCGCCCTTGGCAATCGTGACAAGACCGTTTGATGCGCCATAAAGCAGGGCAAAGGTGAGTGCTCCGGCCCAGGAGAATTGCAGTAGGGCAAACATGCCAATGGCTGCAGGGAGCAATCCGAAGGCGGTAAGTCCAAGCGCCAGCGGGCTCAAATGTCGGCCAAGCAGGATGTCACCCAGTCGGGCGGCTACTTGAGATGGGCCGATCAGCGCCGCGAGGACGACAGCAGCCTCCCCCTGAAATCCCAGCCTGTCGAACAGTGGAACGACGTGTGCGGAGATGGCCGAGAAAACCAGTCCATTGAGGGCTACGGCGGCCGCGAACAGCAGTATGACCTGTCGCTTTCGTTGGCCTGGCTTCTGAAATGGAGCGTCATGGGCAGCCGGGTCGCCATGTGAATCCCCGCTTGCGCCACGTAACATGACCCAGTGGATTGGAAGGCAGATGAACAGATGGAGGGCCGCGAAGACCAGAAACGTGTCGGACCAGCCAATCGAGAGTGACAGGAAGTGGCTGAGCGGCCAGAAGACGGTGGAAGCCAATCCGCCGAACAAAGTCAGATACGATATGGCCCGCCTTGCACCGAAGCCAATAATCTGTGTGAGACTGGCAAAGGCAGCATCATAGGTGGCAAAGCGCATGGCAAATCCCAGCAGGAGCCAGCCTGCAACGTAGGTCTCCGGCCTGGGAACCGACCCGATGACGGCAAGCCCCGCTGCTGCGAGAACGGATCCGGCGATCATCACCGGCCGTCCGCCGATGCGGTCGGTCAGGCGGCCAGTCCAATGTGAAATCAGTCCGCTCAGCAGCAGTGACACCGAGAACGCCCCGAAGATCAGGGTCTGCGACCAACCCGTGGCTGCCGCAATGTCCTGGGACAAGGCCCCGAGCGCGTAATAGGTTGTGCCCCAGCCGATGATCTGAGTGACCCCGAGTGAGCAGATGACAAGCCAGAGCGGCACTCGAATGGCACCTAGGCGAGCTCGTCCCACCAGATGGGATTGCTCCATGCACGGCAGCCCGCCTGATCGATCACCACCACCCGGAACCATGGGCTTGGCCGTCGCATGAGCCAGCCTTGCTCGAGCTTGCGAAGGTCGAAACTGGCCTCCGTGATGGCGCGGCCGTTGCGCACGGCCGAGCGCGAGTTGCCGCAGATCACGGTTATCGTATCGGCCGGTGAGCAGGAAATCGAGATATCACGGCCGGTCAGGTCAATGGCGTGGATTTGCGGTCCCATGCTGGAATAATACTGGCCCAGCTTGAGCGCAGTGAGCAGGGCGTCTGGATCGAGGCTTTGAGCCTTGACGTGGACCCAGCCTCCGAAGTGGTCCGGCGTTTTGAAGTGGGCGTCATCTGTGGCAAATGCAGAGAGGCGCTTGCCGCCGGTCAGCATCTGATCAAGCAGATACCAGCCATCGCCACGGTCGTTTTCTATGGCACAGCCATGATTGTAGATCTCAACTGCATGGGCAGAAGCGATGGTCATCCCGTCCTCCAGCGTGAGCTGCGACCATGCAGGATGAGCGATTCCGATGAAGGCGCCGGCCTCGCGGGCGCGCTGCGCAACCGCGGCGCCGGTCTCGCCCCGATGGTTGCGCGGAAAGTCAAGCGGCAGGCCAGCAGCGACGATGTGCCAGAGTTCTCCGACGCTTGTCTCGGGTGCGTGCAGTTCTGCTCCCAGAAGCGTGGTGAAGCTGTTGGAGCGGAAGGCGCGTGTATCCGCGATCGGAAAGTCAAAATGCTCGATGAAATGTTCCGACAACTGCATGAAGTCGTAGCCGGCCTTCTTGTAGGCCTCGATCACTGCAGCCGGTTCAAGTGCGCCATCTGAGAGATTAGAATGCGTGTGCAGGTTGCCGCGCCAGAAGCGGCCTGGTGTTGAAAAAGGTGCGAGCAGGGTCATGGCTGGAAACTTCTCGGTTGATCAGATGCTCATCTGCATTCCCAGCTCGACAACCCGGTCAGGTGGAATGCGGAAGAACTCGATGGCTCGCGACGACTGGTTGGCCATCATGATGAAGATGCGCTGCTGCCAATAGGGCAGGGAGGACCGCGCCGACATGCGGATCACCCGGCGGCCGAGAAAATAAGACGCCTGACGCGGGTCGATCTCGAGTCCGAACGGCGCGCATGCTCGCAACGCCTTGGGCACATCCGGCTGCTCCATGTAGCCGAAGCGAGCCTCCACCAGCCAGGCGCCAAGCGGCAGACGTTTCACCGAGACGCGCTCCTCGGTTTCGATGCGCGGTTCGCTGGTTGTCTCTGCGGTGATGAACACCAACCGGTCATGCAGCACGCGGTTGTGTTTCAGGTTATGCATCAGAGCACTTGGTGCGTAGAGCGGATCTGTCTGCAGAAAGACGGCAGCGCCTGCCACCCGCGTGGGCTGGCGACGCTCAAGGCTTTCGAGCAGCGGCACGAGTTCAACCGACTCTTTCCTCAGCTTGTCGGTCAGCGCCCGGCGGCCGCGCATCCAGGTGACCATCAGCAGGATGATGCTGGAGCCGAGCAGAACTGGCATGTAGCCCCCGTCATTGAGCTTGAGCCCGTTGGCGGCGAGGAAGGTTGCTTCGATGGCGAAGATCAGCACGAGGGCCGGCAGAACGATAATTCGGGGCAGGTTGCGTGATTTCCAGAAGAAAATCATTGCCAGGATCGTGTCGACGACCATCGAGGTGTTCACCGCTATGCCGTAGGCGGCTGCGAGATTGCTCGAGGACTGGAAGACGAGCACGAGTATGATGACGCCCACCAGCAACAACCAGTTGATCTGGCCCACATAGATCTGGCCATGGGCAGTTTCGCTGGTGTGGGTGATCCCCATGCGGGGAAACAGGCCGAGTGCCATGGCCTGCTGGGCGATGGAAAAGGCGCCGGTGATGACTGCCTGAGAGGCGATGACGGTGACTGCCGTTGCCAGCAGCACCAACGGGATGACCAGCCAGCCCTCGACCATCAGGAAGAACGGATTGCTGACCGCTTGTGGGTGCGAAATGATGAAGGCGCCCTGGCCAAGATAGTTGAGGATCAGGCCGGGAAACACCACCATGAGCCATGCCAGGCGGATCGGTTTGGCACCGAAGTGTCCCATGTCGGCATAGAGCGCCTCACCCCCGGTGACGGCAAGGAACACGCCGCCGAACACCAGCAGGGCAAGCCCTGGCTGCTCAATCAGCATGGCAAAGCCGTAGACTGGGTTGAAGGCATGGAAGATGCCGAGGTCATCGCTGATATGCGAGAGGCCCATGATACCGAGAGTGGCAAACCAGATAGCCGTCACCGGGGCAAACAATGAGGCCACTCCGGCGGTGCCTTTGTACTGGAAAAGAAAAAGACTGATGAGGATGGCAAGCGTAAGCGGCACGACGAAGGGATCGAAACCCTCGTTGACGACCTTGAGACCTTCGACAGCCGAAAGCACCGACATGGCAGGGGTGATCATCGCGTCGCCGAAAAAGAAGGCGGCTCCAATCATGCCCAGCGCAAGGACAAAGCCACCCTTCTTGTGAAACAGGGTTTCAACCAGAACTACAAGCGACAGGATCCCGCCCTCGCCACGGTTGTCGGCCCGCATGAGGAACACGACATACTTGAGTGTGACGATGAGGATGAGCGCCCAGATCAGAAGCGAGGCAACGCCGAGCACCGCAGCACGTAGGTCCCCGCCGTTTTCGACCACCGGATGGAGTGCCTCGCGCATGGCGTAGAGAGGACTCGTGCCAATATCGCCGAACACCACGCCGATCGAGGCGAAAGCCAGCTTGAAGGTCGTCTTGGACGAGCCATTCGGAACGGCAGTATCAGCTTGCATGGACGGGCGCCCGGGGCGCTGCTCCCAGTCTCTGTTGCTCGGCGGCTATTCGGCCGTCACGACGGCGCGGCATTCAGCAGGAAGTCCTGCCACTGTCAAGGGCGGAGGGGGTTTGACGGGTTTGGCTGGCTTTTTGCTTGGGGGTGGTTTTTCGATGCGCTTCCAGGGCGCGTTTCCAAGCCAGTAGGCAAGCTCTTCGCCGCAGCCCGTGCCATCCTTGGGCCGGGCTTCTGGCTGGTTCTTACAGTTGGGGTCGTCTGCGGGGCACCGAAGGCGAATATGGAAGTGGTAGTTATGGCCGTAATAGGGACGGATCTTTGCAAGCCAGTTGCCCTGGCCTTTTGCCCATTTGCAGAGTTCGGCCTTGATCGGCGGATGAACGAAGATCCGCGCCACCTCCGGATAGGATGCAGCACGCTTGATCAGCCGCGCGTGCGCCGTGGTCCAGACGTCTGGGTCGATCGACTTGCGATCCTTCACCACAATCGTCGGCTTGACGTTTTCGCGTTCCTTGCCGTCGAGCCTGCGCTTGGGCATCTGGGTGAGCCAGATATCGGCGTCGAGGCCGACCTGATGGCTCGCATGGCCAGACGGCATGGGTCCGCCGCGTGGTTGCGACAGGTCACCGACGAGCAGACCGTTCCAGCCATCCTGTTCTTTTGCCTCCCGGGCCAGTTTCTCGACGAGGGCCACGAGTTGAGGTTGTCCCCAGTAGCGGTTGCGCGAGAGCCTGATGACCTGCCATGCCTCGCCGTCAACCGGCAACGCCTTGCCGCCTGACATGCAGCCGCGAGAATAGAAGCCGATGGCGCGGGGCTTGAGGCTCTGCGTTGGCTTTGCCTGTGCGCTGAAGACAGTCTTGGCGGGCAGTTTCATCAACTCCTTTTCGCTGAGTGCAGCCAGCGCGCGGGTGTCGCTCGTCTGCTGAGCGGATACAACTGAGATGGGGGCGAGCATCAGCACAGCTGCAAGAAGCGCACGCTTGATCATTTCGAAGCTCATTTCTTCCGGAATTGATCGAGCGAGACGACCTTTGGGGCCTCGCCAGCAGCGGGAATGTCGGCCGGTTTTGCTTCGCTGGTGGCAGGGGTGACAACTGCGGTGTCAACCTCGCGCGGACGGATGGGGGATTGCACCTCAAACTGTAACCCGAACTGCACGGCAGGATCCATGAAACCCTTTACGGCGTCGAATGGCACGACGAGATGTTCAGGCACATTGTCGAACGACAACTCGACTTCGAAACGGTCCTCGAGTACGCGCAGGTTCCAGAACTGATGCTGGAGAACGATAGTCATTTCACGCGGATAACGCTCTGCCAGTTTCTGAGAGATCTGCACGCCCGGGTGGCGGGTGAGGAAGGCCACGTAGAAATGATGCTCTCCGGGCAGTCCCGAGTTTTCAGCCACGCGCAAAGCCTCCCGAACCACTCCTTTCAGGGCGTTCTGGGCCAGCAGGTCATAGCGCATCAGGTCTTCAGGCATTCTCGATTCCGGCATGGTTGGCTTGCGCCTAACATAGCCCGGCGCAAGTGGCAAAGCCAGACGCGCCGCATCGACGGGGAGATGGAAACCGGGAAAGTGTTAAAGTGCCGGCTTCTGTTGCCAGGTGCCGGCGAACCCCGCCTTGAGCGGCTAAGCCCAAGGACTTTGATTTCGGTGCTCAGACTGCCTTAGGCAGCCACTGCAACCGGAGCATAGTTGTCGTTGGCAACTATATGTTTAGCCCGATAACGTCGGTACCATC
>NZ_JBIIDX010000186.1:0-5767 GCF_044238155.1 Aestuariivirga sp. | reverse complement strand
CGGGGTTCCTTGCTGTTGAGGTTGATCCGCTTCGGGAGTATCTGAGGCATCGCCCGGGTGTCCGGGTTGCTGGCCGCTGCCCTCGGCCAATAAGGTATGAGCATGCCAACTTCTCAGAATAAAAGGCCCGAACCGAATCCTGGAATCCTGGATATCGCTCCGTATGTGCCGGGAAAAAGCGGAACCAAGGGTGCACGCATTCATAAGTTGTCGTCGAATGAGTCTCCCATTGGGGCAAGTCAAGAAGCAATCGAGGCATACAGAACTGCAGCATCGACTCTTGAATTATATCCGGATGGGAGCGCGACTCTCCTGCGCGAGGCGATTGCCGGTCGTTACCGCCTCAAGGTGGAGGCCATCGTGTGTGGTGCAGGTTCGGATGAGCTTCTGCAGCTTTTGGCGCATGCCTATTTGCAGCCTGGTGATGAGGCAATTTACAGTCAATATGGATTTCTCGTTTACCCCATCGTGATTCAGTCGAATGGTGCAACGCCTGTTGTTGTTCCTGAGCGGGATTTCATCGTACAGGTCGACGACATTCTTGCAGCGGTGACGCCACGGACACGCATGGTCTTTCTGGCCAATCCGAATAACCCGACTGGACGCTATCTCCCCTTCAATGAAGTGAAGCGATTGCATGCCAGATTGCCTTCCCGGGTATTGCTCGTGCTTGATGCAGCCTATGCTGAATATGTCCGGCGAAATGATTATGATTCTGGAATCGAGCTGGTTGCCACATCTGAAAATGTTGTCATGACCAGGACATTCTCGAAGATCTATGGCCTTGCGGCGCTCAGGCTCGGATGGGCATACTGCCCGTTGCATGTCGCAGATGTCCTGAATCGTATTCGTGGACCGTTCAATGTCAGCTCACCCGCAATTGCAGCCGGGGCTGCCGCAATGTTTGATCATGAGTTTGTCGAACGCGCCGTTGCACACAATGATGAGTGGCTTCCGTGGCTTGAGAAAGAGATATCTTCCATGGGTCTTGTCGTAACCCCGAGTGCTGCAAACTTCGTTCTGGTGCACTTTCCGTCTGATGACAGCCAGAATGCACACGCTGCCGACCGTTATCTGCAGGAGCATGGTTTCATCGTGCGCCGTATGGACTCCTACGGGCTTTCGGGCTCACTTCGTATATCTGTGGGATCTGAGGACGCCAATCGTGGTCTTGTCAGGTGTCTGAGGGCGTTCATGTCATGACCCGGGAATTCAAACATATTGCCATCATTGGTATAGGGCTTATTGGATCATCGATTGCGCATGCAGTTCGCAAAAATGAGCTCGCCGACAAGATAACTGGCTATGCAAAGACTGATGCGACGCGGGCAAAGGCTCTGGAGCTTTGCCTGGTTGATCAAATATGTTCCACAGCCGCAGATGCTGTGTCAGGTGCTGATCTGATTATCTTGTGTTCGCCGGTCGGAAGCTATGCTGCGCTCTCGATGGAAATCATGCCTGCGCTTAAGGCCGGCGCAATTCTGACTGATGTCGGTTCAGTCAAGGGCGCAGTGGTGCGTGACGTTCTTCCTCATGTTCCAGCCGGCGTACATTTCATTCCAGGTCATCCGATCGCCGGTACGGAGCAATCCGGTCCTGAAGCGGGATTTGCCGAACTGTTCCTGAACCGATGGTGTATCCTGACGCCTCTGGCCGATGCCGACCCTCGGGCGGTTGAGCGTCTGACAGCCTTCTGGCGTTCATGTGGGTCAAATGTTGAGATCATGACTCCTGAGCATCATGATCTGGTTCTTGCGATCACAAGCCATCTGCCACATCTGATCGCCTACAATATTGTATCAACTGCTGCCGATCTGGAGCAGGTGACTTCTTCCGAGGTGATCAAGTACTCGGCGGGTGGTTTTCGTGACTTTACGCGAATTGCAGCATCAGATCCCACCATGTGGCGTGATGTGTTCCTGAACAACAAGGACGCCGTTCTTGAAATGCTGGGAAGATTTTCGGAGGATCTTTCTGCATTGCAAAGGGCAATCCGTTGGGGTGATGGTGAGACGTTGTTCAACATTTTTAGCCGCTCGCGGGAGGTTCGCCGCAACATCATTGCGGCTGGCCAGGATACAGCTGCACCTGACTTTGGTCGTGGAGGTCCAAAGACTCAGTAGAGTGGTTCGAGATCTGCGATTTTGAACGGCCCCAGATAGAGCAAGCCATTTTTTGCAATGATAGGTATCTTTGCAGAGTTTCCCAGAATGCCCACTATACCCTGGACATTGGCTTTCTGTTCATCTGACAGGCCGAAATAAGGTGCACTGAAGTCGATCAGGGCGCCAATATCATTTGTTTCAGTGGTCAGCTCGCCTGTCACACGATTTTGCTCGTCGAGTGTCAGCGTGCCAGCGCCTGTAACCTTGATGCGTCCTGCTTGAATCTCTGCAGTGTCAATGGCCAGTCGAGGGCTGCTTTCGAAACCTCCCAAAATGCTGACCTGATCAAGTGCCATGGCCGGCATGCCAGCAGGCTGGTAAACGGGCTTGTTCAAAGTGATTGCGATATCTGTTCCGGAAGCTGGCGGCAGCGAAGGTCGTGTGTGGGCACTCAGCTTCTCGATTCTACCCAGCAAGGGCATGGCTATGCCCCGAACCTCTCCTGAAAAACTTGCAAGTCCAGACGACTCGAATGTCAGGACAACAACCGCCCGATCGTGCTCGGCCTGCTTCGGCGCTCCGTGGCCAAGAAGCAGGGTCGACGGCCCATCGATCAGTGCAACCACCTGCCAGGGAGCATAGGCAAGTGCCATGACCAAAAGATTAGTGGAGGCCAGCTCACCGAGCCCGGTGCGTGACAGCTTTGGTGAAGTGCATGAGAATTCAAATCGAAACGGAAAGCCGCCCCATTGCTCCTGGACGCACGATAACTGAAAACCGCGTTCAGAGAGACGTAGCCGCTCTGATGCAAGCCTTTCCTTAGCCGCTCCAATTGCGATGAACCAATAGGCTGTCCAGGCGAGGGCAACCAGCAATACGATGCCGAGCGGAGCAAAAATTCTCCAGGATGCTGAGTGAGCATTCGGCATTTGATCTTCGGGAGCCTTTCGAGTTAGGAGGTCGCTTAGCATGGAACAATTCTGGGTCTTTGGCTATGGCTCGCTGATGTGGCGGCCGGGTTTTGCGCACCTCGGCTGTGAGCCTGCCTCCATATTCGGCTACCACCGGCGGCTGTGTGTCTATTCTCATGTTCATCGAGGAACCCCCGAACAGCCTGGGCTGGTTCTGGGTTTGGATCGCGGTGGGTCCTGTCGTGGTATTGCATTTCGGATTGGAGCTGACAGGTGGGATGATACACTTGCCTATCTTCGGGCACGTGAGCAGGTCACATCCGTCTATGTCGAGAAACGCAAGTCAGTGCGGCTGTTGGACAGCGGGCGCCTGGTTGCCGCTGTCACCTATGTGGTCGACAGACAGCATGGACAATATACAGGCCTATTGAGCGATGAGCAGATCGATTTTTATGTTGGCCATGGGCGGGGGATGTCCGGCCTATGTGTCGATTACGTGATGAATACCGTTGTACATCTCAGGCAAATGAACATCCATGATGCCGCCCTGGAACGGGTTGCAGCCCGCCTGGCATCTCATGCTGCCAAAAGTTCAAGTTGAACGGCAACCGTGACAGCCCGCATGTTGGAGACCGGACGTTCCTCGGAATGGAGAGCCGCGCGCAAGTCAGATGCAATCTGTTCAGCCGCGGTGAAATCCCGCGCCAGAAGGTGAACATGAATTTCCTCAATGGCATGCCCTGGCCGTCTGTCTTCGGGCAATGTGCCGTCTGCAGACAGTCGCCCAACGGAGATCACCTGGCGCGAGGCACCTGACGCATCCACGATCAAATAGATTGCACCAGCCAATCTCGGGCAAAGCTGCCGCGAATAGATCGAATGGATGTAGGCCCGGCCTGAAGCTCCTCGCCAGTACCAAAAGCGCTGCGCGAGGGCTGTATCGGCGGGCTGAAACCCTGACAAAGAATAACCGTGAATCATAGAACAAAAATAGAACAAAAATGGCTAATTGTCAAGCCCCATCAGTTGCAGCGTGTATAACCGCATGAGAGGCATGCCGCACACCCTTCCTGGTGTGTCATCGCGTCCGTCTGACACTGTGGACATGGTAGCAAATTTGTTGAGCCTCGAGACCCTGAACCATGGGATGGCTGGCGCTGAGTACCTTGTGACAGGTTCAGGATATGACGATCGATCGCTCCACCGACTGCTGCTAGCTGGCTTGAATAGTGGCCCCCTTCGATCCAATGCCCGCCGCGTGGATCGGCAACTGTCTTGAGTTCACTCGTGATGTAGGACAGGTCTCCACTGCGCCGGAAGACGGCTGACAGCGTGCGTGCCAGTGCGGTTGCCCATAGTTGCAGTTGCCTGTCTTGCGGATTGATGAAAATCTCGAAGGGGCGTCTTGTCCCGTCTTCGATCACATCATTGATCGTCACATGAATTGGAGAATCATTGCCTGGCCAGTCCAGCTTGTAGGTAGCTCCGGGAATTACGTCTTCCCGGTCCCTGGAGAATGGGTCCATCAGTTGGGTAACGTGAGGCCTTGCTGCCGGAACCCTCGACAAGACTGCTCCCGTGACTGGATTGGGTCTGAATACCGTACACCCCTTCAGTCCCATGTCGTAGGCGTCTTGGTAGATGCTCCTGAATGAAACGAAAGGCAACTCTGATGAGATATTGATGGTCTTGGAGATGGAACCGTCTACATGCTTCTGAACTGCTGCCTGCATTCTCAGGTGTGCTGATGGCGCAAGCTCGTCAGCCGTTATAAAGCTGGGGGGTAGGCGCTCATCTTTTCCAAACATATGCCAGTAAAGAGCTGCCGCATAATCATGCACAGGGTTCATACGGCAAGATCCATCCGGATACAGCAGCTTGCGCTGATAACGAACACTGAAAATTGGCTCAATTCCGCTCGACACATTTCCTGCGAGGAGCGAAATCGTGCCCGTAGGAGCTATCGACATGAGAAGGCCATTGCGAATTCCATATCGCGCAATATCGCTGCGAAGTGCCTCATGGAGATTGGCTGCATGGCCCTGGTTTCCGTATCGTTGAGCATCAAACATCGGAAAGGGCCCACGTTCTTTGGCAAGAACGATACTCGCCTTGTAGGCGGCAGTCTCTATAAGGGATGTCCAGTGACTTGCGGCATCGACGGCGTCCGAAGAACCATAAATGAGTCCGCACATCGCCAGCGCATCTGCGAGACCGGTCATGCCCAGGCCAATACGCCTTTTCGCAAGGGCCTGCTCGCGCTGTTCGTTCAGTGGGTACCTCGAAATCGAAATCACATTGTCCAGAAAGCGGACACCGATTGCCGTCGTCCGTCCGAGCGCAGCCTCGTCCAGTCTTGCAGACTTGCTGAAGGGATCGATAATGAATTGTGTCAGGTTCAGCGATCCGAGCAGACACGCGCCATAAGCTGGCAGCGGCTGCTCTCCACAAGGATTGGTTGCCGAGATTGTCTCGCAGTAGGACAGATTGTTCTCGGAATTGATGCGGTCGATGAATATGACGCCTGGCTCAGCACATTCGTAGCAGCTCCGCATGACAGCGTCCCACAACGATGCCGCTGGCACCGTTCGATAGATCTTGCCGTCAAATATGAGAGGCCAATTTGCCTGAGCTTTGACTGCAGCCATGAAATCATCAGTAACAAGAACGGAAAGATTGAAGTTTTTGAGCTTTCCGGCTTGTTGCTTCACGGCAATGAATGCCTCGATATCTGGGTGATCGCAGCGCATT
>NZ_JBIIDX010000055.1:0-19647 GCF_044238155.1 Aestuariivirga sp. | reverse complement strand
AGAGGGCGTAGATCGCACCCCCCTCAATTCCTTCCTGCGAGATCATCAATTCGCCGCGCACCCGCTTTCCAGCGTAGGTGAGGGCAACATTCTTGACAGGCAGGCCAGAAAATTTCTGACGAAACACGGGCGACCACTGAACAAGAAAGCGGCTGTTGGCCGGCTTGAAGGGGTGGATGGTGATGCCCTCCGCCTCGAAGGCAGAAATCCATTTCGCATCTGATCCCAGATGAGGCCAGCTGGCGCCGCCGAAGGCGAGGATACTGGGCCTTGCGTCGAAGCCTTGCCATGCGGACCCTGCCCTGAGGCCCACGCCAAGGCCTTCGAGCCGCCGTAGCCAGGCTCTCAGAAGTGGCGAGGCTTTCATCTGTTTCGGAAAGACGCGGCCTGAACTACCGACGAAGGTCTCGATACCGAGGCCATTGGCCCAGGCAATCAGTGATTCGGGAGTAAATCCACGGATGGCAGGTTCAAGAAGGCTTCTTGCCTCTCCGTATCTTTCGAGGAGCTGTTCAAGTGGTTCGGAGTGCGTAAGGTTCAATCCACCACGGCCAGCAAGCAGGAACTTGCGAGCAGGTGAGGCCATGTGGTCATGGATCGTCACACGGTGGCCTGCCGTGGCCAGCACCTCTGCCGCCATCAGGCCCGAGGGCCCAGCGCCGAATACGTTGATATCTGCCACCACTCAGTCTGCGTGGTTCGCGGCGCAGGCCGGCATCATGGAGCGAGCGTCCTCATGCAGCCTCTCGCGAGAGCGGCTGACACATGCAATGCACACCTCCGCCGGCCTGCAGGAACATGCTCATGTCCGGGTCATAAACAGTGAAGCCTGCGGCGCGCATCTTGGCGTTGAGGTCCGTGGCGGTCGCGGTCGAGAGCACGCGGTCGCCGCCGAGCGTCACCACGTTGCAGCCAAGGGCCATTGTCTCCTTGAAGGTTGCTGGAATGATTTCGATCTTCTTCGATTTCAGCCACGCCACCACGTCATCCTCGGTGGTCTCGAGACAGACGGCCGCGCAATGCTCGTTCAGCATGCACACCATCAGATCGATATGAACATAGAACTGGTCGATCGGGGCGTATTTGATCTCCCAGCCTTCCTTTAGGAACCACTCTGCAGCCTGGTGGGCCGCCACCTCCTCCGAACGATGGTCGGTGTAACCCACCAGTGCGAGGCCATCACGGATGATGTTGAAGTCGCCACCTTCGAAATTGCCAGCCGAGATCATGTCGTAGATCGGGATGTTATTCTCGAGGTAGAAGCGAAGCACTGCGGCATACTCGCCGCGCCGTCTTGGATTTGCGAGCTGGCATACAACCGCGCCATAGGGCGACATGAAGGATGAATCGCGCGCATAGACCTGATAGGGGTTGGTCATGTCGAGTGGAAGAAAATGGGTGGTGACTCCCGCTTGATGATAGGCGTCCACCATTTCCCGGTGCTGGCGCATGGCCAGCTGTTTGTCGAACTTGTAGCCTTTGCGCAGCGTATCCCGCACCAGCGAAGACCATGCGGCATTTTCCAGCCCCATCCAGCGGAAGCTTTCGGCAGGGCCCAGAAGCACATCCTTCAGTACGCCTGTTTCCGACTTGATCTCAAAACGGCCTTTCATGCGTGGCGTTCCGCCAGTTTCGCGGCGGGCCCTAAGCGGCGTATTGTTCTGGCTCATGGAACTCTCCCTCAGACAGGGTTAGACACTAGATCACTCAATGGCAAAGTGGAAACCGCTTTTTTCATACGGACTGGCCTTTGACTTGGCATCAGTATGCGCGGTCGAAGTATTCAGCTGCTTTGATGCTGAAGATATCGACCGAAGTGACGTGGCCTAGGCTTGCCGGATAGTCTGCAACGGTTCTCGTTTGATGCAGGCCAAGGCGTTGCGCAAGCTTGGTTGAGGCGGTGTTGTCCCGCATGATCTTGCACCAGGCGCGGTCGGCTCCCAGCCGTTCGAAGGCAAGCGCCAGGAGTGCCGTGCCGATCTCCTGGCCGAGCCCCATGCGCCACATTGCCGGATGCAGGCCCCAGCCAATCTCGAAGGTCCTTGGATCTGACCGTATGAGGAAACCATCTCCGATTGCTTCACCGGATAGCTTTTCTTCTGCCGCGAGTTGAAAGGCGCTGCGTCGCTGATCGCCTTGTCGAGACATCGCACGTGCGACGAACATCTCGACCTCACGGGCGCTGGCAAGGCGCATGGCAATGAAGCGCTGGTAATCGTCCTGCATCATGAAGTTGCAAAAGGCAACGCTGTCGCGGGGCAAGATCTCGCGCAGAATGAGCGAGGGGGTCTCGAGGGCTGGAAGGCGTGTCGCAGTGCGCATCTCGACGGTCCGAATTCGTACGGTGGAAGAAGGTTACACTTGAACTCGCTTCGCAGGAAGCCTTCCATCGGTTCTTCTGCTTGCCGAACCACGAGGCCACGCTAAGCAATCATCCAATGCATGGCATAATGGGTCTGACAGCTACGACGCGGTGCTTCAAACCATCTGGAATGGTTGAGCCTACAAGATCTTTTGGCGCCATCGTGTGGTTATGCGCTGTGTCGGTCCGGCGACTGCCGATGCCGGTTGAGAAAATCCAGCACCGGAGGTGCAACTTTCTCAGCGGCCTCAAGCAGGATCGCGTGGCGCAAGACGGGCAGGATAACCAGTTCTGCGTGCGGCAGGGCAGCCGCGATCTGGCGGTTGAGCCGTGGGTTGCAGCCTCCATCATTCTCACCCGTCAGCACCAGGCAAGGGTGCTTCACCTCGTGAAGCCATGGCGCCATTTCTGTTTCGGCATAGATGTCGAAGACCGAGAGAAATACCTCCGGATCGGTGTCGATCACCTGCTGCATGCGGCGGCTGATTACGTCAGGTCGGTGAGCCGCAAACTCCGGCGTGAACCAGCGGTCCTTGAGGGTCTCCAGCACTTGCGCAATGCCCCTGGTTCGCATGGCGGCAACGACGGCTTTGACCTTTGCGCTGTCATCCTCGTTCCGAAAGGCGGCGGTAGAATAGAGGCCAAGGCTGAGCACATGCTGGGGGTATTTGCGGGCATAAGCGGGTCCGATCATGCCGCCCAGTGAATGGCCCGCAATATGCGCTTGCCGGAGCCCGAGTTCCGCCCGCAGTGCCTCTAGATCTTCAACCAGGTCATCAAGGGTGTAGGGTGGCCGTGGAACAGGTGATGCGCCATGCCCCCGCAAGTCGTAGGAAACGCAGCGGTAAGAGGTTTTGAGTAACGGAATGAGACCTGCAAATGAGGCACGCGATGCGCCTATTCCGTGGATGAGGATCAGCGGTTCACCCTCGCCCTCGACCGAGTACGCGGACCTGATGGGCACGGGCCTGCTCATTTATCGGGGTATTTCTCGCTCATCATTTCATAGCCGTGGGCCCAGTCCTGCTTGTCGACATCGACGAAGACCACGTCAAAGGCATCGGGATTGCCGCCGCCGTTGCCGCGAATGAAACCATCGATCAGCTCGCGCGCGATGGCTTTTTTCTGCTGGGGCGTGCGGCCCTTGAACATTTCGACCCGGATGATGGGCATGTTTGTCGTCCTTCTTGCTGAAATCTACGCTGCCTGCTTCTGTGTGCGGAAATGCGGCATCACCTCTTCGGCGAAGCGGCTCATCATGTCGAGGGTCATCTGCTCGTCCTGGCCGAAGTTCGAGGTGGTCAGCACCTCGTCAATCCCCAGATCTCTGTAGACCGCGAGGCGGTCGATCATCTCCTGCCTGCCGCAGAGCAGCAGATTTTCGGCAAGTTCCTCAAGGGTTTGGCTGCGCGGCAGTGGGCGGATGATGCCGTTGTCGACCAGGCCCGGACCGCCGAAGACGTTGTCGAAACTCTTGTAATAAGTCCAGGCTCGTTCGGCAACGTGTCGCTTCTCCTTCTCGCTGGCGACGAGGAACATTCCGCGTTGCAGGCTGAGGCGGGTGTCGAGCGGGCGGCCAGCGGCTAACTTGCCGCGGTTGAAAGCAGTGACCTGATCAATCAGCTGCTGATGGTTGCCGCCCAGCGGGGTTGTCTGGACGTGGTAACCGGCTTTCGCCGCCGCCTCTATGCCAGCGGGGTTCATCACGGCGACCATCAGCGGGATGCTGTCTTCCGGGCGAGGCATGATGGTCAGTGGCGGGAAACTATAGCGCGGGCTGCTCCAGGACACTTCCTCCTGTGTCAGCAGCGCATCCAGCAACTTAAGGTCTTCATCGAATTGCGGCTTCGTATCTCCGATTGCAACACCAAAGCGCGCCGTTTCGAAACCGAAGGCACCCTTGCCAACGCCCAGCATCAGGCGGCCGTCGCACAGGGCCTGGGCCTGAATCGCCTCGCCCGCAAAAATGCGCATATCGCGGATCGGAAGCTGGCACACCGACGTCACGAGCAGGATATGCTTGGTATGGGCGGCAATCTTCACCGCCATTTGCAGCGGTGAGGGGATGAGCAGGATATTGAGCAGGTGGTGCTCCGGAATTCCCACTCCGCGATAGCCAACCGCTTCGGCGTGAACTGCTTGCGCTACCACGTTCTTGTAGAGGCGTTTGCCTCCCATCGAAGGGTCCAGCATGTGGCTTGAGAGGAAGTGAATGAAATCCATGCGACACCTGCCGTAATCCTTGAAGAGTCTGGCAGATGGAATGTGCATTGAAAATCGAAATATTTTGGGCATTATGTTCGAAAAAATCGAATTTGAATTCCAATGAACCTGGAAGAACTGCGCACTTTCCTGGAGGTTGTTGAGACGGGCAGTCTTGTGGCCGCTGCCAAGCGGCTGAACGTGACTCCATCTACTGTTACGGCGCGCATCAACGGACTGGAACAGGAGGTTGGTCAGAAACTCCTGCATCGTAACAAGTCTGGTGCGGATCTGACCTCGCCGGGTTTCAAGTTCCATCGTTACGCCGAACTGATGGTGCAGCTATGGAGACAGGCCCGGAGTGAAGTGTCTCTACCCAAGGGTTTTGAAGGTGTCTGCAATATCGGACTGGACTTTGACTTATGGCATGGCCCTGGCCAGCGATTTCTTGATTATGTCCGGACCAACAGCCCTGGCGTCGCACTTGCCCTCTGGCCGGGCGAGCAGCGTATGCTCGACCGCTGGCTGTCGATCGGCTTGGTGGATATCGCCTTCTGCTACGCGCCTCAGGCTGGGGAGAGATTTGTCAGCCGTGTCCTGTTCGATGATGAACTGATTTTGGTCTCCGACACCCGATTGCAGACGCCTGGTTTTGACGCAAGCTATGTGTATGTGGATCATGGTGATGCGTTTCGTCGGTGGCATGCCACCGCATTTCCTTGGGACTTGACTTCAGCCTTGGTGGTTGCGTCATCTGACTGGGCGCTGGATCATCTGCTGAGACATGGCGGTTCCGGATATCTGCCGCGTCGCCACGTGGCGGCGGTCCTTGCCGAGGGGCGGTTGCATGAGGTGGCCGACGCGCCATCCTTTATCCGGCAGGTTTATGTCATTGAAAACGCCCAGACCGTCAGGCCGTGGACTTGGTACGACGCCGCTCTCGCTGCCGCCGCCAGTCGTTGAGGATATGAGCGACGAGGGCTGTAAACACAATGCTGCCCCCGATGAGTGTTCGGATGCCTGGTACTTCGCCATGGAACATCCACACCCAGACTGGAGCCAGCACCGGTTCGACGGTGCCAACGAGGGCGACAAGAGCGGCTGGCACCAGACGCGCGCCGGTTGAGAACATGGCAAGCCCTGCCCCGAGATTGATTGCGCCAAACAGAACAAGCCACGCCATATCCGGTGCGGTAACGGCAAACGCCCCGGCGAGGCATGAGGCGGCGGCAGCGGCCATGGCGGTACCAAGGCAGACGGCTGGCATCATCCGAACTTCTGTGTAGTGCCGGGTGATGACGATTGCTGTGGCGAACATGACGGTAATGAGTAGCGCCAGACCGTCACCCAGAGGTGAAACCTCGCCCGAGAACGAGCCTGACACCATGACGGCCACGCCAAAAATGACGGCTGCGATTGCAAGCCAGGTCGCCATGTTGACGCGTTCGCCGAAGGCCGACCACGCCAGAAGCGCCGCGAAGAGTGGCGCTGCTGCCTGGGTCAGCAGGACGTTGGCGACGGTGGTGAACTGCAACGCGATCACGAAGCAGGATGAGGCGATGCCGAAGCAGAACGCCACGGCAATTCCAGCGAACCCCATCGCCCGAAACATGCGAACGGTTTCCTTCGGTCCGCTGTGCCAGAGCATGAACAGCAGCAGGAAGAGCGAAGCGAACGACGCCCGCCAGAATACGATTGTCCAAGGGTCGGGTTCGGTGATGAAGCGCGCTATGGTTCCGCCAAAGCTCCAGAAAAGGCCGGCGCCGGCAACCAGCGTCACGCCGAATCGAAACTCGGCGGCCGAAGGCTGGGCGGGAATCGCTTGGCTTGGTGCAGACATTGGAGACCGTCTGTAGTCCGCTCCAGCAGGTCCCGGCAAGCGTGCTCGCTGCATGTCTGGCCTTGCAAGCGCGCAGGGCGACAGACAGGAAACCCCGGCCTTGACGGGCCGGGGCTCATTCGTAACTGCTGAAGGCGTATCTGCTCAGCAGGAATAATACATGTCGTATTCCACCGGGTGCGGCGTCATCCGGTAGCGGTCCTGCTCTTCCTGCTTGAGGTCCAGATAGCTTTCGATCTGGTCCTTGGAAAACACCCCGCCCTTCAGCAGGAAGTCGTGGTCGGCCTTGAGCGAGTCGATTGCTTCCTGCAGCGACCCGCAGACAGTTGGCACCTGGGCCAGTTCGGCGGGCGGCAGGTCATAGAGGTTCTTGTCCATCGCCGGGCCGGGGTGGATCTTGTTCACGATGCCGTCGAGCCCCGCCATGATGATGGCTGAGAAGCCAAGGTAGGGGTTCGCGGTGGGATCCGGGAAGCGGACCTCGACGCGCTTGGCCTTCGGGTTGGAGGTGTAGGGGATGCGGCAGGAAGCCGAGCGGTTGCGCGACGAATAAGCCAGCAACACCGGCGCCTCATAGCCCGGCACCAGCCGCTTGTAGGAGTTGGTGGAGGGGTTGGTGAAGGCGTTCAGCGCCTTCGCATGCTTGATGACGCCGCCGATGAAGTACAGCGTGGTCTCCGAGAGATCGGCATACTGGTTGCCGGCCATCTGCGTCTTGCCGTCCTTCCAAATCGAGAAGTGGCAGTGCATGCCCGAGCCATTGTCGCCGAAAATCGGCTTTGGCATGAACGTGGCAGTCTTGCCGTAGGCGTGGGCCACATTGTGGATCACGTACTTGTAGATCTGCATGTGATCGGCCGCCATCACCAGCGGCTGGTAGCGGGTGCCGAGTTCATGCTGGGCGGAGGCCACCTCATGGTGATGCTTCTCGACGATCAGGCCCATCTCGCCCATTGTGGACAGCATCTCGGAGCGCATGTCCTGGGCGGAGTCCATCGGGTTGACCGGGAAATAGCCGCCCTTGGTGCGCATGCGGTGGCCCATGTTGCCGGTCTCGTAATCGCGGTCCGAGTTGATCGGCAGTTCGACCGAGTCAAGTTTGAAGCCCGTGTTGTAGGGCTGGGTGGAGAACTTGACATCATCGAAAATGAAGAACTCCGCCTCGGGGCCGACGAACACCGTGTCGCCGATACCGGTAGACTTCAGATAAGCTTCCGTTCGCTTGGCGATCATGCGTGGATCTCGTGCATAGCCCTCGCCGGTGCCGGGGTCGAGAATGTCGCAGAACACGGACAGGGTGGTCTGGGCATAAAATGGGTCCATGTGGGCCGATGACGGATCAGGCATCAACACCATGTCGGACTCGTTGATGGCCTTCCAGCCTGCGATTGAAGAGCCGTCGAACATCAGACCGTCGGCCCAGGCGTCCTCATTCATCTGCGAGACGTCCATTGTAAGATGCTGCATCTTGCCGCGAGGATCGGTGAAACGCAGATCAACGTATTTCACGTCCTTTTCTTTGATCATCTTCAGAACGCCGGTGACGTCCATGGGCTTGCTCATGATGTTTTTCCTCTGATCTTGAGATGGTTGCTGAAATTTCTAGAGCGCATCGGGACCGGCTTCACCTGTCCGGATCCGAATGGCTTGTTCGATGTTGGAGATGAAGATCTTGCCGTCGCCGATGCGTCCAGTGCGCGCAGCAGCCTGAATGGCCTCGACGGCGCGGTCAACGAACTCATCAGCCATGACGACTTCGATCTTCACCTTCGGAAGGAAATCGACGACGTATTCGGCGCCCCGATAAAGTTCGGTGTGCCCCTTCTGGCGGCCAAAGCCTTTCGCCTCGGTCACCGTGATGCCCTGAAGGCCTACTTCCTGGAGAGCTTCTTTCACCTCATCCAGCTTGAATGGCTTGATGATCGCCTCGATCTTTTTCATGGGAGTCTTGAGCCTCGCAATTTCATTTGCCGAGGTTTGCAGGACCCATGCCAGTTGCTACAGCCAGCAATTTCATGCACTTAAGACGATGAGATCGTGGAAAAACACTTGATCTGCCTAAAACATGGGCATGTTTGCACGGAATTATGGCAGTTTCTGTGCGCTCCGAAGTGACTGGATCAGGTTCTGCAGATCCTTCTGTCGCAGTTCATCCATTTTTTCATGCAGCGCCATGATTTCAATTTCAGCCTTCAGGTTGACCTCATAATCGTGGCTGGCCTGAACGCGGTCTTTGGCTGACTGTCGGTTCTGCGACATCATGATGATCGGAGCCTGAATGGCCGCAATCAGCGACAGGAAGAGATTGAGCAGGATGAAAGGATAGGGATCGAAAGGCTGCTGCCCTGTCCGGATCAGCAACACCGTATTGATGGCTATCCAAATGCCGATTGCCAGCCCAAACAGCATCAGGAACGTCCATGAGCCGCCGAAGGCAGCAATTCGGTCGGCAAGTCTTTCACCAAGCGTGCGGTTTTGCTCAAAATGCGAACTGACGTCACGGGACACGGCAATGCGCCGTGCGACCCGCTCGATGACATGGCGTTCGCGTGCGGGCAGGTCGTCATACCCGATCTCGAGAATTCGTTTGGCGAGGAGTTTGACCGCATCGGTTGGGCTGGTGGTGGACATTGGCGCCTCCGGAGTGGGTTCTCGGGATTGGATCAGCATCGGCGTGAAGCGCCCCCCAGCGCAAGACCGAAAGCTTTGGGGGTGCAGAGCGCCTGCCTATGGGTTAGCCTTCGGGGCCATGCCTCAGGCCCTTCTGACACCCGACGAAATGTACCGCGCTGATACGCTGGCTGTGGCTGCAGGCGCCACATCGCTCACGCTCATGGAAAATGCCGGCCGCGCGGTAGCGGAGGCGGTTGTGCGGCGGTTTGCGGCGAGGCCCACCCTGGTTCTGTGCGGGCCCGGCAATAATGGTGGTGATGGATATGTCGCAGCGCGCTATCTCCGGCAGTGGGGCTGGCCGGTTCGTCTTGCCCGCCTTGGCGGGACGTCCCGGCATGGCGATGCCGTGATCATGGCCGCCCGCTGGCCTGGGCCCGTGGAGCAGGGGCTTGACCTCTCTGGAGTGGAGCTCGTTATCGACGCCATATTTGGTGCAGGGCTCTCCCGTGACTTTCCCGAGGAATGGGCTTCGGCGATTCTTGCTGTGGGCTGCCCGGTGGTCGCTGTGGACGTACCCTCCGGTCTTGACGGCGGCACTGGCCGACCCCGGGGGGCTAGCCTTCGCGCCGATCTCACAGTTACTTTTTTCCGTCTGAAGCCTGGCCATGTGCTCATGCCGGGTCGAGAACGGTGTGGAGAAACGATTGTTGCCGATATTGGCATACCGGCATCCGTGCTGGAGCAGGTCCGCCCGAGAGCTTTCGTCAATGAGGATATCGAGACGCCGGCTCTTGCCGCTTCCGGCCACAAATATAGCCGAGGTCATGCGGTCGTGGTCTCAGGCGGGCCGTTGCAAACGGGTGCGGCCCGACTGGCCGCGGAAGCTGCATTGCGAACTGGCGCCGGCCTTGTGACGCTGTCGGGCAGCCGTGAGGCCTTGGTCGTGCACGCCGCGCATGTAACGGCGGTGATGCTGTCTGATGAGCCGCTGGCGCAGCTGCTGACCGATCGGCGCAAGAACGCCGTGTGTATCGGTCCGGGGGCAGGGGTTGGGCCTGAAACACGCCAAAAAGTTGAAACCGCGCTGCTGAGCGGCGCGGCAACAGTTTTGGATGCCGATGCGCTGACGGTCTTCTCCGGCGCGCGCGATCAGCTTCGGCAACTCATTGAGCAGCTTCCGGGGCGGGCCGTGGTTCTGACCCCGCATGACGGGGAATTTTCACGTCTTTTCAGTCACCTGAGTATTAAAAATGATTCAAAACTTGAGATCGCGCGATTGGCTGCGGCACAAACTGGGGCTGTTGTGGTTCTGAAGGGGGCAGACACCGTGATAGCCGCCCCGGACGGACGGGCGCGGGTCAACGTGAATGCGCCCGCCCGCCTCGCTACAGCGGGTTCGGGCGATGTGCTGGCGGGCATGGTCACCGGGTTGCTTGCGCAGGGCATGGACGTTTTTGCGGCAGCCTCGGCGGCGGTCTGGCGGCACGGAGCGGCCGCAACGCGCCTCACCGGCGGCAGCCTGACGGCAGAAACACTTCTCGCCAGCCTATGAAGTTCAACAGTCCCATAACCCTGCTGCTCGTAACGGGCCTGGCCTTTGGTTGCAATTTTCCACTCGGAAAGATGGCCGTTGAGGCGGGTGTCAACCCTGCCGTGTGGGCGGTGGTGATCTGTTTCGGGGCTGGAGTGACCGTTCTTGTCGCTGCCCGGCTTTTTGAGGAGGCACATCCGCAGCCTGTTCCGGGCATGATGCGCTACGCCGTCACGTCCAGCCTTGTCTCGAACGTCATTCCCCTGACATTGACATTTTCGGCCATGCCGCACATCGGGGCGGGGCTGACGGCCATTCTGGTGGCCACCTCGCCAATCTCCACGGCCTTGCTCTCCATGCTGTTTAAAGTCAGGCCACCACGTCTTCTCGACCTGGCGGGGCTGGCTCTCGGGCTTGTGGGGGCGATCATCATCGTGATCGCGCGGCATCAGTTCCTGCCTGGAGGGTCAACTGGCTGGCTGCTTGCCGCAGCGTCGATTCCTCTCTTCCTTGGGGCGGGGAATGTCTATCGCAGCCTCGGCTGGCCGCGAGGTGCCGCTCCCATGCGGCTTGGCGCAGCAGTCAATCTTGCGGCGGTGCCGCCCTTGTTGCTGCTCGCCGGACTGCAGGGCGAGTTAAGCCTGTCAGGACTGACCCAGGTGCCCGTTCTGGTGGCGGTGCAGCTTGCGGCAGCTACCCTAATGTACATCACCTTCTTTCGGCTTCAGGCCGTGGGTGGACCGACCTACCTCTCGCAGATCGGGTACGTTGCGGCCGCCGTCGGCGTGGGGATTGGCGTCAGCCTGCTCGGTGAACGTTACCCACCCTTGGTTTGGCTCGGAATTGGGGTGATCGCCCTCGGCATTGCCCTGACCAGCTTGTCGCAGCGACGGCGTTGAAGATGGACCGTTTCTTCTCTGGCATACCGAAAACCCCTCTGCTATAGACCGCGCCCATTGCAATGGCCCGGGGCTCTTGCCTGCGCGCGGGCGTGGTGAAATTGGCAGACACGCTGGATTTAGGTTCCAGTGGGGAAACCCGTGGGGGTTCAAGTCCCTCCGCCCGCACCATGCGCGCACGGCGAACCCGTCCCGACGCCCGAGACTGAACTGTTTAGACGGAAGCAGGAACGATGCAGGTAACCGAGACGCTCAGCGCTGGCCTCAAGCGCGAATACAAGGTTGTGGTGAACCAGGCCGAACTCGACCGGGAACTCAACGCCAAGCTGATGGACCTGTCAAAACGGGCGAACATCAAGGGTTTCCGTCCGGGCAAGGTGCCGGTTTCGCACCTTCGCCGCGTCTATGGAAAATCGGCGATGGCCGAGGTGGTGCAAAACACCATTGATGCCAAGTCGAAGGCGCTGCTCGAGCAGAAGAATCTGAAGCCGGCCTATCAGCCGGAAGTCAAGCTGTCCGATGATGAGGGTGAAGTCCGGGCAGTGATGGACGGGAAGGGCGATCTGGCGTTCTCCGTGTCGATGGAGATCATTCCCGACTTCGACGTGAAGGATCATTCCGGCCTCCTGCTCACCCGCCATGTGGTGGAGGTAACGGAGGACCAGATCAACGAAACCCTCAAGCGCCTCGCCGCCAATTCGAAGAGCTTCGATGAGAAGGGTGGCGCTGCCGAAAAGGGTGATCGTGTGACGATCAGCTTCACCGGCACGATCGATGGCAAGCCATTCGACGGGGGATCAGCAGAGGATGCCGCGCTGGAGCTGGGCTCGGGCCAGTTCATTCCCGGGTTCGAGGACCAGCTCATCGGAGCGAAAGCGGGTGACGAGCTCACTGTAAAAGTCACCTTCCCGGCCGAGTACGGCGTGGCAGCGCTGGCAGGCAAGCCCGCTGAATTTGCCACAAAGGTGACCAAGGTCGAACAGTCAAAGGAAACCGCCATCGATGAGGCCTTTGCCACCCGCATGGGCTTCGACGATCTGGCCAAGCTCAAGGAGATGGTGAAGGAGCGCACGGCCTCTGAATTCACCCAGATGAGTGCCATGAAGCTGAAGCGCGACGTACTGGATGCGCTTGACAATGAATATGCATTTGCATTGCCCGAGCGTCTCGTGGAGGCAGAGTTCAACGGCATCTGGAACGCCCTGGTGGGCGAGATGAACCGCTCTGGCAAGAGCTTCGAGGACGAAAACACGACCGAAGAGGACGCCCGCAAGGAATACCGCACGATCGCAGAGCGCCGTGTGCGCCTCGGCCTGGTTCTGGGCAGGATGGGTGAACAGGCAAATGTGCAGGTCACGGAGCAGGAACTGCAGAACGCGCTCATGGCCCGGATGCGTCAATTCCCCGGCCAGGAGAAGATGGTCATTGACTACTATCGCAAGAACCCCGGCGCCATGATGGAATTGCGTGGGCCGATCTTCGAGCAGAAGGTGGTCGACACCATCGTTGCCAAGGCCAAGGTGACTGACAAGACCGTCTCCAAGGAAGAGCTTCAGACCATGGTCCAGGACGAGGACGAGCCAGCGTCGGCAACCTGACCAAAACAACCAAAGATTGCTGTCTGTCCGGGGTAACCAGGCGGCCGGCGCTCTCGCCGGGCCGCGGCGATTGGTCCATGATTTTGATGCTGCAAGGGAAAATGGAAGCTCTTCCATCCTCCCGCAGGCTCCCCTATCTATAGGTCAGATAAGTCAACCGATTCACCCGAAGGGCAAGCATGCGCGATCCTGTTGATCACCTCACCACTGGCGCGTTCTGGCCGTCGGTCATCCAGCAGGAGAGCCGCGGCGAGCGCGTCTATGACCTGCCGTCGCGGTTGTTGCGCGAGCGCATCATCTTCATAACTGGTGCCATTGATGACACCGTTGCAGCCTCGATCTGCATGCAGCTCCTGTTTCTGGAGGCGGAGAACCCCAAAAAGGAAATCTCCATGTATATCAACAGTCCGGGCGGGGTGGTGACATCTGGGCTGTCGATCTATGACACGATGCAGTTCATTCGCTGCCCGGTCGCCACGACTGTCATGGGACAGGCCGCGTCGATGGGGTCGCTGCTGCTGACGGCAGGAGAGAAGGGGCTGCGCTTTGCTCTGCCCAATGCGCGCATCATGGTACACCAGCCATCTGGTGGCTATCAGGGGCAGGTGACTGACATCCTGATCCACGCCCGAGAGGTGGAAAGCCTCAAGCGGCGGTTGAACGAGATCTATGTCCAGCACACCGGGCGGGATTACAAGACCATCGAGGAAGCGCTGGAGCGCGACAATTTCTTTACGGCAGAGGCCGCGCTGGAATTCGGCCTCATCGACAAGGTCATTGAGAAGCGGGCAGTCCCCGCCGATCAGAAGTGAGACATAGAAGGGCTGCTGGCAGCACATGGCTGGCAGCAGGCGGCAGGGCAATCAAGTGTTGATTAACCCTGTATGACCATGCTGAATTAATGACTGCAGGCCTATCATGCAGCACAGGTTCGAGGAGAGCTTATGAGTAAGGCGACGGGGAGCGACAGCAAGAACACCTTGTACTGCTCCTTCTGCGGCAAGAGCCAGCATGAGGTGCGCAAGCTGATTGCGGGTCCGACCGTGTTCATCTGCGATGAATGCGTCGAACTGTGCATGGACATCATCCGCGAGGAAAACAAAACCTCACTGACCAAGTCCAAAGATGGCGTACCCACCCCCCACGAGATCCGCAAGGTACTGGACGATTACGTGATTGGCCAGGAGCACGCCAAGAAAGTGCTCTCGGTAGCCGTTCACAATCATTACAAGCGCTTGAACCACGCTCAGAAGAACAATGACGTGGAATTGGCGAAGTCGAACATCTTGCTGGTTGGGCCCACGGGCTCCGGCAAGACCCTTCTTGCCCAGACCCTGGCCCGCATTCTTGACGTTCCCTTCACGATGGCAGATGCCACGACGCTGACCGAAGCTGGCTATGTCGGCGAAGATGTTGAGAACATCATCCTGAAACTGCTTCAGGCTGCCGACTATAATGTCGAGCGGGCTCAGCGCGGCATTGTCTATATCGACGAGGTGGACAAGATCAGCCGCAAGTCGGACAACCCCTCCATCACCCGCGACGTGTCGGGCGAGGGCGTTCAGCAGGCGCTGCTCAAGATCATGGAAGGCACGGTTGCCTCCGTTCCCCCGCAGGGTGGCCGGAAGCATCCGCAGCAGGAGTTCCTGCAGGTCGACACCACCAATATCCTGTTCATCTGTGGTGGTGCCTTCGCAGGGCTGGAGCGCATCATCAATCAGCGTTCAAAGGGCTCTGGTTTGGGTTTTGGCGCCGAAGTCCGGTCCTCCGAGGACCGCCGCACTGGCGCCGTGTTGCGTGAATTGGAGCCGGAGGACCTTTTGAAGTTCGGTCTGATCCCGGAATTCGTCGGTCGTCTGCCCGTCGTTGCAACACTTGAGGACCTCGACGAGGCGGCTTTGGTGCAGATCCTAGTCGAGCCCAAGAACGCGCTCGTGAAGCAGTATCAGCGACTTTTCGAGATGGAAGGCGTCAAGCTCACTTTCCCTGAGGAAGCGCTGGCGGCCATTGCCCGCCGGGCCATCGAGCGCAAGACGGGTGCCCGCGGCCTGCGTTCCATCATGGAGTCCATCCTGCTGGAGACCATGTTTGACCTGCCAGCCATGAGTGGGGTCGAAGAGGTGGTGATCTCCAAGGATGTGGTTGATGGTGCTGCCAAGCCACTGCTGATTTATGCAGACAAGCAGGCGGGCAAGGCGACCGTTTCCGCCTGACGCCGTCCGATAACTGCACGTGACAGGGGCAGATTGAGCCGGATTGAAAATCGGCTGCGGGCTCTCCACATACGTTTTCAACAGCAGGGCTGCGCAGTAACGGGATTTGTGACTAAACTGCATGTGATTCACTTGCGCGCGGCCCCTAGCCGGTAAAACCGGGCGCCCCTGTCTGGCGGCATTTCTGCGCCGGACGCTGGAGCGGCCCATGAAAGGAAGTCAAATGAGCAAATCCGCCGCCCCAGCCGCTGGCAGCCGCGAGACGATCCCCGTCCTGCCACTCCGTGACATTGTCGTATTCCCGCACATGATCGTGCCGCTGTTCGTGGGCCGTGAAAAGTCCATCAAGGCGCTGGAAGAAGTGATGCGCGAGGACAAGCGCATTCTTCTGGTCGCGCAGAAGAATCCGGCAGACGATGATCCGGCCGCCGATGCAATCTATGAGGTTGGCACGCTTGCGCAGGTCCTGCAGCTTCTCAAGCTTCCTGACGGCACTGTGAAGGTGCTGGTCGAGGGCTCCGACCGGGCCCGGGTCCATGGCTTTGCTGCGCGTGCGGAGTTCTTTGAGGCCGATGTCGAAGTTATGGCTTCAGATTTCGGCGCTCCTGCCGAAACCGAGGGCCTCGCCCGCACGGCCGTGTCGCAGTTCGACAGCTATGTGAAGCTCAACAAGAAGGTCCCGCAGGAGGTTCTTGCCACGGTTTCGCAAATCACCGATGCGTCCAAGCTCGCCGATACGATTGCCGCCCATCTGGCAATCAAGATCAGCGAGAAGCAGGAACTTCTCGAGATGACATCCGTGCAGCAGCGGCTCGAGAAGGTTTACGCCCTGATGGAGGGTGAAATTTCGGTCCTGCAGGTCGAGAAGCGCATCCGCTCGCGCGTCAAGCGCCAAATGGAGAAGACCCAGCGCGAGTATTATCTGAATGAGCAGATGAAGGCCATTCAGAAGGAGCTTGGCGACGGCGAGGAAAAGAACGAGATTGACGAGATCGAGCAGCGCATCAAGAAAACGAAGCTCTCCAAGGAAGCAAAGGAGCGCGCTGAGGCGGAAATAAAGAAGCTTCGGCAGATGAGCCCGATGTCGGCGGAAGCGACGGTCGTTCGCAACTATCTTGACTGGTTGCTGGGTATTCCATGGGGCCATAAGAGCAAGGTGAAGCACGACCTCAAATTTGCTGAGGATGTACTTGATGCTGACCATTTCGGCCTCGACAAGGTGAAGGAGCGTATTCTCGAATACCTTGCGGTTCAGAGCCGGACCAATAAGCTGCGCGGTCCGATCCTTTGCCTTGTGGGACCTCCCGGCGTTGGCAAGACATCGCTCGGCAAGTCGATTGCCAAGGCGACGGGGCGCGAGTTCATCCGCATGTCGCTGGGCGGCGTGCGCGATGAAGCGGAAATCCGCGGTCACCGGCGCACTTATATCGGCTCCATGCCTGGCAAGGTCATCCAGTCGATGAAGAAGGCAAAGAAGTCCAATCCGCTTTTCCTGCTCGACGAGATCGACAAGATGGGCATGGATTTCCGCGGCGATCCTTCGGCAGCCCTGCTCGAGGTCCTCGACCCTGAACAGAACGCCACCTTCATGGATCACTATCTTGAGGTCGAATACGACCTCTCGAATGTGATGTTCGTGACGACGTCGAATACGCTCAACATTCCACCGGCGCTGCTGGACCGCATGGAGATCATCCGTATTGCGGGCTACACGGAGGAGGAGAAGCTGGAGATTGCCCGGCGTCACCTTATTCCGAAATCCATGGAGCACCATGGTCTGCAGCCAAAGGAATTCGAGCTGAGCGAGGAGGCTCTCTACGAGGTTATCCGCCGCTACACCCGCGAAGCGGGCGTGCGCAACCTCGAGCGCGAGATCAATTCACTCGCCCGCAAGGCAGTGAAGGAGTTGATGAGCCTCAAGTCCAAGAAGAAGGTCATTGTAACGCCCGAGGTTGTGCACCAGTATCTTGGCGTGCCCAAGTTCCGCTATGGCGAGGCCGAGCGCGAGGATCAGGTCGGTGTGGTCACCGGGCTTGCCTGGACCGAAGTGGGCGGCGAGATCTTGACGATCGAAGCGCTGATGATGCCGGGCAAGGGCAAGATGACCGTGACAGGAAATCTGCGCGACGTGATGAAGGAGTCGATTTCGGCAGCCTCATCCTATGTGCGTTCCCGCGCAGCAACGATCGGTGTCAAGCCGCCGGTATTCGACAAGCGCGACATCCACGTGCACGTGCCGGAGGGTGCGACGCCGAAGGACGGTCCGTCAGCGGGTATCGCCATGGTAACTGCCATCGTGTCGGTCATGACTGGCATTCCGGTTCGGAAGGATGTCGCCATGACAGGCGAAATCACCCTGCGTGGCCGGGTGCTGCCGATCGGTGGCCTCAAGGAGAAATTGCTTGCGGCGCTGCGGGCTGGCATCAAGACGGTCATGATCCCTGAGGAGAACGTCAAGGATCTTGCTGAAATCCCTGAGAATGTGAAGAAGGGTCTTGAGATCATCCCGGTCTCGCGCATGGATGATGTTCTCAAGCATGCTCTGGTGCGCATGCCCGAGCCTATTGAATGGGACGAGGAGGCTGAGGAAGCCGCTGCTGCTGCCCGCGCCGCTGCCGAGAAAGCGGGGGAGGGGACGGTGCGCGCTCATTGATGGAGCATGACTTGCCCCTGCGGCCGAATCGACCGCAAATGGACGATGGAAAACCACAGGGGAGACAGCTACCACAGAGAGCTCTTATCCAGTAAGTCTCAGATCAAACCAGCCCCGTGCGCCCTCAGAAGCCGCACGGGGCATTTCTTTTGGCTGGTCAGTATTTCACGGCGAGGTTCACGTAGCCGCCCCACCAGTTCTCGGCCAAGCCCTTGGCAGCATCGCGCAGGCCTTCGCCCGGAACCGACAGCGCGCCGCCGGCCGTGAGGAAGAGATTGGCGGTGAGGACTCGCGTATATTCGAGATAGATGTCGTCGGAGAGATGCGGCGTCTGGACGCCCGAGATGAGGATCGGCGTGCCGTTCTCGAACTGCACCTCGGCGCCCTGGCCGAACTGGATCGGGCTGTTCTCCTGCGCCGCCCGCGCATGCCAGTAGCGCGCTTTCACGAAATCGCGCTCCGACACCATGAGGTCGAGGCCGAAGCGGTGCGCCATCACGTTGGAATTGTAGAAGGCGAGCGAGGCGTTGCCACCGGTGGCCCAGCCGGTGGGCGTGCCTTCATAAAACAGAGAGTCGAAGCGCTCATTGACGGCGGTCGAAGGATCGTCGCCCGAGAAATAGCGGAAGGCGTAGCTGAACACCGGCATGTAAGGCAGGCTCGCCGCCGTATAGCCGATCTCCGCCTGGCCGCCCCAGGCCTGCTGGTCGATGCGCGGGTTCCATTCATAGGCGAGGTCGGCGGCGAGCCACAGGCCCGGCAGGTCCGTGAAGGGCTGGGAGCGGCCGTAGCCGTGCAGCACATTCATGCCGTCGCGGCCTCCGGGGATGATGACGAGCGGCGCGGCCAGGGCAGGGTAGTCCGACTTCAGAACCTTGATGTAGGCGAGCCCGGCATAGTCATGTGCCGACCAGTCGTAGCGGGCATGAAAACCACTAAGCTCGGTGAGGCTGTCGCCCGATTCGAGTTCGCTCGGATCGAGATAGAACTGCTCGAAGGTGAGGCCGCCGAAGCGCTCGCGGGCGATCGCCGCCATGTCCCACGCGGTGCGCGGCGCGAGCAGAACGGCGCCGCGCTCATAGCCGTTGCCGCCGCCCATCTGGATCAGCATGCCGGAGCCGATCGCATAGTCCTGCATTCCGGCCGAAACGTCGAAGCTCATCTCCGGCGATGCGCTGAGGCGCAGGCCGCCATAGGCATTCTCCACAGTGACCGCGCCGGTGTTGCCGGCGTCGAAGACGTCCATGCCCCAGGTGTAGGAGGCAACCGCCGCAAGACCGCCGTAGAAATCCAGCGCGGAGGTGGCCGCGATGTCGAGCTCGGCAGAAGGCTTGACGTAGCCCTCCGTCCAGGACCGGTCCGGATCGAAGGGCTCGGGCGGCGGGAAGGCGTCCGTCAGGTTCCACCAGCTGTTGATTTCGCCTGAGGTCTGCACCGCCGCATCGAGGCCGAGTTTCAGCCGCCAGCCCTCGCCTGTGAACAGCAGGGGGCCGGCTGGCGCCTCCTGCGCGCGCGCCGCCTGCAGAGCGGTGGCCCACGCCATGCCGCACAGCGCGGCGGCCAGAATGCGGTGGCGGTATCCCGGCACAGCGGCGGTCAGGGCGTCATGCTGCTGCCTGGCTTGAGCGATCCGCCCGCCTGCCGCGGCGGGAATTCCTTCAGCGAGGCGAAGTGAGCATCCAGCAGGTCGCGCACCAGGCCGCCCAGGAAGGCCTTCTTCATCGCCAGCAGGTTGG
>NZ_JBIIDX010000185.1:0-5786 GCF_044238155.1 Aestuariivirga sp. | reverse complement strand
GGTTGGGCAGACATAGCGGGCAAACGCCCAAAGTCAGGAAACCACAGCCTCGCCCCGGTTGCAATGCAATATCGCACATGCGGCATCGCAGTGGCCGCATGGGCTTCGAGGCTCAGGCGGCAGCTGCGCGCAGCGGCGCCGCCGGCCGGCGCACGAACAGGATCCACAGGGCAATGCCGAGATTGAGCACGTTCCAGGCCACGCCATTGAGGAAGGCAGCCGTGTACGATCCCGTCCAGTCGTAGATTTCGCCTGACATCCAGCCGCCAACGGCCATGCCGAACACGGTGGCGGTCAGCACCGTGCTGATCCGGCGCCCCGCCTCGCGCGCCGGAAAATGGTCGCGGACGATCAGCGCATAGCTTGGCACGATTCCGCCCTGTGACAGGCCGAACACGGCTGAGACGATGTAGAGTGAGGTCAGCCCGTCGAAGGGGATGTAGAAGAGCAGCGCCAGCATCTGCAGAAAGGACCCCGCAATCAGCGTTGCCAGCCCGCCGATGCGGTCCGCGATCAGTCCGGAGGCAAGCCGGCTCAGCACGCCGAAGCCCAGCATCAGCGACAGCATTTCCGCGCCGCGCGCCGGGCCATAGCCGAGATCGGCACAATAGGCCACGATGTGAACCTGTGGCATGGACATCGCCACGCAGCACGACAAGCCCGCCAATACCAGCGCGGGGAACAGCAACGGATGGCGGGGCAAAAGCCCCTTCTCACCGGTCAGTCGGCTGGCTGGACTCGCGGTATCGTGAAATTGCGGCCGCCGCTTCAGCAGTTGCGCCAGCGGCAGCATGACAATGACGCAGAGAACGCCGATCGCCATGTAGGTGGTGCGCCAGCCATAGCTGGCGATCGCCGCCTGCATGAAGGGAGGCCAGAGGGTACCGGCGATGTAGTTGCCGCTCGCCACGATCGCAATCGCGATGCCGCGCTGGCGCAGGAACCATTGCGATACATCCGCCACCAGCGGCCCGAATGTGGCGGCACTGCCCAGAAAGCCGATGAAGACAGCCTGCACCGCCACGAACTGCCAGTAGGTCTGGGAGATTGCGGCAAGGAAAAAGCCGGCGCACAGGGCCACCGCGGCAATCGACACGGGCAGGATGATGCCGAAGCGGTCGGCCACGCGGCCCATGGTGAAACCACCGAAGGCGAAGCCGACGAAAGTGGCGGTGTAGGGCAGCGAGGCTCCCGCCCGGTCGACACCGAATTCAGCCTGGATGGTTGGCAGCACCACAACAGCAAGCCACAGGCCAATGCCACCCACCACTGCCAGGATCAGCGATATGAAGAGCCGGAACCAGGCATAGCTGCTGTCAGGTGTAAAGGCAGTCGATGTCGTCATTTCTTTTCCAGACTATCTCGTCGAGCCTTAGCCCGCTGGCCCCCCCAGCGGTAGCCCAGCGGCTGCATGGGAGCCGTGCACCGCGCGAGATCGATTTGCCATGGCATGGGCGCGGGTAGAGTGCCGCTACTCCTAACCCTCGATTTTCGAGAAATCCGCGACCTCGGCAGTGGCCAGCCGGATGCGGTTCAGCAGCCGCAGACGGTTTTCACGGAAAGTGGCATCCTTGTCGTTGACCGTCACGTGTTCGAAGAACTGGTCCACCGGAACGCGCAGCTTGGCGAGCGCCGCCATGGCCGCGGTAAAGTCTTCTTGCTCCATCGCGCGCCGCGTCTGGCCCATCGCCTGGGTGATGGCAGCATGCAGCGTCTTCTCTTCGCCCTTGATCAGTTGATTGATGTGCACGTCGCCATCATGGGCGCGTCCATCTTTCTTCTCCTCGATGCGCAGGATGTTGGCGGCGCGCTTGACGCCTGCCAGCAGATTGCGTCCGTCATCGGTGTCGAGGAAGCCCGACAGCGCCTCAACGCGCTTGACCACCAGCACGAGATCATCCTGATTGCCCAGCGCGAACACCGCATCGATCAGGTCATGGCGGACGCCCTGCTCCTTGAGGTGGACCTTCAGGCGTTCGGCGAAGAAGGACAGAAGATCTGGCCCACAGAAACCAAGCCCGAGCCGCAAGCCCTTGTCGAGAATGATCCTGATCACACCCAGAGCAGCGCGGCGCAGTGCGTAGGGGTCCTTCGATCCCGTCGGCTTCTCGTCGATCGACCAGAAGCCGGAGAGTGTATCGAGTTTGTCGGCCAGCGCCACAGCCTGACCGATGCGAGACACCGGCAGCGAGTCGCCCGGTCCCAGCGGCTTGTAATGGTCTCGGATGGCGTCAGCCACTTCGGGGTCGATTCCCTGGTCGAGCGCGTAATAGCGGCCCATCACGCCCTGCAGTTCCGGGAATTCTCCCACCATGCCGGTAACGAGGTCGGCCTTGCACAGCCGCGCGGCCTGTTGTGCCTTCTCGACATCAGCTCCGATCGTCCTAGCAATCTCGGCACTCAGCGACTCGATGCGGGCAACCCGTTCGCCTTGCGTGCCAAGCTTGGCGTGAAAGGTGATGGAATCGAGTCTCTTTGCCCAGTCGGCGAGTTTCACCTTGCGGTCCTGGTCCCAGAAGAAGCGGGCATCCGAGAGTCTTGCCGCGATGACCTTGTTGTTACCTGCAACGATGGTCTTGCCACCATCCGGCGCAATCATGTTTGAGACCATGAGATAGCGGCTGGCCAGCTGGCCAGAGGCCACGCTGCGCAGCGCGAAACATTTCTGGTGGCTGCGGAGCGAGGTGGCAATGGCCTCGGGCGGAACGCTGAGAAAGCCCGCGTCAAACTCACCCATCAGCACAACGGGCCATTCGACGAGCCCCGCCGTTTCCCTGAGCAGGCCCTCGTCCTCCAGCGGCTCGAGGCCCTGTGCAAAGGCCAGGTTGCGCGCCTCGGTGCGGATCGTTTCAACCCGGTGGCCGCCATCGACGATGACGAATTCACGCGCCAGCTTCTGGGCGTAGTCCTCGAAGCGCCGGACGGTGATGGCGCGCGCCCCCATGAACCGATGACCGCGCGTGGTGTTGCCGCTCTCGATGCCGTCCACCGAAAATGGCACGACCTCGCCGTCAAAGGTGCAGATGATGGAGTGAAGCGGCCTTACCCAGCGCAGGCTGCCCGAGCCCCAACGCATCGACTTGGGCCAGGGGAAGCGGCGGATGACATCAGGCAGGGCGGCGGCAACGATCTCGGGCGCTTCGCGGCCCGCCTTGCGGATCACTGCGAGATAGAACTGGCCTTTCTTGTCGTCCTGAACGCTGAGCTGGTCCAGCGTCAGACCGGTCGACTTGAGGAAGCCGTCGATGGCCGCCTGCGGCGCATCAACGCGCGGGCCCTTGCGCTCTTCGGACATGTCGGCCGCCCGGGCATCGAGCCCTTCGACGGACAGCACCAGGCGGCGCGGTCCACCATGCGCCTGGGCGCCCTCATAGGTGAGGCCCGCCTCGACCAGGGCGTTGGTCACCATCTGGCGCAGGTCATCGGCCGCCTTCTGCTGCATGCGGGCGGGAATTTCCTCGGAAAACAATTCGATCAGCAGTTCAGGCATGGCGGCCACTCCGGACGGCTGCGGGGCTTATCAGCCCTCACCCGGCTTGTCACCCCTGTGGGCTGGGCTCAGAGCTTGGTGTGAGCGCCGTCGCAAAGCGGCTGGTGCTTGCTGTGCTTGCAGGCGCAGAAGAAGCGCCGGCCGGTGGCGTCTGCGGTCCATTTGACGGGCGTGAAGTCGCTGCCCTTGTGCGAGCCGTCACAGAACGGCTGGCGCTTGGACTGGCCGCAGGAACACCACCAGTAATCCTTGCCGGCCTCAACCTCGACGGGGATCGGCGACTTCTGGGCAATGACCGGATCAGACATGACATGCACTCCCTGAACATGAAGACCGGCTTGCTACAGGGATTCCGGCTTGATGTCCAACCCGCCCCCGGGCCTGAGGCCTGCCCGGCCAACACAGCCAGGCTCAATCCGGCCTGGCATCGTCGCGGCGCGTCCAGGTGGGGTGAACCAGCTGGTTGTTCACGCCGCCGGTGCGCAGCACCGCGAAGACCTTCCGGGCGAGTCCGTCGTCAGCCTCCACGATGATGAAGTCATAATCGAGCCGGCCCATCGGGCCCTTGGTCATGGAGATGTCGGCGCTCCCGATTCCCTTGGCGTCGACCGAAAAGCGCCCGCTGCCTTGCGCGGCAATGGTGGTGCGCTGCCCGTCGGCCTGCGGGGCATTGATCCGGATGTCGAGATCGACCCTCCCCTGTCCGTCGAAGGCGATCACGCCAAAACTCGCCACGCCATCGTTGGTGTTGCTGTAGACATAGCTCCCGGCGAGGCTCGCATTCGAAAACGCGGCCTCCTCACCCGCCGCCAGCGGACCCGCCCACACCATGACGCCGGAAACGGCGCCAATCACCCAGCCAAAACAGCGTCCCATGCAAACCGATCCTTCCGATGCGACGCGCATGGATCAATCATTCAATGACCACCGCGACGACACGCACCTTCATGTCGCGCTGCACCTGATTCGTCATGATGAAATTGAGAGCCTGTGCGCAAGACACGGAACGCCTCGCCCAGGCCGCCGCCCCTAGGCCCCGCCGCCCGCCGTCCGGCTCCAGGCTTCGCAGCATCCCTTGGCCAGGTCGCGCACGCGCAGGATATAGGCCTGCCGCTCGGTGACCGAGATCACGCCGCGCGCATCCAGCAGGTTGAAGCTGTGCGAGGCCTTGATGCACTGGTCATAGGCCGGCAGCGCCAGTTCGTGCCGCCCATCCGCCTCGCCTGCCGCCAGCAGCGCCTTGCACTCGGCCTCGGCATCGGCGAAGTGGCGGAGCAGTGCCGCGGTGTCCGCGTGCTCGAAATTATAGCGCGAATATTCCTGCTCGGCCTGCAGGAACACATCGCCATAGGAGATGCGCCTTGCGCCCTCCCCGCCGTTGAAGTTCAGGTCATAGACATTGTCCACGCCCTGCACATACATGGCCAGCCGCTCCAGCCCGTAGGTGAGTTCGCCAGAGACCGGCTGGCAATCCAGCCCACCCACCTGCTGGAAGTAAGTGAACTGCGACACCTCCATGCCGTCGCACCACACTTCCCAGCCCAGGCCCCAGGCGCCCAGCGTGGGGCTCTCCCAGTCGTCCTCGACAAAGCGGATGTCATGCAGCCTGTGGTCGATGCCGATCGCCGCGAGCGAGCCCAGGTAGAGCTCCTGCAGGTCGGGCGGCGAGGGCTTGATGATCACCTGATACTGGTAATAGTGCTGCAGGCGGTTGGGGTTCTCGCCGTAGCGGCCATCCTTGGGGCGGCGCGAGGGCTGCACATAGGCGGCGGCCCAGGGCTTCGGCCCCACCGAACGCAGCGTGGTGGCGGGGTGGAAGGTGCCGGCCCCCACCTCCATGTCATAAGGCTGCAGAATGACGCAACCCTTGCTGCCCCAATACTGGTGCAGCGTGAGGATCAGATCCTGAAACGATTTCGTGGGATTCAGCGTCATGGCGCGCGGCGGGCCCTGCCGCCCGTCAGTCCTCGGGGTAGTAGACGCCAGTGCGCGGGTCCTGCCGGAGGCGGCGGAGGGACGGCCGACGCGGGGGGCGGCTCCTGACGCGCGCTTTCACGGCCTCCGTCTGACGCACGATGAAAAGCATCAGAAACAGCGTCAGAAGCGCTACGGCGGCAAGCGTAAGAGCCTTCAAAACAACCATCGGAACCTCCAATGAGCCCGTCAGATAACGATCATAGGCTTAAATGGGGGGACAATGCACGTGATTCCAGCCGATCCAGTTATTTTTTTGATATCAAAGAGTTGTGATCCGGGTCAGCGCAGCGGAAAGGCCGCCCCGTCGCGCAGCACGGCC
>NZ_JBIIDX010000054.1:0-19718 GCF_044238155.1 Aestuariivirga sp. | reverse complement strand
AGGCGCTGACCAGCATGCCACTCACATAGAGCGTCACCCCGAGGCCGCTGTACCACAGGGCGCGGCGCCGGGGATCGCCGAGAAAGCGCGCCATCATGGCCAGCTGCAGCACGAGCAGCCCCGCCACGGCCAGCGCGTGATAGGGCCTCTCCCAGGACAGCAGCAGCCCCACCACGGCGGCCTGCGGCAGCGCCATCACCGCGCAGGCCAGGCGCGCCGCCCCCTGCACGCCCAGCTGCACCGGCAGCGAGCGCACGCCCATGCGCTTGTCCCCCTCGATCGACTTGAAGTCGTTCAGCGTCATGATGCCATGCGCACCCGCCGAATAGAGCGCGGCCAGCACCAGCACCGGCCAGCCCGGCACCGCATGCAGCAGCACGGCGGCGCCGGTGAACCAGGGCAGGCCCTCATAGCAGAGGCCCACCGCGGCATTGCCCCACCAGCCATTGGCCTTGAGGCGCAGGGGCGGCGCGCTGTAGGCCCAGGCGGCCGCGAGGCCGAACACCGCGGCCCACAGGACGACCGGACCAAGCCCCGCGGCAAGCGCCAGCGACAGCAGCGTCCAGGCCATGGCGATCCACAGGCCCCAGCGCCCCGGAACCCGGCCGGACGGAATGGGCCGCCGCGGCTCGTTGATGGCATCGACATGGCGGTCGAACCAGTCATTCACCGCCTGGCTGGTGCCGCACACCATGGGCCCCGACAGCAGGATGCCGGCCAGCAGCAGCATCCAGTTCTCGCCAAGCGGCCGGCCCGAGGACACCGCCCCGCAGCCGAACGCCCACATCGGCGGAAACCAGGTGACCGGCTTCAGCAGTTCCAGCACGGCGCCCGCCTGCGGCCAGGACGCCGCGGTCTTCGGGGGTGCGGAGTGCGTCATGCGCAAAACCTATGCGCCAGGCCGTGGCCTGTCAAACCGGGGGCTGATGCTTGCCCTCCCGCCATGTCATCGAACTCGGGGGGCAGGTGATGACTGTTCCTGTACAATGCGTGCACATCGTCAAGCGGAGGCTCGGTAAGGACAAGCAATGCGAACGAGTCAGAACCTGGCCTGCCAGTTCGATTCACTCAACTCTCATCACTCCGTCTCGCCGCCATTTGGGCCCCAGAACACCACCCATGTCACGAAATCATCTGACATCTTATCAAAATTATGCCGCTGATGCGCCGCAACAAAAAATGCATCTCCAGACGCAGCTTCATGGTGCACACCTTCAATATTCAAAACTGCCGTTCCGCCCACGACGAAGTAAAGCTCGTCTTGATCATGTGGCGTCTGCGCATCCCTCCCACGCGGCGCAAATATTTCAACAGACATGCTGCCATGGCGAAATGCTTCAATGAAGGGCTCGCCACTGGGCCAGTCCTCTGAGATTGGCCCGGGTAGGGACCGAAGCAAGCCACCCAAAGATACTTTCATTGTTCAACCTCGAAAACACTAAGTTAGGCTCGGTTACGACAGCCTGCCAGCGCAGGGCGTTCGAGTGAGGCGATCACATCCACCACGCCTGGGTAACACCCTGCTCGATCTGCAAAGCCCTCGGGGCACGAACCAGATCGATCACCATTCCAGATGAAAATAATAAACATATAAAACCGTAATTATCAACTGAGATTCACTTGTCTGCCATGACAAGTTTTTGTTCATCCGGCCTGCGGTCAGTGTACTCTGGATGAGTGCGGCAGGCCCAGGGTCGACACCCCGCAGCCAAACGCCCGCATTGGCGGAAACCAGGTGATCGGCTTAAGTGATTCCGGAGCTGAGCCCGCCTGCGGCCAGGACGCCGCGGTCCTCCGAGATGCGGAATGGGTCATGCAGAACACCAATGCGCCAGGACGTGGCCTGTCGAACTTGGGACCACCCCAAATCCACCTCAGTTCCCAGACGACCCACTTCGGACGCATTCCATTGATGGCTCCGGCGCAAGTCATCTCGGAGCGAAATGAAACGCGACGTAATTAAGTACCCCCTGCCCCGTCGGGAGGAAAACCTGAGCTTGAGCTCATCTCGCCGTTTCTCGCGTTACAGGAGTGTGGAAACCCTCACTGGTCCGTCTGTGGCCTGAATCACATGAAGTCTGCGCTGGAATTGAAATCGTTCGCGGAATACGTTTGCCACTGGCCGGATCAGTTTGACGAACGGCACAGGCAGTTCGCGTTTGGGACATGAAGACGCCCTCTCCACGACCCAATTTCCGTCATTCCGTCCTGACAGCGCGCGCTGTCAGGGCAGCGTGAAGGGCGTCAGGCGGGCACGCGGCAACCGCCAGCTTGCGCCGCGCAAGGCAACCGAAATGGCATCGGACAGCAAGGTTTTTCGCGCCGGACGGCATGCGCCAGCATGCCAAAGTCACCCATTCTCGCCGATGTCCGGGCGGTCCTCGATGCCATAGCGATTGAGCTTCACATAGAGGCTCTGGCGGGAGAGGCCCAGCATGTCCGCCGTGCTGGCGCGGTTGTTGTCGTTGAGCTGCAGCGCGGCCTCGATGCACAGCCGCTCGATGATGTCGGTGGCCTCGCGCACCAGGTCCTTGAGCGGCACCTTGCCGACCAGCTTGGTCATCTCGTCCACCGAGCGCAGCAGGCTGCGGCTGCCGTCGCCCGGCTCCAGCGCGCGGCGGCTCATGCGCCGGATCGCGAAACCATAGCAGGAGGGGTTGCCGGGCGGCGAGGCCGCACCCGACACCTCGACATCCTCGACCGCGCCGAACTGGCCGCGCAGCACCGTCTGGAACTGGCGCACCGCCCCGCTCTCTGCCAGGCTGTTGAACAGCACCGGCACATCCACACCCACGCGCCCCAGCCAGCGCTCGATCGGCTCGCCGCGCGCCTGTTCCTCGCTGCCCAGCTGGGCGCTGTCGAGGAAGGCCGCATTGGCCGATACAACCCGGCGCTCCAGGTCGGTGACCACGAAGGCCTCGGGCAGATCGCGCACCGCATTGACCACCGCCGCCTGGCCGCGCGACATGACGATGCCGGCGGCTCCCGCCGCAATGGGCAGCAGCCGCATGAGATAGAGCGTGGCATTCTCCTGCCGGAAGATGGTGGCGCCCAGCACCGCCTGCTGCTGGCCGCCCTCCAGCGTCAGGGCCACGTCATCGGCCCGGCCGGTGGCCTTCAGCGCCATCAGCAGGGCCTCCACGCGCTCGGCGTCGCCGCCGTCGAACAGGCCGGTGAATTGCGCCCCCACGAGGCGCTTGAGCGGCTTGTTCATCAGCGTGGCGGCTGCCGCATTGGCCTCGGTCACGCGGCCCGAACGCTGATCCACGACCAGGATCGCCTCGGAAGCCACCTGCATCAGCAGCCGGTAGCGGGTTTCGGCGTGGCGCAGCCTGGCATATTCCTGCTCAATCGATTGTTCGGCCGCCAGAAGCTTCTGCTGCACGGCCGCGAGATTGCGCATCTCCCGGCCCAGCGCCACGAACTGGCCCCTGCCGCCCGCCTTGAGCACGCAGTAGCGCACCGGAATGTCCGGGGCGCCCGGCACCGGATGGTTGATCTGCCGCCAGCGCGGCGGCAGGCCCATGGCGGCCTCCTGCAGCATCTGCTCGATCTTTGGCCGGCTCTCGATGGTCGAGACCTCGCTCCAGGCCTTGCCCGGCCAGTCGGCGAAGTGATCCGCGCCGAGCTCAGGCCCGGTCACCAGAACCCGCTCGCCGATCGTTCCGTCGGCCTGAACCGGAAAGGCGATGTCGGCGGCCGCCGACAACAGCACGGCGGCCTGCTCGGCCTCCATCCCGGCCATCAGTTCGGCGGGGCTTGCCCCCGCCGTGCGTGGTGCGCTCGATACGCTTCGCAGCGTCACGGCAGGCTCCTCCTCGGGCTGTGGGCGGTCGGGCACATGCTCACGCCGGCTCCCCAAGCGCCAGCATGTCGGCCAGCCAACGGTTGGCCTCGACGACCGCGGCCCGCGCGTCCGCCACGATGGCATCGGCCCCGATCTCGGCGGCAGTGACGCCGCCCCCCGCGAGCGCCACCCCGCCCACCATGATTCGCAGCAGCGGGTTGCGTGAGTCGGCGCGGACACGCCGGATGGTTTGGCCCAGGGCCGGGATCAGTCGGGTTCCGGATATTGAAAATCCAATTATATCATAGTTTTCTGTGGATATCTTCGTGCAGATGTCGAGCTCGCTCACAGCCAGGGCCACCGTCACCCGCCAGCCGTCGCGGCGCAGCATCTCCTCAACCAGGCGCAGGCCGAAGCTGTGCTGCTCGCCCGGCACCGGCACGAGCAGCACCCGGCCGCGCGATTCGCCATGTGGCGGGGCGGGCATGCGCAGCCGGCGCAGCACCTGCTGGATGCGCGACAGTCCCAGGGTCACCGCCACGAAGTCGATTCGGTCGTCGCACCACTGGCCCCCGAGCAGCCGTGCCGCCGGGGCGAGCAGGTCCATCATCAGGGTTTCGGCCGGCAGGCCGTCGGCCAGCAGTTCCTCCACCAGCAGTCCGGCATCGCTGCCATCGCCCGCCAGCAAGGCCTGGCCGAAGGCGTCCACCACGCTTGTCGCGACGCGCGGCAATGGCGGGGCGTCATTCAAGGGCGCACCAGCCCTTTCGCCGGAGAAGGCCTCCCGCTGGTCTTTCGGGCCGATGGTCTCGGCGTGGTCATCACTCTCAAGCCCACTCCACGGTCAGAGAGGCTATCGCCCCCATGGCAGTCTGTCCAGATCCTATGTCGATTTTTTCTGACGTCAACATGTATTGACACATTAATGGGTGGCGGTTAGCTTTCAATCTCAGGGCCACAATCCTGCGCCCCGCCACCAGCGGGAGTGTAGCGGGCCCGGGGAGCGATCAATGCAAGTGCTTCGCCGCCAGCTCGGTCTAAGCAAAGGGCTTTACACGGAAGCCGAAAGGCAGCGGCGCGACTCTTCGCCCTGGACCCGCGTACAGGCCGTGTTGGCGCCACTGCAGTTCCTGGTCTTTCTGGTTAGCCTTGCGCTGGTTCTTCGGACGCTCATCACGGGAGATGGCGCCGCAATCGCCAACCTGTCCATCATCCTCAAGACATTACTTCTCTACACGATAATGATCACAGGATCGCTCTGGGAAAAGGATGTCTTTGGCAGATATCTCTTCGCGCCAGCATTCTTCTGGGAGGATGCGGTGAGCTTCATCGTGATCGCTCTGCACACCGCCTATCTAGTGTCCTTACTGTCAGGCAGCCTCAATGAAACCGACCTCCTGATTCTCGCTCTCGTCGCATACGCCGCCTATGTGATCAATGCAGGACAGTTTTTACTCAAACTTCGGGCTGCACGACTGGGTACGGTGGAGGCGGCATCATGAACTTACCCTTCCGACCCGCGAACACTTCCGCAGCAAACGGCTGTGCCGACGTCCCCGTTTTGCGTGAACGTGGACAGCGAGAGGTATTTTGCGGACTAACCGGCATCGTCTGGCTTCATCGTAAGATCCAGGATGCATTCTTCCTTGTAGTTGGCTCACGCACTTGCGCACATCTTATCCAGTCCGCGGCCGGGGTCATGATTTTTGCCGAACCGCGCTTTGCAACCGCAATTATTGATGAGCGCGATTTGGCTGGGTTGTCTGAAATCGACACTGAATTGGATAAGGTGGTCAACCGCCTGCTTGAACGCCGTCCTGACATCAAGATGCTATTCCTCGTCGGGTCATGCCCGTCCGAAGTCATTAAACTCGACCTCAAGCGCGCCGCGGCGCGTCTCTCACAAATTCATTCGCCTCGAGTAAGGGTGTTGAACTACTCCGGTAGCGGGATCGAAACCACCTTTACGCAGGGCGAAGATGCTTGTTTAGCCGCGCTGGTACCCTTCTCCCCCCTTCCAGCCTCCGGCGCCGTGCCCCCGCTCCTTGTGGCGGGGGCACTCTCCGATGTGGTCGAAGATCAATTCCGGCGGATCTTTTCTGACATGGGCCTTGGCAACGTAGCTTTTCTGCCCTCGCGTCAAGCTAATGATCTGCCACCGGTCGGGCCCGGTACGCGATATCTGCTAGCACAGCCCTTTCTCAACGACACTGCACGCGCGCTAGAAGAACGCGGCGCTCGCCACATCCCTGCCACGTTTCCTTTGGGAGCAGAAGGAACGACGCAGTGGTTTAGGGCGGCCGCCGACGCTTTCGGTGTAACCGATGCAAAACTTCGTCATGCAACTGAGGCCGGGATCAACCGTGCTCGGATGGCACTCGAACCGCATCGCCAGTTACTGAATGGAAAACGCATCTTCTTTTTCCCCGATTCGCAACTGGAAGTGCCGCTCGCGCGTTTTGTCTCTCAAGAACTTGGAATGGAACCCGTTGAGGCAGGAACACCGTATCTACAGCGCCAGCACCTCGCTCAGGAGATCGGCCAGTTACCAGCAAGCTGCCGGCTTAGTGAGGGGCAGGATGTAGAAAAACAACTTGACCGTTGCCGAGCTTCCAAACCTGATCTCATAGTATGCGGACTGGGTCTCGCCAATCCACTTGAGGCGGAAGGATATACCACCAAGTGGTCGATTGAACTCGTGTTCACACCTATCCAGGGCTATGAACAGGCCGGCGATCTGGCACGTTTGTTCTCACGCCCGCTCGACAGACAGACACGGCTGGGGGTGTAGGTAATGCAACTCACCCTGTGGACCTATGAAGGCCCGCCTCATGTTGGCGCAATGCGCATAGCGACCGCGATGAAGGGTCTGCATTATGTATTGCATGCGCCACAAGGCGATACCTATGCCGATCTCCTATTCACCATGATCGAGCGTCGCACCACGCGGCCACCCGTCACGTATACTACCTTTCAGGCACGTGATCTGGGAGGCGATACTGCAGAGTTGTTCAAGACTGCCTGTGCTGATGCATACCAACGCTTCAAACCACAAGCTATTATTGTTGGCGCCTCCTGTACCGCAGAACTCATCCAGGATGACCCGGGCGGGCTAGCGAAAGCACTCCAACTTCCGGTACCAGTAATACCACTTGAGCTTCCATCCTATCAAAAAAAAGAAAATTGGGGCGCATCAGAGACCTTCTACCAGATTGTACGAACTCTCTGCGCACCGCGCGATAATGCCACTGAGTTTAATCCACGCAGCTGCAACATCCTTGGGCCAACGGCCTTGGGTTTTCGGAATCGTGATGACCTTGCAGAAATCACAAAACTGCTAGAGGAGCTTGGTTTAACGATTAATGTTGTCGCACCGTTGAACGCAACGCCTGACGACATCCGTCGCCTTGGGCAAGCAGCCTTCAACGTTGTTCTCTATCCTGAAATTGCGGAGACAGTGGGCCGCTGGCTGGAGCGGAACTGCAAGCAACCCATGACCACTGTTGTGCCCATCGGCGTATCGGCAACGCGGGAATTTGTTGTTGAAGTTACTAGACTGGCTGGAATTGATGCTGCGGTCTCAGCGGCAGACAGTGCCGCAAGACTGCCATGGTATTCACGCTCTGTTGATTCGACTTATCTCACAGGCAAGCGCGTATTCATTTTTGGAGATGCAACCCATGCGTTGGCAGCCGCGAGGATTGCAAAGGAAGAACTGGGGTTTGATGTCGTCGGTCTGGGTACCTACTCGCGGGAATTTGCCCGTCCAGTGCGCGCCAAGGCAGAAGAACTCGGTCTCGAAGCACTAGTTACCGACGATTACCTTGAGGTTGAAGCAAAGGTGGCCCAAGTGCAGCCAGAGCTGGTGCTAGGTACCCAGATGGAGCGCCACATAGCCAAGAAACTAGGCATTCCATGCGCAGTAATTTCGGCACCCGTACATGTTCAAGACTTCCCGGCGCGCTATTCACCACAGATGGGATTTGAGGGTTCTAACGTAATATTTGACAGTTGGGTGCATCCACTAATGATGGGGCTCGAGGAACATCTTATTCATATGTTCCGAAATGACTTTGAATTCAATGATCGAGCTGCTCCTTCTCATCTTGGTCATGGTGCAGTGCGTCCACAGGCTCAATCCCGCGATCCCGCTGCAAGCGGATGGTCTCCAGAAGCGGAACGCGAGCTACAGAAAGTTCCCTTCTTCGTTCGTGGAAAGGCAAGGCGAAACACAGAAAAATTTGCCGCAGAACGAGGGCTAAGCCTGATTACTGTTGAGACGCTCTACGATGCCAAATCCTACTACAGTCGGTGAACAGCCGATGCATGTAACCATCGTGACGCTCGATAACCACCTGACAGCAGCTATTGCCCGGTTGCGCCGGGAGTTAGCGCGTGACATTCCGGGGCTTTCGCTTAGCGTTCATGCTGCCTCAGGCTGGAGTGCCAATCCCCTATCACTCAAAGAGTGCATTTCTGATATTGAAAAATCAAACATCGTCATCGCCACCATGCTGTTCATGGAGGATCATATCCAAGCCGTGCTGCCAGCACTTAAGGCTAGGCGGGAGACCTGTGATGCGATGGTATGCTTTATGTCGTCTGGCGAAGTCGTCAAGCTCACGCGTATGGGACGTTTCGTCATGGGCGGAAGCCAGGGAGCGCTTGTAAACCTCCTCAAGAAGCTACGCGGCGCAAAAGCTGAGGGTGCGGCAAGCAGCGCCTCAGCCGGCGAAAGGCAACTTGCACTGCTGAAGCGCATTCCCAAGATTCTTCGTTTCATTCCCGGCACTGCCCAGGATCTACGGGCATATTTCCTTGCCATGCAATATTGGCTTGCCGGATCAGAAGAGAACATAGGTCAGCTCGTACGCTTTCTCACTGCGCGATACGCAGATGGCACTAGAAAAGAACTGCGTGAAAAAATCAAATACGTAGAACCACTCTCCTACCCTGAAGTTGGTGTTTATCATCCCCGGCTTCCGAAGAGAATGAGCGAAACCGCCGCGAATCTCCCCGGCCCACCTTCTGGTGAGAGGGGAACGGTAGGACTGTTACTCATGCGGTCTTATGTACTCTCTGGTGATACGGCGCATTATGACGGTGTAATTGCTGCTTTTGAAACGCGAGGTCTTAAGGTGATACCTGCCTTTGCGACTGGGCTTGACCAGCGGCCTGCGATTGAACGCTTTTTTAGGCGAGACGGGAAAACGACTGTTGATGCGCTTGTTTCACTCAGCGGCTTCTCGCTTGTAGGTGGTCCTGCCTATAATGACGCGAGAGCAGCTGAAGATATACTAGCGGAACTTGACGTGCCCTATATCGCAGCTCAACCCGTTGAGTTTCAGACTTTAGAAGAATGGGAGGCCTCTCCACGCGGCCTTCATCCAATTGAAGCCACGATGATGGTCGCCATCCCCGAACTTGATGGCGCTGCCGGAGGCGTCGTCTTTGGTGGCAGAAGCGCTACCGACAGTGGTGAACGTGGCATGCGCGTGCATGCAGAACGCGCCGCGATGTTGGCAGCACGCGTAAGTCGCATGATCGAACTCCGGATCACACCCAAGCAAGAACGCAAAATAGCTATTGTGCTGTTCAACTTTCCACCGAATGCGGGGGCTGTAGGAACAGCAGCATTCCTCTCAGTATTTCAGTCTCTGTATAATACACTCAAAACACTGAAGACCGAGGGTTACATCGTTGATCTTCCTGAAAATCTCGAGACCCTTCGAGATCGGCTTTTAAATGGCAACTCTGAACGCTATGGCAGCGATGCCAACGTACTGACGCGCATTTCAGTTGACGATCACGTACGCAGAGAAGAATGGCTTTCCGAAATTGAAGCACAATGGGGGCCTGCACCAGGCCGGCAACAGTCAGATGGTAGCGGCATCCATGTATTGGGTGAACGCTTTGGCAATGTACTCGTTGGGATTCAACCAGCATTCGGCTACGAAGGCGATCCAATGCGGTTGCTCTTTGAGAAGAGCTTTACGCCTACACATGCTTTCTCGGCATTCTATCGTTACTTGAGAGAAGACTTTGCAGCCAATGCCGTTCTACACTTCGGCACTCATGGTGCGCTCGAGTTTATGCCGGGTAAGCAAACAGGACTCTCAGCAGCCTGTTGGCCTGATCGACTTATCGGCGACCTGCCACATGTATACCTCTATTGCGCCAACAATCCCTCCGAGGGTAGCATTGCAAAAAGACGTGCAGGCGCAACACTGATAAGCTACCTCACACCTCCACTTGCGCAGGCTGGTCTCTATCGTGGACTTATCGACCTAAAGGCCTCAATCGGGCGATGGCGCGGCCTTGAACCAGACGCGTCGGAGACCGCGGAACTGTCGTTACTCATTCAGGCACAAGCTGCTCAGGTCAACCTATGCAAGCCAACTCCTGCCTGGTCCCCAACTGAATCGGGACCATTCATTGAGGATCTTCAGATTCGTATACTGGAACTCGAATACACTCTCATTCCACATGGTCTTCATGTAGTGGGTGAAATTATGAGCCCAGAAGCACGGCGCGAGACAATTGAACAAGTTGCCCAGAGCACGGAGGGCGCCGATATTGTTTCAATGGAAAAACTTCTTGCAGAGGATCATGAATTACCCGCGCTCATGCGCGCACTAGATGGCCGTTTCATACGACCAGTTGCTGGGGGTGATCTAATACGTAGCCCCGAAATTCTGCCAACTGGTCGAAACCTCCACGGTTTCGATCCATTCCGATTGCCATCTGCATTTGCGGTCAGGGATGGTGCACGCCAGGCCGATCTTTTGCTCGAAACTCACGTATTGAATGGCAAAGCCCTTCCCGAGACAATTGCTCTTGTACTTTGGGGAACCGACAACCTCAAAACTGAAGGTGGACCAATTTCCCAAGCGCTTGCGCTAATCGGTGCAAGCCCACGCTTTGATAGTTTTGGGCGCCTGTGTGGAGCGGAACTGCTTCCACTCACTGAGCTCGGTCGACCACGCATCGACGTTATGCTCACCCTTTCAGGTATCTTCAGGGACTTATTACCACTTCAGACCCGGATGCTCGCAGAGGCCTGCTTTCTGGCTGCAGCAGCTGACGAACCGACCGACATGAACTTTATTCGAAAACACGCAATTGCACATATGGCGCAAACAGGTTGCGATCTGGAGACTGCTTCACTGCGTGTATTCAGTAATGCTGATGGCGCCTATGGCTCAAATGTCAACATGCTCATCGACAGTGGACGCTGGGAGGACGAGAGCGAATTAGGCGAAGTATTCGCTGCGCGTAAGTGTTTTGCTCATGGACGCGGCGGACAAGCCACCGCCCACCCCAAGATCATGGCGGCTGTACTGTCCGGCGTCGACCTCGCCTATCAGAATCTCGAATCAGTCGAACTTGGCGTGACGACTGTTGATCACTATTTCGACTCTCTAGGCGGGATTAGCCGGGCAGCAGAAAAGCAGCAAGGTCGAGTTATACCAGTTTATATTGGAGATCAGACAAGAGGGACTGGGATTGTGCGAACCCTTGCCGACCAGGTTGCACTTGAATCCCGCACCCGCGTTCTCAATCCAAAATGGTACGAAGGCATGCTCAAGCACGGCCATGAAGGTGTCCGCCATATTGAATGTCACCTTACCAATACGGTTGGCTGGTCAGCCACCACGGGACAAGTCGCACCTTGGGTCTATCAGCAGTTTACACAGACCTACGTGCTAGACGAGTCGATGCGCGACCGGCTTGCAGCACTCAATCCAAAAGCAGCCGTGAAGGTTGTGAACCGACTTCTTGAAGCTCAGCGACGCGAATTCTGGTCGCCTGATGCGGAAACACTGGCCGCGCTACAACGCGCAGGCGAAGAACTTGAAGATAAGCTCGAAGGAATTGGCGTGGAGGCCGCAGCATGACATTGGTGATCGACCGAAAGCCGAAATCCAAAACCTCTCTCCGAGAGGATGGAGAAGGCAGCGTTCAGGTCCACCTCGATCCGAATGCCACCATCGGTAATGCTAAGGTCTTTTCGGTCTATGGAAAAGGAGGCATTGGCAAAAGTACGACATCTTCCAATCTTTCTGTAGCCTTCTCCAAGCTCGGTAAACGAGTTCTGCAAATTGGTTGTGATCCTAAACATGACTCCACTTTCACGCTCACCAAGAGCCTCGTTCCAACGGTGATCGATATACTCGAGCAGGTAGACTTTCACTCTGAAGAGTTGAGACCGGAAGACTTCGTATTTCAGGGCTATAACGGCGTTATGTGCGTTGAAGCCGGCGGCCCACCAGCGGGAACTGGCTGCGGCGGCTATGTCGTTGGCCAGACTGTAAAGTTGCTGAAGGAGCATCACCTGTTGGAAGAAACCGATGTGGTGATCTTTGATGTGCTCGGTGACGTCGTATGCGGAGGATTTGCGTCCCCCCTCCAGCACGCCGACCGCGCTCTTATCGTTACGGCAAATGATTTTGATTCGATTTTCGCGATGAATCGGATCGTTGCGGCTATCAATGCAAAGGCCAAGAATTACGGTGTTCGGGTTGGCGGCGTCATAGCCAACCGCTCAAAAGACACGGATCAGATTGATCGTTTTGCCGAAGCGACTGGCCTAAGACGTCTTGCGCATCTTCCGGATGTCGATGCAATCAGAGTAAGTCGGCTGAAAAAATCCACGCTATTCGAAATGCCACCAAGCCCAGAAGTAGAGCTTGTCCAAAAAGAATACATGAGGCTTGCGGCAGAGCTTTGGGCTGGATCCGAACCCTGCGAGGCACGATCCATGAAAGACCGCGACATATTCGACTTTTTGGGGTTTGACTGATGAGCGACAGCTACCTCGAGAGACGAAGCGAACTTGAAACCTACTTTGACCGTACAGCTGCTGTGGCGTGGTCCAAACTCACTTCAGACGCCCCTGTAAGCGGTATTCGCGCTACGGTGCGGGCTGGCCGCAACCAGATGCGCGCCACTTTACTCTCGTTTCTGCCGGATGATATGCGCGGCTTGCGCGTTCTTGATGCAGGCTGCGGCACAGGAGCGCTTGCTGTTGAGGCCGCGCGCCGTGGTGCGGACGTGACAGCTGTAGACATTTCCCCAACACTGATCGGCATTGCAAGAGAGCGGCTGCCCGAGCGTATGGGCGAAGGTCGAATTCAATTCATCGCTGGAGATATGCTTGAGCTACGTCTTGGCTCTTTCGATCATGTCGTCGCGATGGACTCCCTGATTCATTACAGCCTGCCTGACATGATCAGCATGCTTGCCCGTTTATCATCGATGAGCCGACAGACCATTCACTTCACTTATGCGCCACGCACCCCAATACTTGCTCTGATGCACATGGTGGGTAAGCTATTCCCACGCAGTGATCGCTCTCCCCGCATCGTACCTCACGGCAATGCCGCTCTGCAGGCGGCGATCTTGCAAAAGGATCAGCTTCAGGCTTGGGGACTTGGTCGAACGAAACTCATCAACAGTGGCTTTTACATATCCCAAGCTCAGGAACTTGTCGTTCGATGAAAAAATTCAGCCGCAGCATGGTAAGTGGTTGGCAAACGCTGGGGCCGCGTTTTCTGCCTTTCGCAGACGCCGCTACTGTGGAGCTGCCACTCGGTCGACTGCTGCGTCTCTCCTTGTTCCAGATTTCAATTGGTATGGCATTCGTTCTTCTAACGGGCACACTCAACCGGGTGATGATTGTTGAACTTGGAGTGCCGGCCTGGCTCGTTGGACTCATGGTGTCGCTGCCAATCGTGTTTGCGCCGTTCCGCGCCCTGATCGGACTCAAGTCTGATACCCATCGTTCACTGCTTGGATGGCGGCGCGTACCCTATATCTGGTTCGGCACGCTGATGCAGTTCGGCGGCTTTGCGATCTTACCCTTCGCCTTGCTGGTACTGACGGGCCAGGGCCATGGCTCCGCAGTGTGGGGTGAAATCGGTGCCGCGCTTGCCTTTCTTTTGATCGGGGCCGGCATCAACATCACACAGACTGCCGGCCTCGCTCTTGCCAACGACCTTGCCACGGAAGAAAGCCGCCCAAGAGTCGTCGCGCTACTCTACGTGATGCTGCTTTTGGGAATGGTAGCAAGTGCCCTGATCTTTGGTAGCCTGCTAGCCGAGTTCAGCGCAGTTCGTCTGATCCAGATCATCCAGGCTGTAGCGGTCATAACCGTGGTCCTCAACTGTATTGCAATGTGGAAGCAGGAACTCCGTAACCCTTCAGTTACCGCACCTGGACGAACACGCGTGAGTTTCTCAGAGGCGTGGGCGCGGTTTGCAGCAGCAGGCCGATCCAAGCGACTGTTGGTAGCCGTAGGGCTTGGTACGGCAGGCTTCAGCATGCAGGACATTCTTCTTGAACCCTTCGGTGGTCAGGTCTTTGCCATGACCGTCGGCCAGACAACCTGGCTGTCTGCAACACTTGCAGCAGGCACACTGACAGGCTTTGCACTTTCAGCACGCCTGCTTGGCCGAGGAGGCGACCCCTATCGGCTAGCCTCGATGGGCTTGCTTGCTGGGATTGCTTCGTTTGCCGGCATCATCTTCGCACCTCTCCTCGGCTTAGCTGCCCTCTTCCAGACCAGCAGTTTCTTTGTCGGTATGGGCAGCGGGCTGTTTGCGGTTGGCATGCTGACCGCTGCTATGGACCTAGCCTCGAGTGGCTCAGGCAGATTGAGCGGTTTTGCTATAGGCGCTTGGGGTGGCGTACAGGCGACTGCCGCGGGTGTTGCCGTCGGTCTGTCCGGAATGCTGAGGGATGGGATATCAGAACTAGGCGATCGTGGAGTCTTGGGCGAGGCCTTCAGGGGACCAGCTAGCGGTTACATCGTCGTCTATCAGATCGAGATCATATTTTTGTTCGCCACCCTCGCCGTGATCGGGCCAATGGTCCGAAGCGGCGGAAAGCGAGCGAGCAGACCGCCAGGCTTTGGCTTGGCACAATATCCAGGCTGAGCAAGGGAGAACAACGATGTCCGCAGCCTTTACTCAATATATCGATGTCGCCCAAGTGGTGCTCTATGTATTCTGGGGCTTCCTCGCAGTCATCATCATCTATCTGCACCGCGAAGGTAAACGGGAGGGCTATCCACTCGACTCGGATCGCTCAAGCCACGTTGTGGTTCAGGGCTGGCCACCAGTACCTACACCTAAGACTTACCTCTTGTCGGACGGATCAACCGTACAGGCCCCCAGAGCCGAGCCTCATGATGGGCGACCTGTGAAAGCGACGCCAATCGGGCCATGGCCGGGAGCGCCACTTGAACCAGACGGAGACCCAATGATCGATGGCATTGGCCCAGCCGCCTATGCCGAGCGTCTCGACATTCCAGATGCAACAGTTCACGGTACACCGAAATTAGTGCCACTTCGCAAAACGGATGGATGGCACATCGAAGAGCGCGATCCGGACCCTCGCGGTATGGACGTTGTCGGAGCAGATGGGAAGATTGGCGGAACGGTTCGCGATGTGTGGGTAGACGTTGCAGAGTATATCATGCGCTACCTAGAGGTGGAGGTACGCGACAAGGATGGTCAGAGGCGAAACGTTTTGTTGCCAACAACTTTGGCTCGTATATCAGCCTCAAAGCGACAGGTCGGCGTCAAGTCGATCACTTCAAAGCAATTCATAAAGGTGCCGGGCACCCGTAATCCGGATGTGGTCACACGGCTAGAGGAAGACAAGATCTGTGCCTACTATTCTGGGGGCCATCTCTACGCATTGCCAGAACGAGCCGAGCCCCTCGTATGAGCCAAAACCACGATGATTTCGACTTTGAGCCGCAACGCGGTTTGCCACAGGTACTGCCTCCGGGAGAGCGTCTGTTGTGGCAGGGCTCACCGCGCTGGCAAGACCTTGCGATTCATGCTTTTCACGCCCGCAAGGTGATCTGGTACTTTGCAGCACTGGGTATACTTTCGGTTGTGCTACGACTTGCCGAAGGTGTTCCTGCAACAGTCGCAATCCAACCTTTGCTTTGGATGATGGCAATGGGACTTGTAGCGGCAGCCATGCTGACGGGTCTGGCCTGGCTCAGCGGACGCACCAGCGTCTATTCAATAACAAACAAACGTCTGGTTTTTCGGGTCGGCATGGCACTCCCCGTCAGCATCAACCTACCATTCCGACAGATTGATGGCGCATCCCTACGGCTCTTCAGAAACGGTTCAGGTGACCTTCCGCTAAAGGTATGTAAAGGACAACGCGTCGCCTATCTCATGCTCTGGCCCCATGCGCGGCCATTCCACTTTGCCAACCCCGAACCATGCCTCCGCTGCATTCCGAATGCTGATGAAGTTGCCAGCCTTCTCGCCGGCGCGCTGAACGGACTACAAATGCCACAAAACGAAATCACTCGTGCCAACGGCCTGCCCAAACTCAAAACTCAAGCTGTCGCAGCGTGACATGACCCGTCAGAGCAATCTAAGATCTAGTCCACAACTTCCAACACTTGTTGCTGTCGCCATGGTGGCCGCTTCTCTGGTCTTGGTTGCTGGTGCCAGGATTGCAGGATTCGAGCCTCAAAGAGCAGCCGCCCTGTCCGATATCAAGGATAGCCGACTTATTCGTTTCGAGCACGACACCACAGGCTCGATCAAGATAATTGACGCTGAAACCGGGGGCTCAATAGCCATAGCCGATCGCGAAGGCTTCATTCCCGGCATACTTCGGGGGCTCAATCGCCTGAGACGTACAGGCGATGGCGACATCTCAGCCGCATACAGGCTGGATAAAGCCCACAACGGACAGTTGCTTCTCACTGATACAATCACAGGTGTGACACTTGACCTCAATGCTTACGGTCAGGACAATGCCCAGATCTTCGCGAAGTTCCTGCAAACCGGAGGAGACAACAGCTGATGCTTAATCCTTTTGCTCCAGCCGCCGTCGAACAGGCCATGTGCACTGTACGCATCACGAATACCTTTGAGAGCCTTGCAGCCCACGTCGAGCTAGATGACGGCGTCACGGTCGAACCAGGTGATGAAGTACTCGTTCACGGAAAACCCATCATAGTTCCATACGGCGAAACAGCCATGGAACGCCGAAAGGTCACAATTACACGTGCTAATTGGCTTGAACGGAAGTGGACAAGGCTTACTGGTGACCTTGAATTCATGGAACTTCTGGAATTCAGCTTCTCAGGGGATGACCTATGACCATCGAAACAATCGGACTCCGGCCTGCCGACACACTCGCAAAAGCGCAGGAATCCACCGTCCTAAGCCCACGCTTCTATACAACGGACTATAAGGCTCTCGACAAACTCGATGTAACCCCCGTGCGTAAGGAATGGGATGCGCTCATCGCTGAAATGCAGAGCGACCCAAACAAAACACACTTCCGGCGCAACGCTGAGTGGGATCACGTAACGCTAGAAAGCATGCCAGAAGGTCTGCGCCGCGAATTCGTAGATTTTCTGGTCAGCTCGCTGACTGCTGAATTTTCAGGCTGCGTACTTTACGCCGAAATGCGCAAACGCGGAACCAATCCGGATATGTGCGAACTCTTTCGCCTAATGAGCCGTGACGAGTCACGCCATGCAGGTTTCATCAACGACACTCTCAAGGACTTCAAGATAGGCGTCGATCTCGGTTTTCTGACAAAGACCAAAAAGTACACCTTCTTCCGACCAAAATTTATTTTCTATGCAACATATCTGTCCGAGAAGATTGGCTATGCGCGCTATATAACCATTTACCGCCACCTGCAGGCCAATCCAGACAAGAGGATTCATCCGATCTTCAAATGGTTTGAGTTGTGGTGCAATGATGAGTTCCGGCATGGCGAAGCTTTCGCGCTGATTATGCGGGCCCACCCAGAGCTCCTGAGTGGCATAAACAAACTATGGGTAAAGTTCTTTCTGCTGGCTGTTTTTGCCACCATGTATGTCCGCGATCATCAGAGACCCTATTTTCACGAGGCTCTCGACATTGACCCAACCGAATATGGATACAAAGTCTTCAAGATCACCTCGCAGATTTCACGTCAGGTCTTTCCACTCGAAATCGACATTGATAATCCAGCCTTCTTCGCGGGCCTTGAAAAACTGAGGAAAATCAATGACCGTGCCGCAGGGTGGCAGAAAAAGGGAGGCCTTACGGCACGATTTGGCAAGGTTCGAACAGCTGCCGCAGCTGGATGGACGTTCTTTCGTCTCTTCCTGATCCCCACCAAATCCAATCCGCTGCCGGGCAACGTCCGGCTTGCGCCAACTTGGTAATGGCCGAGTGATGGATTATTTCCTGCCTATCCTGTACGCACTCTTCTTGTGGTGGTTTGCTACGGGAGTGATCTTCTATCTTGATCAGCTACCTGTGCGCACCTTCCGGTGGAGCATGGCAGGCGCTACATTTCTTCTGTTGTGCGCACTTCTGAACATCTGGCTCGGGGCGGCTGACACCTCTACCATCGCGGTCTACGCGTCATTCACCGCAGGCGTTGCAGCATGGGGCTGGCAAGAGCTGAGTCTCTATACTGGCTTCATCACAGGCCCACGCAAAACCTCTTGTGCCCCGGGCTGCAAAGGATGGAGTCATTTTGGACACGCCATAGCTGTCAATCTCTGGCACGAGATCGCCATCGTAGTTGGCGCCGTCCTGATCGCACTGCTCTGCTGGCAATCAGCCAATCAGTGGGGTTTGTGGGCATACCTTCTCCTGTGGGGAATGCACTTGAGCGCAAGACTCAACGTTTTTCTTGGCGTCCGCAATGTTAGCGCCGAATTCGTACCAAAGCACATGGAGGTCTTAAAGAGCTTCCTGACGCACAAGCCCATGAATTTGCTCTTTCCCATATCCGTGACGGCCGCCACTACAGGAGCCGTGCTTCTTCTAATGCTGGCTGTTACTTCGTCTGACCCGGCAACACAGACTGGCTATTCCCTACTCGCTGCGCTGGCCTGCCTTGCAGTCCTTGAGCACTGGTTCCTCATGTTGCCGCTGCCCGTTGATAAATTGTGGCGGTGGAGCTTGCCCCACCGATCTGGCGCGGCAAAATCTCGCAACGTCGAGCCACCACATCTGAACTATACCGCACTTAGCAAGAGACTGGCGCCATGAGCTTGACGATACCCAAGCAAGAGATCCCCCTCCCCGGTGAGGACAAGATGGATTACGAAACCTTCTTCAATTCGGAGCTTCAAAAACTGCAAGCTGAAGGCCGCTACCGCGTGTTTGCCGATCTTGAACGCAAGCGCGGGCATTTTCCCCGTGCCAAACATCACGGTACGAGTCAGAGCGACATCACCGTCTGGTGCTCTAATGACTATCTTGGAATGGGCCAGCATCCAAAAGTACTTGCTGCCATGCATGAAGCGATCGATCGCTGCGGCGCCGGTGCTGGCGGTACCCGAAACATCTCCGGTACCAACCATTACCACGTTGAACTAGAGCGTGAACTTGCTGATCTTCACCACAAGGAAAGCGCACTGCTGTTCACCTCAGGCTATGTATCAAACTGGGCAGCACTGAGCACGCTCGCATCGGCAATTCCAAATTGCATTGTATTTTCCGACTCCGGAAACCATGCATCGATGATCGAGGGAATTCGGCACAGCAGGGCAGAACGCCATATCTTCAAGCACAATGATATTGCTGACCTGGAGCGTCTGCTGAGAGCGGCTGATCCGTCTCGTCCAAAACTCGTCGCCTTCGAGTCCGTCTATTCCATGGATGGCGATGTTAGCCCAATCCATGAAATCGTAGATCTCGCCGAGGCGTACAACGCCCTCACTTATCTTGACGAGGTGCACGCCGTAGGGATGTATGGTGCCCGCGGGGGCGGCATTGCCGAACGCGAAGGGCTGATGGACCGAATTACGGTAATTGAGGGAACGCTTGGCAAGGCCTTCGGTGTAGTGGGCGGCTATATCACTGGTTCGACGGCACTTTGCGACTTCGTCAGGAGCTTTGCCTCAGGCTTCATTTTCACGACAGCCCTGCCTCCT
>NZ_JBIIDX010000184.1:0-5802 GCF_044238155.1 Aestuariivirga sp. | reverse complement strand
TCATTCCGGGTCCGGATTTTCCGACCGGCGGCCTTATTCTGGGCCGGGTAGGCATAAAGTCGGCTGCTCACACCGGGCGCGGCTCGGTGGTCATGCGGGCTCGTGTGCATACCGAAGAAATCCGCAAGGAGCGCGAAGCGCTTATCATTACCGAAATACCCTATCAGGTGAACAAGGCGTTGATGATCGAGCGCATTGCCGAACTTGTGCGCGAAAAGAAACTCGAAGGCATCTCGGATATCCGCGACGAGTCAGACCGGCAGGGCATGCGGGTGGTGATTGAGCTGAAGCGTGATGCGATGGCCGATATCGTGCTCAATCAACTCTATCGCTTCACGCCGCTGCAATCGACGTTTGGCATCAACAATGTGTGTCTGACCGGAGGCCGGCCGGAGCTGCTGAATCTCAAGGATCTGCTGCAGGCCTTCATCGCCTTTCGCGAGGAGGTTATTACCCGCCGTACCAAGTTCCTTCTTAACAAGGCCCGAGACCGGGCTCATGTATTGGTCGGACTGGCGATTGCCGTTGCCAATATCGACGAGGTGATCGCGTTGATCCGAAAGGCCAAGGATGCCGCCGAGGCTCGTGAGGCCCTGATGGGGCGGCAATGGCCGGCACGTGATATGGCGCCGTTGATTGCGCTGATCGCCGATCCCCGCCATAGCCTGACCGAGGATGGCAGCTATCGCCTGTCGGACGAGCAAGCGCGCGCCATTCTCGACTTGCGCCTGCAGCGGCTGACCGCGCTGGGCCGTGACGAGATCGCCGCGGAGCTCGAGAAACTCGCTGAGGAGATTGCCGATTATCTCAGCATCCTGCGCTCGCGCGAGCGCGTGCTCACCATCATCAAGGATGAGCTCACCTCCATTCGCCAGGAGTTCGCCACGCCGCGACGCACGGAGATCGTGGAGAACGATGGGGAGGTGGAAGACGAGGACCTGATACAGCGAGAGGACATGGTGGTGACAGTCAGCCATGCCGGCTACGTGAAACGGGTTCCGCTCTCGACCTATCGCGCCCAGAGGCGGGGCGGCAAGGGCCGCTCGGGCATGGGCACCAAGGAAGAGGATTTCGTCACCAAGCTGTTTGTGGCCAACACCCATACGCCAATTCTGTTCTTTTCGTCTGCGGGTATGGTCTACCGTCTCAAGACGTGGCGGCTTCCGATGGGCAACCCGCAATCGCGTGGCAAGGCGCTGATCAATCTCCTTCCGCTCGAAGCCGGCGAACGGATCACCACGATCCTGCCAATGCCGGAGGATGCAGCCGCAGCCGCCGGTCAATATCTGATGTTTGCTACGCGGTCGGGAACGGTACGTCGCAATGAAGTTTCAGATTTCGAACAGATCAACCGGTCGGGCAAGATCGCCATGAAGCTCGATGAAGGCGACATGATCGCCGGGGTCGAGATCTGCACCGAGGCGGACGACGTGTTGCTGACGACGGCGAAGGGTCAGTGCATCCGCTTCCCGGTGGCCGAGGTGCGGGTGTTCAAGGGCCGGGATTCGACTGGTGTCCGGGGCATTCGGCTCGAAGACGCTGACCGGCTCATTTCGATGTCGATCCTGCGCCACGCCGAGGCAACACCGGAGGAGCGCGCGGCCTATCTCAAGATGGCGCGTGCCGTTTCAGGTGAAGACGCGGAGGCGCCATTGGGTGCCGGTGATGAGGAGATGCCAGCCGAGACAACGCTGAGCCAGGAACGTTATGCTGCAATGGGCGCCGGCGAGCAGGTGATCCTGACCATATCCTCCAATGGCTACGGAAAGAGAACCTCCTCTTACGAATATCGGATTACCGGGCGGGGCGGCAAGGGCATCGTTGCAATGGCTGTCAATGAGCGCAACGGCCCACTGGTGGCCAGTTTCCCGGTCGAGGACGGTGATCAGATCATGCTGGTCACAGATGGGGGGCAACTGATCCGGACGCATGTGCGGGATATCGGCAAGAAGGGCCGCGCCACGCAGGGGGTGATCGTCATCGATGTGGCGGAGGGCGAACACGTTGTATCCGTGGAGCACATCACCGAGGATGAGGAGACAGATGAGTCCTGACCGCTGGAGGGGCTGGGTGCTCGTCGTATTTGCCTGACCCTGTTGCTTCGGTTTGAAAGCTTACTGTGCGATGACGCTGCCCGGAGCCACTGTTCGCCTGTCAGACCAAGGCCAGGAGTCCGTGCTTCTGGAGGCTTGCCTCCGGTGGTCGGAATGTGGCTAGCTTGCTTGGCTCTGGAGACCCTTCGGTGACCCACGAATCCTACCTTGCCTTTTCTGCTGCCGCGGCTGCATTGGCACTCGTGCCGGGCCCTACCATCACGGTAATCGTGGCCAATAGTCTTCGGTATGGCCACCGCGCCGGATTGATGAATGTTCTGGGAACCCAGGTGGGTTTCCTGATCTGGCTCTCCGTTGCCGCTTTGGGTCTAAGCGCTGCCATTGAATTGATGGGATTATGGTTCGACGTCTTGCGTTACGCTGGTGCGGCCTATCTCGTGTGGCTGGCGATCAAGCTGTTCCGAGCCCATGGGGACCTGGCCGTGGCGGTTGACCGTGCGCGCCCGCACGGCAGTTTCTTCCTGCAGGGCCTCATCGTCATCTTGTCGAATCCGAAAATGCTTGTGCTGTTTGGCGCAATGATCCCGCCCTTTCTCGCTCCGGAAAGCGATCCGATGCAGCAGATCCTGCTGCTCGGCGGCACCTTCATGGCAATTGCAGCAGCAGGCGACTGCGCCTATGCGCTGCTGGCTGGCAAGGCGGGAGCGTTTTTGTCCCGCTCCCGGATCAGGGCGTTGGAACTCATCAGTGGCTGCTTCCTGTTGGGGGGTGGTTTATGGATGGCATTGCGAGGACGCTGAACATGGCACGCATTGGTTTTTACCCAGGCTCGTTCGACCCCGTTACCTACGGACATCTCGACATCATTGCACGGGCTGCCCGTCTTGCCGACAGACTGGTGCTGGGGGTTGGAACGCATCATGGCAAGCACTCGCTGATCCCGGTCGAGACCAGAATGACTTTGCTGGAGACAGTGACCCGGCCGATAGCGGAACATACGGGCGCGAGGATTTCTGTGACAACCTTCGGTGGCCTTGCCGTTGATGCTGCCCGCGCTCATCATGCGGGGTTCATCATTCGCGGTTTGCGGGATGCAACGGATTTTGATTATGAGGTGCAGATGGCGCAGATGAACGTGTCATTGGCTCCTGACATCGAAACGGTTTTCCTGTCGGCGTCGCCCGCGACGCGGATGATAGCGTCTTCGCTGGTCAAACAGATCGCGCGAATGGGTGGTGACATCTCCCTGTTTGTCCCGAAAGAGGCGCAAACAGTCATGGCGGCGGTGCTTGCCACGGCATCGCATTGACATTTGTCAGCCGGACCGTCAGGAACGGCATCAGAAGAAACAACAGGAGTTCCCATGATCAGGAAACTGGCTCTGGCCACACTGGCCGCCGGCCTTCTCACGAGTCCGGCGCTGGCCGCTGAAAAGATCAAGATCGAAACGAGCAAAGGCTGTTCCTTCGAAATAGCGCTGCGGCCCGACCTTGCTCCAAAGCACGTGGCCCAGATCACCAAGCTGGCAAAATCCGGCTTCTATGACGGGATCGTGTTTCACCGGGTGATCGACGGCTTCATGGCGCAGACCGGTGACCCGACAGGCACTGGCATGGGCAGTTCCGACGAACCCGACCTCAAGGCAGAGTTCACCCCGGAGCCTTACCGGCGGGGCACGGTCGGCATGGCCCGCTCAAGCGACCCAGACTCTGGAAACAGTCAGTTCTTCATCATGTTCGCCGATGGCGATTTCCTGAACGGGCAGTATACGGTTTGGGGACAGGTGGATGAAAAAGGCATGGCTTGCGTCGACAAGATTGAGCGCGGCGAGCCCCCTGCGAACCCCGACAAGATGGTAAAGGTAACGGTGAAATAATGTCTGATCTTGAGAACACTCTGTACATGGACGTCGTCGATGCGAAGGGCGCTGCCAAAGGCCGCGTGACAATCGCTCTTCGCCCCGACCTTGCGCCCAACCATGTGGCGCGCATCAAGGAACTCGCCCGTGAGGGTGCCTATGATGGTGTCGTTTTCCATCGTGTCATCGAAGGCTTCATGGCGCAGGGTGGAGATGTGCAGTATGGCAACACTTCCAATTCCGATTTCAACGCTGGCAGGGCCGGGATGGGCGGTTCGAAGAAGGCAAATCTGAAGCAGGAATTTTCACGCGAGCCTCATGTGAGAGGTGTTTGCTCGATGGCGCGCTCGCAGAATCCGGACTCTGCCAATAGCCAGTTCTTCATCTGCTTCGGTGATGCTTCCTTTCTCGATCGGCAATACACGGTGTGGGGCAAGGTGACTGACGGCATGGCCGTTGTTGACGGCATAAAGCGAGGAGAGCCGGTACGCGAACCGGACCGCATTGCCAGAATGCAGGTAGCTTCGGACGCCAAGTAGCTGCGCTGGCTAGAAGGGCTCATCTGCCAATCACCATGCGCCTGTCCGACTTTGACTTTGATCTGCCGTCCGACCGCATCGCCCTGCGGCCGGCGTCGCCCCGGGATGCGGCGAAGCTGCTAGTCGTTCGCCCAGACCGACTGGAAGATCGGGTTTTCAGGGAACTGCCCGATCTTCTGAGGCCGGGGGACGTGCTGGTATTCAACAACACACGCGTGATCCCTGCTGCCTTGCGAGGCTACCGGGCCGGGCGCGGCGGGACGACCCCCAAGATCGAAGTGTTGCTGCATCAACGGATGGACGGCCAGCGCTGGAAGGCCTTTGCCAAGCCTGCGAAGAAGCTGCAATTGGGCGATAATGTTATATTTGTACGCGAAAACAAATCCCTAGCTGGAGTAATTGTAGAAAAAGGTGAAGCGGGAGAGGTTACCCTGAGCTTTTCTCTGTCCGGCCCGGCGCTGGATGGAGTGCTTGCTGAGGTGGGTGAGGTGCCGCTGCCACCCTATATCGCGGGCAAGCGTGCGACAGATGCTGAGGACAAGGCGGACTATCAGACCGTCTACGCCGAAAAGGAGGGGGCTGTGGCGGCTCCTACGGCAGGACTTCACTTCACGTCAAACCTCATAAGACTCTTAGAAGAATATGGAATATCAACAGAATTTGTAACCTTGCATGTCGGGGCAGGCACCTTTCTGCCAGTGAAAGTGGATGAGATCAGGCAGCATCGGATGCATGCCGAATGGGGTGAGGTGAGCCTGGAAACCTGTGAGCGCCTGAAGGCGGCACGTGGCCGGGGTGGGCGCATCGTTGCGGTGGGAACAACCTCGCTGCGGTTGCTTGAAAGTTCTGGTCTCGCGCCTTTCTCTGGCACGACCGAGATCTTCATTACACCTGGCTACCGCTTCCGTGCGGTGGATCTGTTGATCACTAATTTCCACTTGCCCAAATCCACACTGTTCATGCTCGTGGCCGCTTTTTCTGGGCTTGGGCGGATGCGTGAGGCCTATGCCCATGCCATCACGCACGATTATCGGTTCTATTCCTACGGCGACTCGAGCCTGCTATTCCCTGCGCCATGATCGAATTCGGCTTCGAACTTCAGGGCAAGGATGGACAGGCGCGTCTGGGCGAAGTCCGAACGCTGCATGGCCTGATCCGTACCCCGGCTTTCATGCCGGTAGGTACGGTTGGAACAGTGAAGGGCCTCTATCTCGACCAGGTCGAAGCCTCTGGGGCCGATATCATTTTGGGTAATACCTACCATCTCATGCTCCGGCCGGGGGCAGAGCAGGTGGCGCGGCTTGGCGGACTTCATGCATTCATGGGCTGGAACCGGCCAATTCTTACCGAT
>NZ_JBIIDX010000183.1:0-5805 GCF_044238155.1 Aestuariivirga sp. | reverse complement strand
TTCTTGTCTTCGCTGCCCTACATCGTCACCATTGTGGTTCTCGTGATCATCTCCGGCAACCGGATGATGATGAGAAAAAACACGCCGGCCTCCCTGGGCCAGCCGTTTGTGCCTGACCGTTGAGAAATACGACTGAAAAAGGAGACGTCAAACATGAAGAAACTGCTCTTGTCGGCTGCGGCCGCTTTGTTCGGCCTCGCGGCCGCCATGACCTCGGCGGAAGCCAAGACCAAGGCCTGCTGGGTCTATGTCGGCCCGATCGAGGACTTCGGCTGGACCTTCCAGCATCACCAGGGCCTGCTCGCGGTGGAAGCCGCCTATGGCGACAAGGTGGAGACGGCCTATCTCGCCAGTGTGGCGGAAGCGGACTCCGAGCGCGCCATCGAGCGCCTGGCGCGTGATGGCTGCAACATCATCTTCACCACGTCCTTCGGCTTCATGGAGCCGACGCTCAAGGTGGCGAAGAAATTCCCCGACGTGAAGTTCGAGCACGCCACCGGCTACAAGACCGCCGACAACGTGACGACCTACAATGCGAAGTTCCACGAAGGCCGCTACGTCATCGGCCAGATCGCGGCGAAGATGTCGAAGACCGGCACCGCCGGCTACATCGCCTCCTTCCCGATTCCGGAAGTCATCGCCGGCATCAACGCCTTCATGCTCGGGGCGCAGTCGGTGAACCCGGACTTCAAGGTGAAGATCGTGTGGGCCAACACCTGGTTCGATCCGGGCAAGGAAGCCGATGCCGCCAAGGTTCTGCTGAGCCAGGGCGCGGATATGCTGTCCCAGCATACCGACTCGGCGGCGCCGCTTCAGGAAGCCGAGAAGGCCGGCGCATCGGGCTTCGGCCAGGCCTCCGACATGATCAAGTTCGCCCCCAAGGCGCAGCTGACTGCAATCATTGACAACTGGGCGCCCTACTACGTGCGCCGGGTCGGTCAGGTGATGGACGGCACATGGAAGTCGGAATCGTCCTGGGACGGCATGGCGGATGGCACGGTGAGCCTCGCGCCCTACACCAACATGCCTGACGATGTGGCCAAGATGGCCGCAGAGACGGCCGAAGCCATCAAGACCGGCAAGCTGCATCCGTTCACCGGGCCGATCACCAAGCAGGACGGCACGGTGGTGGGCGAGGCCGGCAAGCCGCTGCCAGATGGCGACATCCTCGGCATGAACTGGTACATCAAGGGCATCGACGACACGCTGCCGCAGTAAGCGCATCACGCCAAACAGCGCCTGCCGCGGGAGCGATCCCCGGCAGGCGCAGTCACGAGAGGACCATGCCCGATCCGTTCATCGCCGACTGGCTGAACTTCCTCATCCGCTGGGGACACATGATTGCCGGCATCGCCTGGATCGGCACCTCTTTCTATTTCGTCGCACTGGATTTTTCGCTCAGGTCGCGTGATGGGCTGCCCGCCGGCGTGCGCGGCGAGGCCTGGGAGGTCCATGGCGGCGGCTTCTATCACGTGCAGAAATATCTCTCCGCTCCGGCGAGCCTTCCTGAACATCTCACCTGGTTCAAATGGGAGGCCTATCTCACCTGGGTCACCGGCTTCCTGCTGCTGGCCGTGGTCTATTATCTCGACGCCAGCGCAAATCTCATCGATCCGGCGGTGCGGGATCTGCCGCCCTGGGCGGCCATTGCGATTTCGCTCCTATCCATCGTCATGGGCTGGCTTATCTATGATGGGCTCTGCCGCTCGCCGCTGGGCCGGCACAGTGGTGCTCTGGCGGCTTCGGTCTTTCTGCTGATCCTGGCTGCGGCCTTTCTCTTTACCCATGTGTTTTCTGGCCGCGGCGCCTTCATCCATGTCGGCGTGATCGCGGGCACCATGATGGCGGCCAACGTGTTCATGGTGATCATTCCCAACCAGCGCAAGATCACCGCGGCGCTGATGCGCGGCGAAACCCCGGACCCGGCGCTTGGCGCGATCGGCAAGCAGCGCTCGCTGCACAACACCTATCTCACGCTCCCCGTGCTGCTGATGATGATCAGCAATCATTTTGCCATGCTCACCGATGCGCCGAACGCCTGGCTGCTGGTGGGGCTGATCTTCGTGGGCGGGGCTGCTCTGCGTCATTTCCTGGTGCGTCATGAAGTGGGCGATCCGTTGTCCGGCATCGCCTGGACGCTTCCCGTCATCTTCGGTGCGCTGGGCCTCGCCTGGTGGCTGTCCGGCTCGCCGCTCGTTTCGCTCGACTGGGCCAATCTGCTGATCCGCTGGGGCCACATGATCGCCGGCATCGCGTGGATCGGCACGTCATTCTATTTCATTGCGCTGGATTTCTCGCTGCGCAAGGCGCCCGGCCTGCCACCGGGCGTGGCCGGTGAGGCCTGGGAGGTGCATGGCGGCGGTTTCTACCATGTACGGAAGTATCTCACTGCGCCGGAGAAACTGCCGCAGCACCTGATCTGGTTCAAATGGGAGGCCTATCTCACCTGGGTCACCGGTTTCCTGCTTTTGGTGGTGCTCTACTATGTACAGGCGGAAACCTATCTCATCGATCCCGCGGTGATGCCGTTGACGCGCTGGCAGGCCATCGGCCTTTCGGTTGCCAGCCTTGTTGCGGGATGGGTTCTTTACACGGCGCTGTGCCGCTCGCCTCTGGGGCGGCGCACCGGGCTGCTGGCCGCCTGCCTGTTCGCCATGCTGCTGGCCTTCTCGTGGTTCTACACGTCGGTGTTTTCTGGGCGCGGCGCCTTCATCCATATCGGTGCGCTGATCGGTACGCTGATGGCCGCCAATGTGTTCATGGTGATCATTCCCAACCAGCGCAAGATCACGGCTGCGCTGCTGAAGGGCGAAAGGCCAGATCCGGCGCTTGGCGCCACCGGCAAGCAGCGCTCGCTGCACAACACCTATCTGACTCTGCCGGTGCTGGTGATGATGATCAGCAATCATTTCCCGATGATGACCGATAGCCCGCATGCCTGGACGCTGGCAGGACTCATCATTCTGGGTGGCGGGCTGGCGCGCCACTTCCTCGTGCGCACCGAGGTCGGCGATCGACAGGCCGATATCGCCTGGACCCTGCCGCTGATCGGTGCAACGCTTGCGCTGGCGCTGATCATTACCGAACCTGCAAGACTCGTTCTCTATCAGGGCGAGGTGACGGATGAGGCAGCACTCTCGATCGTTCAGCAACGCTGTGCCACCTGCCATGCGGCCAACCCCACGGATGCCTCGATCAGGGTGGCGCCAAAGGGTGTTCATCTCGAGACGCTTGCCGATCTCCGGCGCTATGCCGCGCAGATCGAGGTTCAGGCCGTGCGCAACAAGGCCATGCCGCTCGGCAATCGCACGGGCATCACAGATGAAGAGCGCGCCAAGCTCGGAACATGGATCGCCAGGCAATGACAGGTCTTGGCGACATCAATGCCATGACTCCGGCTGATTTCATCGCAGCATTCGGTGATGTGGCAGAGCATTCGCCCTGGGTTGCGCGGGAGGCGGGGGCGGCCCGTCCGTTCGACTCCCGTGACCAGATGATTTCCGCATTTGAAACTGCCCTGCGTGGCGCCAACCGTGGCGCGCAGCTTGCGTTGATCCGTGCCCACCCGGATCTCGCCACCCGCGCCCGGCTGACGGATGATTCAACCAGGGAGCAGGCCGGCGCCGGGCTCTCGTCTCTCTCGGCGGAGGAATTTGCCCGCTTCACCGATCTCAACGCCCGTTACAAGGCGCGTTTCGGCTTTCCGTTCATCTTCGCTGTGAAGGGCGCCACCAAGCAGATGATCCTCGAGAGCTTCGAAGCGCGCATCCACAACAGCCCGGAGACGGAATTTGAAATGGCGATCGCGCAGGTCTGCCGCATCTTCCGCTTCCGGCTGGAAGACCGGGTGGCGCTGTGACACTCGTCATCAAGGGACAGACTCTCAGTTTTGCTCCGGACGGCAGTGTCGTGCACGAGACGCGTGGCGCCGTGGTGGCGGGGGATGACGGCTCCATCCTCTGGTGCGGGCCGCAGCCGCTTCTTCCACAGGCCTTCCGGCAAGCGGAAACGGACGATCATGGCAGCATGCTGGTATTGCCGGGATTGATCGATGCCCACATCCACTTCCCGCAATACCGAATGCTTGCGGCCCCCGCGAAGGACCTGCTCGACTGGCTTTCCCGTTTCACCTTTCCCGAGGAGAGCCGCTATGCGGATGCCAGGCATGCCGACGCTGCCGCGCAACTTTTCCTGAATCGGCTTTTCAGTCACGGCACGACGGCGGCATTGGCCTTTTGCTCGGTGCACAAGGCCTGTGCGCATTCGTTATTTGCAGCAGCCGAGAAACACGGAATGGCGCTTGTGACCGGCAAGACGATGATGGACCGTAACGCCATACCCGCCGTTCAGGACGACCCCGAGAGTGCCGCGCGCGACAGCGAGGACCTTTACCGCACCTGGCATGGCAAGGGCCGGCTTCGCTATGCCGTGACGCCGCGCTTTGCCATCACCTCCACGGATGCCCAGCTTCGTGTGGCGGGAGAGCTTCTCGCCACACTGCCTGGGGCGCTGATGCAGACGCATCTTTCCGAGAGCCCGGGCGAGATTGAATTGGTGCGCCAGCTGTTTCCCTGGGCCAAGGACTATACGGATGTCTATGACCGCTTCGGGCTCCTCGGTCGTCGCAGCCTGTTTGCACATGGCATTCATCTGTCGGAACGTGAATGTGAAAGGCTCTCCGAGTCGGGCTCGACGGTTGTTCACTGCCCGACCTCAAACACGTTCCTCGGTTCCGGACTGATGTCCATGCCGCATTTGAGCAAGCCGGGGCGGCCCGTGGGCATCGGCATTGCCACGGATGTGGGCGGCGGCACCAGCTATTCCATGCTGGCGACCATGGGCGAGGCCTACAAGGTGCAGATGCTGGCAGGTTACAAGCCCAGCGCGGTGGAGCTTTTCAGCCTGGCGACGCGCGGCAATGCCGACCGGCTCGGCATGGGCGACGACACGGGTGCTTTGGACCTCGGCAAGTTCGCTGATCTCGTGGTACTGGACCCGATGGCCACGCCGGTGCTGGCGAGCCGCCAGGAGGTCTCCACCTCTCTCGAGGACGTCCTGTTTTCGTTGATGATGCTGGGTGATGACCGCGCTGTGGCCGCCACCTATGTCAGGGGCCGGCGCGTCCATAAGCGTGTCACGGCGTAAGTCCGAACACGAATTCCGGCGCGAACCAGACTTCCTCCAGATTGTTCCCCGGCCCTTGGCGGTCGATGATCAGGAACCGGCTGTCGGCATCCAGCACCAGAAGCGGATGGTGCCAGACGTTCCGTGCATAGTTCACTCCCTGGCGGCCGGAGGCGGTGAAGGCGCGATAGCTTGCTGGGTCTTGCACGTCGCCTGCCACCAGCACCAGCCACGGCCGGTCCTGCATCGGCATGAACAGCTGGCTTCCCAGCGGGTGGCGCTCCATGAGTTTGATCATGATGGGCTGCGGTCGCGGCTGGCCCAGAAACAGGCTGACACAGATGCCGCCCGCTTCATGTTCGACATCGACATTGGCAAGGTCATTGAAGCGCTGGGTGAACCCCTGATTGATTATGAGTGGGTTGGAGCGATCCATCTCGATGACATCGCCGAAGGGCCGGAAGGCCTCATGGGTAAGAGGTTGCGGAGCAATCAGCATCATTGTTTCACGTGATCCTGCATGAGATGACGCCGAGCAATCCATAGTCCGCGCTCACCGCATCGCCGGAGGAAACCGCCATCGGCGTGAGGCAAGTGCCAGTGGTGACGAATTGCCCCGCCATGACGCCGCCGCAGTAGTTGGCAGCTTCATTGACGAACCAGGTCAGCGCGGTGAAGGGA